>JAVYLC010000024.1:0-1239 GCA_038741355.1 Nitrososphaerota archaeon
TTAGTGGCCTCGTTATAGGCATCCAGCTTGAGGATTCTCTTCCAGTGCCCTGAGCCTAGCTGGTTGATTAATGTAAGTACAAGTTTCCTGTAGTAGATGTCGGTTACAGAGGGGTTAGGCTGCTTGAGATGGAATGAGTGCTCTGCAACCCAGTCCCAATATTCTGGGAGTTTCGTGACATCCAACTGATATGCAGTCCTCCAGTGAGAGTTGGAACCCGCAAAGCCACCAATAGAGAGGTGTGATAAATACTATACGTTTGACTAGGGAACACCCTTGAGACGGTTAAATAGGCTATTTTCAGCTGATTTTAGAAGAACCTGTCGAGTGGCTGTTGCCCTTCTTCTGTTTTCTCGCCGTCTCCCGTCTCTTGGAGGTGTTTTCTGAGTCGGTTTAGGAGCTCGAGTTGGCCCTTATGGATTTTCTTGGCTGCCTCCTCTAGACTGAACCAGGCGGCTTTGTCTACCTCCGGGAACTCTTGAGTCTTTCCCGAGCCTTTGGGCCACTCCATCGCGAATTTGTTGCTGGTGACTTTTTCAGCGTCTATGTTGCCTTCAAGGGCCCATGCTTGGATTATCTTTCCGCTGGCGAGGCGTACCTCCCCGAGGCTTATGAACCCTCCATCCACCTCAAAGCCCGTCTCCTCCTTGAACTCCCTCTTAGCGGTCTCCAACGGGTCCTCACCCTCCTCTACGAGGCCCTTGGGTATAGACCATGCGCCCTCATCCTTCCCCGACCAGAACGGCCCTCCCGGATGGACGAGCAGCACCTCGATACGGGCGCCATTCCGCCGGTACAGGAGGATTCCAGCACTCCGCGCCCTCACGTGCCCATCCAACCGATGATGCACCTGTGTAATTGTTAAATATTTGCCGTGACAGGCGCGGGTTCGCCCCAAGCGGCTCAGAACCCCCTATTCCACTTAATTGAGGATGCCGATAAACTCGGGCTGGTGCACAAAGCATTATTTGAAGGGGATGGGCGGGTTGAGTAGGGGAGGGATACTCAAGGATGCGGTCTCTGAGGATCTATAATACGCTCAGCCGGTCTGTGGAAGTCTTCGAACCCCTGGACCCGCCTTATGTCAAGATGTATGTCTGCGGCCCCACTGTGCAGGACCTAGCCCACCTGGGCCACGCCAAGACCTATATAGTCTTCGACGTCCTATACCGCCTTCTAACATTCCTGGGCTATCGGGTCAAGTATGTGAGGAATATAACCGATGTGGGGCATCTTAGG
>JAVYLC010000024.1:1335-8612 GCA_038741355.1 Nitrososphaerota archaeon
AGGGAGGATACTCAGGTAGATAGGATCTTGGCTGGTGCCGAGAGGGAGAGGCTCGCGCCAATGGAGCTCGTCGACAAATACATGTTCAGCTTCTTCAACGACATGGACAGGCTCAACATTAAGAGGCCGACGATACAGCCCCGCGCGACGATGCATATAGTGGATATGTGGGAGGCGATCAGCAAGCTAATAGAAAAGGGGCACGCATACGTCGTGGACGGAAGCGTCTACTTCGACGTCTCGAGCTATGAGAACTATGGGCAGCTCTCGGGTATTAGGAGGGAGGAGCTCGTCAAGCACAGGGTCGAGCCTGCGCCTGGGAAGAGGAATCCGGCGGACTTCGCGCTGTGGAAGAGAGCTGAGTCCGGCTATCTCCTGAAGTGGAATAGTCCTTGGGGCGAGGGGTTTCCAGGCTGGCATATCGAGTGCAGTATAATGAGCATAAAGCATCTCGGGGAGCAGCTAGACATACACGGCGGCGGACAGGACCTGATCTTCCCACACCATGAGAACGAGATAGCTCAGTCGGAGTGCATCACCGGTAAGAGTCCCTTTGTGAAGTATTGGGTCCACGTGGGCTACTTGACCGTTAATGGTGAGAGGATGTCTAAGAGCCTCGGCAACTACGTCTCGATAAAAGACGCCTTGAAGAGATACACGGCCAACGACATCAGACTCTTCATCCTCAGCACCCATTACAGATCCCCCCTAGACTATTCTGAAAGCATCATGGACCAGTTTGTGGAGGTTAGGAGGAGGGTGGAAGGGTGCTATGCGAGGGTTCTCGAGGCCCTGGTGGAGGGGGGTAGTGAGGGTAAGCCGAGCGGAGAGTTCTCCAGCAAGGTTGACAGTGTATTTGAGGGGTTCATAGCCAGCCTCGGTGATGACCTCAACACGCCCCAGGCCTCCGCATACCTGATGGAGCTCGTCAAAACAGTGAATGCACTCCTAGACTCGACAAGAACTCAAACCAGCGGAGACTTGGAAAAGGCCAAACAGTCCCTCGCAGATGTATTCGAGATACTGGGTCTTAAGCCGCCTGAGCTGAAGGGTGATGGTGAGAGGCTCTTCTTAGTGGTTGACAGGGTTTTGAGGCTGAGGGAGGAGTTTAGGAGGGCGGGGGAGTTCAAGGTGGCCGACATGATCAGGGAGGCTTTAAGGGAGGCTGGCATCCAAGTAGAGGATACCGCGAGCGGCCCCAGGTATAGGGTCTTGAGATAAAGAGGGTCTTGAGGTGTGCGGGGAAGATCAGATACAGAGATCGTTGCGAACTAGGTAGAGTACGGTCTACACGACAGATCAATAGAGAGCGAACTTCTCCCATACTGCGAGAGGAATGGAATAACAGTGACAGCCTACAGCCCCTGGGGCAGGGTAGAATTCTTTGAAGAAGGGAGAAAATAGGGGAGGGTTTGGCTGGGGGCAACCAACCAGAACAACATCAAGGAAACCCATAAGAAAGGCCGACGTAAATCTTTATGGCCGTATCTCATAGGATACGGTACGGTACGCCCCCAGCCACAGTATGGCAGGGGAGAATGGTATTGTAGCAAATGCTGTCAAACCTTCTCTAACAGGGATAAATGCTCCAACTGCAACAGAGTATTAAGAAAAAACGAGAAGAAAGAGAAATAAGAGCGTCCCAGAGTTTTTAATAAGCGATGGTTGACTGTGATGTTCTACCCAGAGAGCTTATCAAGATAGATTCTTTACGACGAGGCCTATAGGGCTTTTGAAGGTTGATGGTGTAGTTGATAGCGCTTATCCTCGCAGGTGGTTTGGGGAAGCGTTTAAGACCCTTGACTGACAAGACCCCTAAGCCTCTCATCGAGGTGGGGGGGAAGGTGATTGCTGAGTGGCAGCTCGAGTGGCTCATCAGGCACGGGTTTAGGCGGATAGTCTTCTGTGTGGGTTATCTTGCTGAGAAGTTTGTTGAGAAGTTCGGGGACGGCACCAGCATGGGGGTCGAGATACACTACTCCATCGAGAAGGAGCTGCTCGGCACGGCCGGAGGGCTAAAGAATGCTGAGAAGTTTTGTAGTGGAGAAGACAGGATGCTCGTGATTAACGGCGACATAATAACCAATATCAACCCAACGGTGACCATGGGGGCGCTTGGAGACGCGGTTGGCGCCATAAGCCTCGTCCCCCTGCCCTCCATTTACGGCATAGTCAAGTTTGACCCAAAAACACATCTGGTCCAAGAGTTTAGAGAGAAGCCGATAATCCAGGACTATTGGATAAACGCTGGGGTCTACGGGTTTACTGGCGAGATCTTTGATCTTCTGCCTGAGCGCGGTTCACTCGAAGTTGACGTCCTGCCCAAGCTCTCATCTCTGGGCAGATTAAGGGCGGTTCCATTCAGCAATGTATTCTGGAAGAGCATAGAGACCCATAAGGATTTAGAAGAGGTTGAGAAGTTTCTGACCAGCATTGGAGGTGCGGCGGTGAGAGGCTGAATCCGCTAGTGGCTCAACGTTTTTATCTGGAGAAGACGTAGGTCTAAGTATGAATGGGTCTGAAGAGGCGCGGCCAACTGTCGTCAAGATACTGCTGGAGAGCTTGACGGATATTGTTCTTCTTGCATCCTCGCTCCCTCTTTCTCTCCTGAATTACTCGGAACCGGATAGGGCTTATTTCATTGTAACTGGGGGCGTGTTAGGGGGCTTCATAGTCTACTATGTGAAGAATGCAGTGCCACCCGGTGGACGATACGTTCATGTTGACAGGGTATCGGGAAAGTACTCGTTTGGGGATAATGTATCGCTCGAGCCTAACCATGTGAGCGTACTTGTTCTCAGAGTTAAGGAGCACGGGCTTGGCTCTTTCTAGAATTTGAGGGCCATGACATATGCGTCTTCCCCATCGATATAGTAGTTTTTGGCGACCCGCGTGACTTTGAATCCGAGCGAGTAGTAGAGGTTTATTGCCTGGGTATTGGTCACCCGCACCTCTAGGTAGACCTCGTCACATCCATAGACTTTTTTCAGCACGTTGAGTGCTTCCTGCATAAGCGCCCTTCCAATTCCTCTCCTGCGAAACTCCGGCAATACGGCAATAGAGACTATGTGCCCCAGCTTGCGAAGCCTAAGCGTATCTATCTTGGAGCCTCCCCACTCAACCCTGCACATGACATAACCCGCGATTGCGCCGCCCACATCCGCTACAAGAAAGCTCTCAGGATTACTCTTGAAGATCGAGTAGAAGAAGGAGTAGGAGTAGTTCTCTGGGAGGCATATCCTGTTGATGTTCATGATAGTTAGAATCTCCTCCTCCCTAACCGGCCTTATGACGCAGCCTATATCGCGCGGGGCCGTCTCTGGTCTAACCAACTACTGCCATAAATCCGCAGCACGGAGTGATAAAAGACTTCTCTCTATCCACCATGGAGGGTATCACGTGGGGGGTTGGGGTGGGGGTGGAGGGGGTAACCTGTATAATAGTGGCGGGGCCCATCTAGCGGCTGGTGGGCTCCAGTTTCAGCGAGCTTGCGGAGCTTTGCAGTGCTCTCGAGGCGACGAGCAGTAGGAATGCGAAGATTAGACTCCTCTCCGAGTATCTGAGGAGGATACCGCTAGAAGACTCGAAGATAGCTGCGTATCTCCTTCTCGGGCTGCCGCCTGACGTCAGGGGGAGGAGGCCGCTGAGCGTCGGCTGGTCAACCATCAGCGAGGCGCTCAACCAGAGGCCAACCTCGACCCTCGTTCAGGAGCCTATCACACTCCAAGACCTGTGGTCCTCGCTCAAGGCCATAGCCTCGATGCAGGGGTCTGGTTCACGGGCTAGGAGAGTGGCTGTCCTACAGTCCATCTTCCAGAGGTGTAGCGTGGATGAGCTTGAGTGGGTTTTGAGGATTCTCTCGGGCGAAATGAGGCACGGCGTGAACCACGGCTTGATGCTTGAGGCTGTCGCATCTATGGTTGGGGCGGATCCAGAGTTTGTGAGGAGGGTGGACATGCTTGTGAATGATATCGGCGAGCTCGTGAGGCTGGCCGTCGCCGGTGAGCTAAGGGGCGTCGAGCTGAAGCTCTTCCAGCCCGTGAGACCGATGCTCGCGGAGATGTGCGATAGGGTCGAGGATGCCATCACCCTCCACGGAGGCGTCACAAGTCTTGAGCCGAAATACGACGGCGTTAGGGTGCAGATACACATCGAGGGCCCGCGGGTCAGGATCTATACCCGGCGCCTTACAGACATTACAGAGAGGATTCCAGACGTTGTAGAGCTTGTCCGCGGGGCTGTGTCTGTAGGGTCGGCTGTCCTTGACGGCGAGGTAGTTGCCGTCGACGAATCCGGCAGGGCCATGCCATTCCAAGAGACGATGCGGAGGGTTGGTAGGGAGAAGGATGTGCTGGAGGCCGTGAGGAGGATGCCCCTGAGGCTCTGGTTATTCGACGCGCTATACATCGACGGCGAGGTCCTGATAGACAAGCCCTACGAGGAGAGGCGTAGGAGGCTTGAGTCCATCGCTAGGCAGGACATACTTGCCCCGCGCCTCGTGGTCAGAGACTCAGTGGCCGCCGAGAAGTTCCTAAAACAGGTTATGGAGGAGGGGCATGAGGGGGTCGTGGCGAAGGATCCTAGGAGCCTCTATACTCCGGGGAGGAGGGGGTCTAAGTGGCTCAAGCTGAAGCCAGCCGACAGGCTTGATGTAGTGATAGTCGCGGCGGAGTGGGGGCATGGCAGGAGGAAGGGGTGGCTGAGCAACTATCATCTAGCTGTCCTCGACGAGGAGACTGGAGGGTTCGCCGTGGTGGGGAAGACGTTTAAGGGTCTGACTGACGAGGAGTTCCAGCAAATGACTGAGCAGCTTCTCTCGATAAAGACGGGTGAGACGGAGTGGGGTGTCACTGTTAGGCCCGAGATAGTCGTCGAGGTCGCCTACAACGAGATCCAGAAGAGCCCACATTATGAGAGCGGCCTCTCTCTCAGGTTCGCCAGGATAGTTAGGATAAGAAGTGATAAAGGCCCGCTGGAGGTCGACACGCTCCAACGCCTCAGGACACTCTACCAGAGGCAGTTTGAGAAGAAGGGGCGGCCCCCGGGTGGTGAAGAAGCCACATAGCTATAAGCGGCGCCCAGTAGGTTGTGTGGGGTATGGATGTAGAGGAGGCGCTAGAGAGGGGTGAAATCGCCCTCTACAAGCTGGACGAGCTTCTCGGGAGCAGTGTGGAGGCAACAGAGATTAGAAGGAGGTTCCTCGAAAAGAGGTTGGGTAAGGACCTCTCGGCACTCAAGTCCGACCTCCCCTTCGATCAGATAGTCGGGAGGAACTGCGAGAACACGATCGGTGCTGTGAGCATCCCTGTCGGCGTTGCTGGGCCCATAAAGGTCGAGGGCGCATACGCCTGCGGCGAATACTATGTCCCTCTAGCCACGACTGAGGGTGCTCTGGTTGCCAGCGTGAATAGGGGATGCGCCGCTGTGAGGGAGGCTGGGGGCGTCAGTGCGGTCGTTGTCGCCGACGCTATGACCAGGGCGCCTGTCTTCGAGACGCCGAGTCTTAGGCATAGTGTAGAGCTTGCAGGCTGGGTGAAGAGGGAGCGGGAGAGACTCAAGGAGGCGTTCAGCGAGACAACGCGCCACGGAGAGCTACTCGACTTAAAGCCATTCGTTGTAGGAAGATACCTCTTTCTCAGGATAGAGGCTAGGACGGGCGACGCCATGGGTATGAATATGGTCACCCGTGGGGCGGAGCGTGTGGCCGAGAAAATAGTGGATGCTAACCCCTGGGCCAGGCATATAGCTCTGAGCGGAAACCTCTGCACGGACAAGAAGGCGGCGGCGGTCAACTGGATACTGGGTCGGGGGAAGACGGTCACTGCGGAGGTCACCATTCCGCGGAGGGTTGTTGAGGAAAGACTCAAGACGACGCCCGAGGCGATGGAGAAGGTTGCTGTGACAAAGTTTTACCTAGGCTCGGCTAGGGCCGGAGTTCTCGGAGGGTTCAACGCACACGCCGCAAACATAATCGCCGCAATATTCCTCGCCACGGGCCAAGATCCGGCCCAAGTCGTCGAGTCAAGCTTCTGCCTCACGATGGTCGAGGCGCTCGATGAGGGCGTCTATGTCTCAGTCACGCTTCCCAGCCTAGAGCTTGGGACGGTCGGCGGAGGGACTTGGCTGCCGGCACAGAGGGCGGCCCTAGAGTTGATGGGTGTGGCGGGGCCCGGCGACCCGGCGGGGGCCAACGCCCTTAAGATGGCGGAGATAGTGGCGGCCACGGTCCTAGCGGGTGAGGTCTCACTCGTCGCGGCACTTGCAGCCCACCACCTCGTCAAGGCACACATGAAGCTGGGGCGCGGCTGGGGGTCGAAGGGCTAAAAGCCTAGGGACCACACACTTGAGGGTGAGGTTGGAGGGATGAGTGTTAATAAGAGGTTTCCTCAGCAGGGCGAGTTGGTCATAGGGACAGTCACCAGGGTTATGAGGCATGGAGTGAATGTTAGGCTCGAAGAGTATGACGGACTCGAGGCCTTCGTCCCACTCTCGGAGATCTCGATGAAGTGGGTGCGAAACATCAGGGACTATCTCAGAGAGGGACAGAGGACGGTCTTCAGGGTGGTTAGGAGCTCGCCTGAGAACCTCCAAGTCGATGTCTCGCTGAGGCGGGTTACGCTGAAGGAGAGGGCCGAGAAGATGGCTGAGTGGAACAGGGTCGTGAAGGTCTCGAAGATGCTCTCAATCCTGGCCGAGAAGACAGGTGTTGACAAGTCAGTGATAGAGGAGGGGCTGGTCAAGCCCGCCGCCGAAAGGCACGTAGACCTATACGGGCTCATGGAGGACATAGCCTCCGGGGACGAAGTACCTCAGTGGGTGAGCCTCCCCAAAGAGGTTAAGGACGCCTTAGCCGAGCTCTGCAAGAAGGAGATTAAGAAGACCGTGAGCGTCTCAAAAGTCCCGATCAGACTCTACGCTGGGAGGAGCGGTGTTGGAGTTATCAGGAGGGCGGCCCAAGAGGCTATGAGCCTGGCCGGGAGCGGAGAGAAGCTCTCAATAACCGTGATAGGCCCGCCAAGATATCTCTTAAGGGTGGAGGCCGCAACACCTGAGAGGGTGGAGGAGCTTAAACAACAGGCGCTAAACAGGATGGCACAGATTATGTCTGAGCACGGTGGCGTGGCAGCTATTGAAGAGGAGGAAGCAAAGAAGAAATGAGGCTTCGGAGATGTTCCGCCTGCTGGCGCTACACGTTGCGAACCGATAGATGCCCAGTCTGTGGAGGAGATCTGATTAACCCGCATCCACCTGCCAGAATGTTGAGTGAGAGTGAGTTA
>JAVYLC010000024.1:8708-23254 GCA_038741355.1 Nitrososphaerota archaeon
AAGAAGAAATGAGGCTTCGGAGATGTTCCGCCTGCTGGCGCTACACGTTGCGAACCGATAGATGCCCAGTCTGTGGAGGAGATCTGATTAACCCGCATCCACCTGCCAGAATGTTGAGTGAGAGTGAGTTGAGAGCGGGTGGGGGTGTGGGGAGAGGGTTGAGGGGATGAGCTGGCTAGATGCCATCTTCAGGCTAGGTGTGGCTCTGAAGGAGCTGAGGAGGGAGGGCTGGGTCAGGAGAGGTGTCAGGAAGTCTGAGTCTGTCGCCGACCACTCCTACAGCCTTGCACTACTCTCGATGCTCCTCGCTGCGGAGAGGGGGCTAGACCCGTTCAAGACAGCCGCGATAGCCATCATCCACGACCTCGCAGAGGCCGTGACAGGGGACATACCGCCAAGCGAGAAGAAGTCAAACATGGTCTATGTGGATGCGGAGAGGGAAGCCATACGGAGTATAGCTGAGAAGGCTCCCGCGAAGGTCGGCGACCTGATTCTCCAGCTCTACAACGAGTATTCATCGCAGTCAAGCGAGGAGGCGAGGCTCGTCAAACAGTTGGACAAGCTAGAGATGGCGCTTCAGGCCATGGCCTATGAGAGGGAGGGGAGGGCCGCTAAAGGCTTGGCAGAGGAGTTCACCCAGTCAGCCCTACAAGAGATCAGCGACCCTAGCCTAAGGAACTTACTCAGTAGGGAGGCGAGGCTATGTTAAATACAGCGGGGCCGACAGTCTTTAGGGATTGCTAGACATAAAACAGATTCGGCAGAGGCCCGATTATTTCAAGGCCGGCCTAGCGAGGAGGGGCATCGACCCCTCGATAGTGGATATTGTAATTGAGAGGGATGCGAGGAGAAGGGATCTGATAAAGCGCCTACAGGAGCTGAGGCACGAGAGGAACAGGATCGCGGTCGAGATAGGTAGGGTTAGGGGTGATGAGGCGAGGGTTGGGGAGTTGAGGGAGAGGAGTAGCTGGCTCAGTGTCGAGATTGAGAGGCTTGAGAGGGAGCTGGAGGAAGTGGAGAGGTTCCTAAGAGAGACACTCTTCAACCTGCCCAACATACCCCACGAGTCTGTTCCCAATGGAGTCTCTGAGGAGGATAACGTGGTGGTTAGGAGTTGGGGGGAGCCGCGCATGGACGACTACTTGCGAGACCATGTAGACATCCTCAGCGTCTTAACTATGGCTGATCTGGAGCGTGCCGCAAAGGTGGCGGGGGCCAGATTCTACTACCTTCTCGACGATATCGTCCTCCTGAACCTAGCACTCATAAACTACGCCCTCGACTTCCTCGCCGCCAAGGGCTTCAGGATCATCCAACCTCCCTACATGATTAAGAGGGATATACTAGCCGGCGCAATATCGCTGAAGGACTTTGAGGACATGATATACAAGATTGAGGGGGAGGACCTATACCTCATAGGCACCGCTGAGCACGCCATAGCGGGCCTACACGCCGACGAAATACTCGACGGAAGGATTCTCCCCTTGAGATACGCTGGTGTGAGCCCGTGCTTCAGGAAGGAGGCGGGTGCCCACGGCAAGGATACTAAGGGCATATTCAGGGTTCACCAGTTTGAGAAGGTCGAGCAGTTCAGCTTCTGCAGGGAGGATCAGTCCTGGGATGAGCACGAGTTCTTGATCAGTAATGCTGAGGAGCTCTACAGGTCGCTCGGCCTGCCCCACAGGGTTGTTAACATCTGTGTTGGGGAGCTGGGGCCCATAGCGGCTAAGAAGTATGACTTGGAGGTTTGGATGCCTGCGCAGGGGAGATACCGCGAGGTTGTCTCCTGCAGCAACTGCACGGACTACCAGGCTAGGAGGCTTAGGATCAGGTATAGGGAGGCGCCCCACGTCGAGGAGACCAAATATGTCCACACACTCAACAGCACGGCCATAGCCACTGAGAGGACTATTGTTGCGATATTGGAGAATTATCAGAGGAGGGATGGCTCGGTTGAGATTCCTGAGGTTCTCCAGCCCTACATGAGGGGTAGGACTGTTCTAAAGCCGAAGGCCTAGCCGCGGGGAAAAATTAGTTAAGAAGGGTTCCAATGTTGAGCTGAATGGCTAGGAAGCGGGTTGTTGTTATTAATGGTGATGGGACTGGTCCAGAGCTTGCCGAGGCTACGCTCCGTGTCATAGATGCCCTTCGCCCTGATATTGAGGTGGTGCGGTGTGAGGCGGGGTATGAGTGGTGGCTCTCAGCCGGGAAGCCCAACCTGCCCAACCTTATACCGCCTGAGACTTGGGAGGCTATTATGAACAGTGATGCGTGTCTCAAGGCCCCGACCACAACTCCTCCAGACCCCAACGCACCTGGAAGCGTGGCAGTAAACATTAGGAGGAGGATGGATCTCTACGCCAACCTGAGGCCAATTAAGACGTTCAAGGGGAGGGTTGGCCCGCTAGGGGAGGTGGACTTTCTCTGCGTCAGGGAGGCGACTGAGGGCCTCTACATAGGGGCTGAAGTCATGCTTGACCAAGATACGGCGGTAGCCATCAGGAAGATAACGAGGAGGGGCTCGGAGAGGATTGCGCGGGTCGCATTCAGAGAGGCTGTCAACCGCGGCTACAAAAAAGTCATCGCCATCACGAAGCGTAACATACTGAGGATGACGGACTCGGTCTTCTGGAATAGCGTCGAGGCAGTATCTAAAGAATTCCCAACAGTCCAGCTCGAGGAATACTACATAGACAATATGTCTCAGCAGCTGGTTAAGAATCCCCAGAGGTTTAACCAGACGGTCCTCCTAAGCACAAACCTCTTCATGGACGTCATCTCGGAGCTCTCCTCCTCACTGATAGGGAACATAGGCCTCGTATACTCAGCGAACATCGGGGATAGGTACGCGATGTTTGAGCCCGCACATGGGAGCGCTCCCAAGTATAAGGGCCTCTACAAGGTCAACCCCACAGCAACAATCCTCTCAGCGGCCTGGATGCTGGACTACCTCGGCTACCATAGATACGCTAAGAGCATCTTCGCCGCGGCGGAGAAGGTGATAGAGGAGGGTAAGACCGTAACCTACGACCTTAACGGCAACGCAAGCACGCTGGAGATGGCCGACGCCATAGCGAGGGAGGCCGTGAAGATATTCGACAGCCTCTAGGCCCTCGCACCTCTGGCTGAAAGCTTGGACAGGAGCTCCTGAAGGCTACCATCCCTCTCCAGCTGCGAGACCCAGTCAACCTCCTCACCACTCCACTCCCCCCGCAGCGCCCGGTAAGCCAGATCCACAGTCTCCACAACTCCCCTCCCCGTAGTATCTATCTGGAAGACACGCCCCCCACCCATCTTTCGGAGCGCATCAACATACACGACGCCCAGCAGCTCAGCCTCAACATTCTCAAGAGCCTTCTCCTCCGGATATCCTCGAAGCCTCAGCTCCTCTAAGAGCTTCAGAGGGCTCCGCCTCAAAACAATAACAGCTCCTATGGGAATGCCGCGCGGTTTGAAGATAATGTGTGTGGCTATCACCGCGTCTCTGCCCGCCCTCCTAATCCTAGCGCCCGCCCTCGCAGCCAGCTTTGCTGGGTGGATTTCAAGCTCGCCGGGGTCTGCCAGCTCTCTAAGCTCCAGCATAAGCGCTCCCATCCTCTCCGCCAGACCCGACGCCACAGTGGACTTGCCCACACCGGGCGTCCCGGCCACGAGGCAGGCCCTCATCAAGCCTTATCAAAACCCGCGCCGGGATTTATCTTGGCTTGCCGGCGAGACTTGTCGTCTCTTCGCTGAGAAGCCTTAGCCGTGAGAGGGGCATAGCGGCGGAGACGGCGGCCATCGTCTATGGGCTCATTACAGAGGAGCTGGAGCTTGAAAGAGACCCCGCCCTAAATCACGTCAACCCGCTCAGGAGGCAAGTAGAAGCCCTGAGACTGGTAGAAGCCCTCGCAAGAGAGTACAGCGGAAACCACTACCACCTACACATCACCGGACTCGACATATACTTTGACAGGTTCAACTTCTGCTTCGGCCTCGCATCAAGCCGCTCCGCCGTCGTCTCAACCTACAGGCTAAAACACCCAAACACAGAGAAGTTCATCGAGAGGCTTAGGAAGGAGGTCGCCCACGAGGTCGGCCACATGCTCGGCCTAAAACACTGCCCCAGCCCCCGATGCGTCATGTTCTTCAGCAACAGCATCCTCGACACAGACCTTAAAGGCGTAGAACCCTGCCCCAAATGCCGAGCCCTACTCACTAAATAGCAATCCAGGCGCCAAAACACTGAAAGAGCGGGGATAGGTACCTGGAAAGCTCTGACCTCCTTCCCCGCCCTAAAGAGGCGAGGCTTTCAGGTTGTAAATGCGGTTATGAAAACGATAGAGACGTGGCCGCATGCTTAAACATGCTCAGGATGAGGGGGCCCCGTTGCCCCCGAAAGCCCTCAACGAACCCTTAGTCTTAGAGGTGGGAGGGAAGGGATGAAAATCTATGAATCCCACAACGGTCGTTTTCATGGTCCGCTACCGATCTGGGCTAGGGTGCTTCTGGATCTTTCCGGCAAACGCCCTTTTGTCCTTGAGTGGTGTGATGTAGTAACGGCTGGTATGGCTGTTTATTGGGGGGTAGTTGTAGTGCTTGGCTGGCCCTGGCCCTCTGTCTTTTGTGTCTCGCCCCTCTGCTTCAGATACTCTTCTAGATATTCTCTGGTCAGGACTTTTGCCTCGAGTAGGTTGACTATGGAGTTTGGCGAGGCTACGCCTGTCAGCCTCCCTATGTTTCCCCTGATCTGCCTCCACTTGAGGTAGGTGTTCCCCGTCTTAGACCTGTATATCACGCCTAGTATATCTGCTGCCTTCACAAACCTGATCTCCCTGATCTTGGCCAACTCGATCTTGCTGGCCGCCTCCACGTAGATCTCCCCTTTATCAGGATCCCTCTCCGGAAAGATTGTCGGGTCCTTCAGATACCCTTTCGGGATAAGGCTAAGGCAGGTGTTATAGATGATGAACATTCTGAAGCGCTCCAGCGCCGTCTTTACCTCTATCTCCATGGCAGCCCCTCTCCAGCCTATATAATTGGAGCCCGCAGCCCTTAAACGTTCAGCTTGTAGCCTTTTTTACACCACCCTAGGGAGGGTGATATCCCATGTATTACACTTTCACTTTACTGGGGATAGTCTTTATTGTGGCTGGCCTCTTCTGAGGGGTTGGAGAGGTTGGCTAGGGCTCGGTTGGGGCAGATGGGGGTTGAGGCGAGGCCGACTCACATACGCGAAGTCATACTCGAGAACTTCATGTCTCACGAGTATTCCAGAATCAAGCTTGAGCCCGGGCTTAACGTTATCACAGGCCCCAACGGTTCGGGCAAGTCCTCCATCCTGCTCGGCCTCTCTGTGGCGCTAGGCCAGACCTATACGGAGAGGGGGCAAAGGCTGAGCGACCTTATAAGGAGGGGGAAGGAGGCCGCCAGGCTCACAGTAGTCCTAGACAATTCTCCGGTGGATGGTGAGAGGCCGGTCTCCTCCATCAAGTCGGACGAGATAACCGTCACCCGCTTCATCAAGAAGAGCGGCGAGTACTGGCACTACGTGAACAACAGGTTCACGCCCAAGGCCGAGCTGGAGGAGCTCTTGAAGAGGCTTGGAATCAACCCCAACAACGCCCTCATAATAATGCACCAGAACATGATAGAGAGCTTCGCCTCCAGAGATAACGTCGAGAAGCTCAGGGCAATGGAGGACGCAGTAGGCCTATCACATCTCAGGGAGAGACTGCTCGAGGCCGAGAGCAGGCTAAACAGCCTCAGATCAGAGGAGGCATCTGTCAAGCGTCTCCTCTCAGAGGCAGAAGAGGCCGTAGAATATTGGCAGAAAGAGCTCCAGAAGTTCCAGCACCTAAAGGAGCTTGAGGAGAGGAGGAAGAGTCTCGAGCTAGAGTATGCGTGGAGCCTAGTCCACCAGGTTGGGAGAAGCCTCGAGAGAAGGAAGCTGGTCCTTGAGAGGATGTTGAAGGAGAAGGCGAGACTCGAGGAGGAGGCGGCAGCCTACGGGGCCGAGGCGACCTCCCTAAGGGAGAGGATTAGGGAGAGCCTTTACGCCTCCGGACGCCCAGAAGAGGTCTTAGAGACCATTGACCTTCTGGTGAAGGCCGCTGTTGAGGAGGGTGTGAGGCGGTATAGGATATCAAGCCTCGAGAGGGAGGTCTCTGAGACACAGTCGGAGATCAACAGCCTCTTGAGGGAGTTTGAGGAGAAGAGGGTGGCAGCCTCCGAGAAGGGGGAGGAGGTCGCGACTGAGAGGGAGCCCTCAGCGGTGCTTGAGGACTTGAAACTAACCACCCTCGAGATTGCCTCCCTAGGCAAGGTGATTCCCGACGCCGAGACCATGTATTTCTTGGCGGACTCGAGGTTCAGAGAGGTTGAGCTCAAGGCTAGACAAGTTGAGGAGAACGTGAAGAGGGCGATTGAGGAGGTTGAGAAGAGGAGACAGATCTGGAGGGACAAGCTTAAGGAAATTATCGACGATATTAACCCGGTTTATCAGGGGCTCTTGGAGGCGGTCGGCGGGAAGGGGTTGATCAGGATCAGGGGCCTCGATGACCCTGTCACCGCTAGCTTGGAGCTGATGGCCGGGTTCAGGGGGATGGAGCCTATGATAGTTGACGCCCACACGCACAGCGGTGGTGAGAGGGTGGTGGCAACCATCGCATTCCTCCTAGCCCTCCAGAGCTACGTCAGGTCACCCATAAGAGCCGTAGACGAGTTCGACGTACACCTAGACCCCCTGAACAGGGAGATGGTTACTAAGATGCTCGTCGAGATCGCCCGCTCCTACCCCTCGACCCAATTCTTATTCATCACGCCCGGGAGACTCCCAATAACAGACGGCTTCAACCTCATAATCGTCCAGAACGTGGCCGGCTCCTCCTTCGTGACGAGCTCGGTGGAGGGTGGATGAGCAAGGTAGTCAGGATCCCCAGGGAGGAACTCCTCCGAATGATCTCAATCCTTGGCGAGATCGAGTCGAGGAGGCTGGACCCCTTCAGCGTCGATGTCTCCTCACTGCTCTCGAGGCTCCGCGAGATAATTGAGAGGGAGAGGGATGTTGAGACGATCAGCCTCGACGCCGAGACACTCTACAGAGTCTCGGTGGTACTGGGGCTTCAGCAGAGGTGGATTAGGGAGAGGGCCTCCTCGCTCTTCATCGACGCAGGAATGATCTACTCCAAGATAGTCGGGTCAGATACCAAGTCTCTCGTTGCAGCCCTTCTCCAGGCCTGGAGACCGATAGTCAGACTTGAGCAGATCTCTACAGACCTGCTCCTGAGGGGGTATCAGCACTTCCTCTCAAGGCCAACTAGGGGCTCGGCTGGTCTAGAGTCTGTGCAGCTCGCTGTGGGGAGTCCTAGCGCCTACGAGGCTATTGAGAGCCAGATAAGCCGTGAGCTCGGGGAGATTTTAGCAGAGCTCTCATCCATCAGCGGCTGGGTTAGGTATTGGGACTTCGTCAACATGCGGGGGGACAGAAAGGATAGAGCCTACCTCCTGAGCTATCTCATCTCAAGGGGGGAGGTTGACGTGAGGGTCAACACTTTGAGCGGCGAGATCTGGATAAGAGCGGCAGAGAAAGTTTCAGACGAACCTAGAACTACCTCCCTCGCACTAACCATTGGCAGATGATGGAGAGTGAGCGGTGAGGAGCTGGGTAAGCTGGAGAAGAAGATGGCGCAGGCAGTAGCCCTGATTCTCGCATCGGGGCATAGGCTTCCGGGTGTGCGGGGCTGGGAGCTGAGGAGGAGGCTGGGCAAAAACTTCCCAAAGATAATAAACTCTCTGGACTCGAGGCTGAAGCAGATAGGCTTGAGGGTCAAGATTGTTCCAGACCCCGAGGCGGGGCCAGAGGACTTGGATAGGGCCCGATTCTACATCGTCCTCTCAGACCCACTCATCCTCTCAGACGTGCAGACGCTCGGCTACAGCCTAGACGAACTCGCAATACTATCAGCAACACTCGCATACCTGCTCGCGAAGAATGGCAGCTCTCCCGAGAAAGAGCTCGTAGAGATGCTGGAGACAAAGTATCCGAAGTGGCGGGTCGAGGCCGCCCTAGAGAGGCTCGCTAGGAGAGGCTATCTCAACAGGACAGAGGAGGGCTTAGTGTCTATCGGGTGGAGGACTCTGGTAGAGGTGGATAAGCAGGAGCTACTCAAAGCATTCGCCTCCATCAGCACAGAAGGAACTGTGGAACAGGAGGCAGAGGAGACCGACGCAGAGGGAGAGACGAAGCCTAGCTGAACTCCCTCAAGAGGGCTTTCTTCTCCAGCTCTATTAGCTTCTCGATTAGTTTGGGTGAGATTCGTGGCTCTTGGTTGAGGAGCTGCTCCGCCTCCTTGAGTCCTATTCCTCGGGCTGAGAGTACAAAGGCGGCGGCCTTCCCATACTTCTCGACCAGTGGTGATGTCTTCTCAGCCTCTCTCCAGAATCTCCGCGACTCGGCCGTCTTTCCTCGCATTATCCGCTCTACATCCTCGCGCCCCCCAACGCTCACTATTCCGACACGGCTTGAGCCACAGTTTAGGCAGACGGGTTTGTTGTCCATCTCGCCGACCTCCACCGTCTCCACGTATTTCCTACAGTCTATGCAGGCTAGGACTACTAGCTCGCTGTTTATTCTTCCGCGGACGGCGTTTATGATGAGTTTGTGCATTCTCTCGGGTGTGTAGGTTTCGTATTCGTACTGGTATCTGTTTATCGTTAGGGAGGCTAGGGGGCTCGGCTTGTCTAGGCTGCAGGCTACCACACCTATCTCCCCACTCCTTATCTTCCCCAGAAGCATCTTTACGCCATCCCAGTCATAGTCTGTGAAGATGGTGAATCTAAGAGCCTCTAGGTAGGCTGGCGTCCCCCTCAAAGACTCTACAAGCATCTGGGCACTCACGTCAAGGAGGCTGATATCCTTGCCCACGACGCCCATCTTCCTGGCCACGTGGACCAACCTCCTCCTGAAGACGCCGGAGGATTCTACAGCCCTCCTGAGCAGCCCCTCGTCCACAATCTCTGGAAGCGCCTTCTCCACGTCTGCGGCGTCTAGGTTCTTGGACTTGAGCACCACTCTGTAGGGGTCTGACTGGGCTGAGACCGGCGCGCCTATCCGCTCGGCCAAATATACTGAGAGGAGCCTAGCTAGGGTCCTGTTGATTCTTAGCCCGCCCGTTATGTGGAGGACGACGTATTCACCCGTCTCCTCAACCACTGCGAGCTTATCCGTCGGGACTGGGATACCCATCTCGATGTGCTGCTCGACCTCTCTGAGCGACCTCTCCATGAAATGCGGCGAGAAGCCATAGGCCGATGCGAGCCAAGCCGCCGCCTCACTTGACCCCACACCACTCATCCTCGCCTCCAAGTACCGCCTTCTGATGGAGCCTACCTCCATCGCAACCTCGAGAGGCACAGGGATCTCGTCGCCCACCCAAGATGGCACCGCACCTTCACCCTCCCTCAGCCTAGCAACATAGATTCTATTCCCGGAGAGGTTCAGGATCACCCACGCCCTCCCCGCTAGAATGAATCGCGTGCCCACCTCGCCATACTCTGCGACGAACGCCTCGTCCAAAATTCCTACAGGTTCTCCTGTCTCCTCCTCCACCACGAGGTACTGCTTTTCCTCAGGAATCATGGAGAGGTTGTCGAAGTAGTATTCTATGAGGCGTCTGGGCCTTATGGGTTTTGTCACTGTTCCGTCGATTATCCTAGCAATCCCGAGCGTTTCCATGTACTTGAGGAGCATATCGAGGTCTGAGTCCTCTAGGCTTGAGAAGTTGTATGTCTCCCTGAGGAGTGATGCGACCTCGTCTCTTGTGAGGCGGCCGTATTCGAGGAGGAGGCCAGCTATCTGGTGCATCGCGACGTCTAGGCTATTCTTCACAACCCTGACTGGCTCAAGCTCCCCTTCCTTGGCCTTCCTAGCTATGACGACCGCCTCGAGTGCGTCGTCCGAGTCCATCACTATGACGACGCCGCGGGCAGTCCCTCCGATTCTGTGGCCGCTGCGCCCAATCCTCTGTATCAGCCTAGTCACCTCCCTCGGCGAGTTATACTGGATGCAGAGGTCGATTCTCCCAACGTCTATGCCCATCTCGAGGCTTGAGGTGCAGATGAGCCCCTGTACCTCTCCATACTTCAGGTCCTTCTCAGCCCTCACCCTATGGTCCCTGGAGAGTGAGCCGTGGTGGATTGAGACTGGGAGTGTTTCGTCCCAGGCCTTGAACCTATTTGCAAGGGCCTCTGCGAGGGGTCTCGTGTTAGTGAAGATGAGTGTGGAAGAGTGGTTTGAGATAAGCTCCATTATGGTCCTCATTCTGGCGGCGACGTCAGGTGCGACGCCTATCGCCTCGCCCATTTCCACGTCAGACCTGCTAGGCTCAGGGAATACAACATCAACCTCAAGCGGCCTCGGCATCTTCGTCTCTACAACCACAAACCTCCCCCCAGGCCCCACAAGGAAACGCGCAACCTCCTCAGGCTTACCTACGGTGGCTGAGAGGCCTATTATCTGGAACGGCCTACCTGTAATCCTCCCCAGCCTCTGGAGCGCCACTGCGAGCTGCGCCCCGCGCTTATCTGTCGCGAGCTCGTGAACCTCATCCACAACAACCCACCTAAGGTTTGAGAAGCTTCTCCTAATTATGCGGCCTATCAGGAGCGACTGAAGGGCCTCAGGCGTGACAATCATTATCTGTGGAGGGCTGAGGGCTTGGATTCTCCTCTCGCGCTGGGATGTATCACCATGCCTAACTGCGACGGAGATGTCTAGGCGGCGCGACCACCACTCAAGCCTGTCGAGCAGGTCTCTGTTAAGAGCCCTCAGAGGCGTAATGTATAGCGTTGAGACCGGCCTGACGGATGGGTCGGTTAGTATTGTGCTGAGTATTGGGAGTAGGGCGGCCTCAGTCTTCCCCGTGCCGGTCGGCGAGACGATTAAAACATTCTCACCACTGAGGATGTGGGGGATCGCGCGCCTCTGCGTCTCGGCCAGCTCCCCAAACCTCTCCCTAACCGCCTCAATCACTGGGCGGCAGAGAAGCCCCAACGCGTCCTCGGACAAGCCCCCCACACACCATCCACCACACACATACTCAATAACCTATTCGTGTCACCCTGACTAAGGGATTATGGTGGGTGTTGGCAGCAGGAGAGAAGATGCTGAGCGCTGTCGGGTACTCGCTGATAGGGCTGGCCCTGGCGCTGGCCATGGCTTATCTCCTAATCTTCCTAGGGCCGCCGAGTGAAGTGTGGAGGCCCCTACACGTGAGGCTCCTAGTCCTAGTCTCGGTCACGGGGATGGCAGTCTTCATAGCCTGGGTTGGACTAGCTCTACTCCAACAGAGGCGCAAAACCTATTGACCCTCAGGCCTGACCCTCTTGCCACAGTTGGGGCAGTAGACCGCCTCCTCAGGCACCGGCTCACCACAGTGAATACACTTAACATAGACCACCTCCTCGCCCGTAGTGGGGCCCTCAACCTCAGCCGCCCCAGCAGGGGCCTCCTCACGGGGAGTCACCGCAGCCTCGATCCCACCCATCTCCGCCTCTTTTTCACCCTCAACCGTGGCCGGAGCCTCAGGAGGGACTGCCTCTTCGGGCCCCCGCTCTAGGGTGGCTTGTATTACCTCCCCGCGAGGTGAGAGTGCTAGACCTAGGGCTCCTGAGACAGGCGCCATGGCGGCTAGGAGGAGGATATATGCTAGCGTGGGGTCCACGAGCAGGTTCCCCGAAACGGCGCCTACGAGGGCGTCCACAACCGGGTTATAAATGAGCGTAAGCCAGACTATCAGGCCCGCCAAGATACCGGCTATAGAGGCTATTGAAGCAGTCGTGAACGACCTGCAAAGTATCGCAGGGACAAGGGCCGCGACTACCAGCCCCAGAACTGTAGCTGGGAAGGGCAAGCCGATGCCGAGATACACTAACAGAGGGGCGAGGACAGCCCCACCGAAGGCCGCAATAATAGACCCAGCCACTCGAGCCTGCGACACCATGAAGGCCTACCAGCTCTCCTCCTATTCAACCAACATCCATAAATAAATCTCTCCCTAACCGCCTCAATCACTGGGCGGCAGAGAAGCCCCAACGCGTCCTCGGACAAGCCCCCCACACACCATCCACCACACACATACTCAATAACCTATTCGTGTCACCCTGACTAAGGGATTATGGTGGGTGTTGGCAGCAGGAGAGAAGATGCTGAGCGCTGTCGGGTACTCGCTGATAGGGCTGGCCCTGGCGCTGGCCATGGCTTATCTCCTCCATCGTGAAGCCCGTATAGCTAGAACCTTCTACGACTTCACGCTGTACTAGGTCCGGCACACCTCGTTGACTCCAAGCCCGTGGCCGCCTTTTAAATATAACCATCCTCATTGAAGAAGGGAAAATAGGGGAGAGTTTGGCTGGGGGCCAACCAACCAGAACAACATCAAGGAAACCCAAAAGAAAGGCCGGCCGTAATTTATTTAGGCCGTATCCCATAGGATAGGATACGGTAATTTAAGACCTGCGCCGGCCTTTCCAGAGGGTTTTTTCCCTGCTGTTCAGGCCGGCGCCCCCAGCCTTTCCCGGGTCTCCTTAACAGTCTTCCAGATTCTCTTTAGCAGTTGTTCTTCGTCCCTTGCTCTGTGGTGTGTGTTTTTGAGAACCGCTGCTGTCAGCCTTGAAAGCGCGTATCTCGCCGTTTTGCTATAGATTTTATTGACTCTATTCTTGGCTTCGAAGAGGCCGAAGAACCTTTTGAGACGTTTGAAAGACCTGGTTCTTTCTATGTAAGGCATTATCTCTGCCAGGGCCTCCCTTGCAAGTAGATGGTTTTCTCCGGTTATACCAATAACCTCCACCACCTTGTTGAAGTATGGGTATCTTTTCTCAGCCTCGGAGACAATTGATGAAGCCAGCTCCATCATAGATTCTTCAACAGCCCTGGCAGACTTCATCAGAACATTCTTCTCAGCATCCTGCAGGGCCTTGGCCTTGTTAAGGATGCTTGCATGCGTTCTTAGAAGGCTTCTGAAAGCCGCTGTAAGCCGTCGCATTACCAGATAGTTCTCATCAACCTCTCTGAACCACTTCGGGTCTAAAGCCATCAGCAACTTTATGTCATTCCTAGAAGTCTTTGAAAGTTGAAGCTCTTTTCGCTTTTTGGCGAGTATTGTCAATCTACGAAGGTATAGAATCTTAACGCCACGCCTGAGAACCTCTACGAACTCATCGGTGAGCTCTACGGGGAGACAATCCACGTAGAGCTCATCCCCTTCTCCAGCAGGGATGTCAGTGATCTTGCAGGTTCTGGCAAAGTTTATGCCGTCAACAGTGTAGATATGGAAGTTCTCTTCGCTCTTTCTGCTTCTGTTTTTGTTCGCCATCCGATGAATGTCAGCGAAAAATCGTCGTTTCTCTCTCCCGAGAGGTTTATGAACCCCTTTTGTGTCTACACCCCCTCTCCCCCCACTTACGCGGCCGTCCGGGCAGACAGCCGCGTTAGGCGGCGAGGCCGTGGTGGGGCATCGCCCCTCCCCACCACGGGGGCCCTCCCCAAAAGCCCCCCGGGCCCTAGAGGGGTCAGCCACGTCAGAGGACATGGCATTCCCGGGAGGCCTCGGCCGCCGTGCTCCCCGACAGGAGGGAAACCCCGCCGGAGAACGCATGCCTCCGGCCGGGGCCTCCTATCGGGGCCTAAGTGGGTTGGGATTCGCATAAACAGCTATGTATCGATTGTCTGGTGTATTCTGTCCTCTCTCGATGGCCGTCACCATCTCCGGGGCAGCCTCAGCTGCTTGGAGAGGGGTGGAGGACCTCACACCTCCACTAGGACGGCCGGCAGGGAGAATTCTTTGTCGGTCTTCTGTGGTCTTCATGGATTGTCTTCGGAAACCTCTGAAGATCATTTCGTGTCTCCAGCATCCATCCACAAACCTTTCTCAAACACCTCCATGGTGTCTGAGGAGGGCTCAGCTACTGTGGAGAGACTCCATGCCTCCCCACAGCATCCCAAACACCCCCATTCCCCTGAGAAATACATGCCTTTATTGCTCTAAACCATCTTGACAGGCTGAGGAGTGGGTGAGGACATGATAACAATCTACACGTCCAGAGTGGACAGGAAAATGGTTTCTGAAAGCCTTACCTACTTAGGTATTCCACACATAGCCACTAGAGACGGTTTCATAGCTCCCAGACAGCTTATCTTGAGAATGGGGCTTCCGATTGTGGAGGAGCAGGATGGTATGTGAGGAAAGAGGCTTGATGAGGCTTAAACTACCCAGAACAGCTTGGCAGTCTTTAAACATACCAGATAAGGGAGAGTATATCGGTGTTATTAGGGGGAGATACGACATTACAGCAGGATGGAGGTCGAGAATACCAAGTATGTATAAATCGCTGTTCTATTTAGAGGCTAATGAGGGGAGAGAGGTTAGAATATTCCTATGGGTTGAGGATGGAATACCGTGTTTCAGCTATGAAGAAGGGGACTGTCAACTTAAGGTCTATGGCTGGGCCTTCCCATTAGTTGTGGGTGAATAGAATTGGGGTCGGCCTAGGCCGTCTTATGGGTT
>JAVYLC010000025.1:0-22963 GCA_038741355.1 Nitrososphaerota archaeon
ATAACATGGTATGGAGGGTGCTGTCAACTTAAGGCCATCCACGCCCTTATCCACTTTTCTGAGACCTTTGGCCTATGCGCTGGGAAGTAGGGGTGGTTTTGTTCAGTAGCTTACCGAGAGGTTCAGGGGGAGGTATGACACTACGGCGGGATGGAGGCTGAGAATACCAAAATATGTATAAATCGCTTTTCTATTTAGAGGCTAACAATGGGAGGGAGAGTTAGAATAGCTCTATGGGTTGAGGATGGTATACCGTGTTTCAGCTATGAGGGGGTGGGGAGTCTCTGTTTATTCCATCGGGCCATCTGCCACAGTATGGTAGGGGGGAGTGGTATTGTAGTAAATGTTGTCAGACCTTCTCCAACAGGGATAAATGCCCCAACTGCAACAAAGTATTAAGGAAAAAACCGAGAAGAAAGAGAGCGTCCCAGAGTTTTTAACAATAGATGGTTGACTATAATGTTCTACCCAGCGATTTGATCCCCAGCCACGATGATAGTAGGTCTCCGAACAGATATGTAGCGGTTGCCGTACCTACCGTTAGCGCTATATTCATTACAATTTCTTTATGCGAATCTACGTCTCTTACAACAGTCCCATAGTAAGTGAAGCCGGCTATAAGAGCTATAGAAATGGCTATAGAGGCTGTAAAAGCTGTGAATATGTTGGCTGTCAGGAAGAATGGTAGGGCTTGGAGGATGACAGTTGAGATGTAGGTTATCCCGGTTAGTAGCGCCGCCCTAAAAGGAACTATGGCTGGGGCTTGCTTTGCTTGAAGATATACTGCTACCGCCATTGATATTGAAGCCGCAAACCCGACGACGAGGCCAGCCATGCCTGCCAGAATGGTCACATTGGTGGCGCCCAAGAAGCCTGCATGAACCCCGCTGATCTCGATTATAGCGTCTGCAAGCCCTAAAACCACGTAGCCCAAGTATTTGATAATGCTCTCTTCAATCTGCCCGACGAGCATTTTTTCATGCTCTTCCTCTTCCCTCATTATGTGGAATAGCGTCTCCCTCTCCTTAGAGGGGAGGGCATCGCTAAGCTCTTGATACCACCTAACCACTGACCTCTCATGCCTCTCTAATAGCCTTGCTATGAAGACTAGGCCCAGCAGTCTTCTAAGCACTATCATGAGTCCGACCCTAAGCCTTGAAGGAGGCTTAGGCTGATAATTCGTGAGTTGAAGCCAAAACATATAATGCTCATACTCTTTTTTGGAGAGGTTTGAAAGAATCTCTCTACGGGAAGTATCCCTTTCCGCATCTGCGAGAGATTTATAGATGACGTAGTCATTGTATTCGTCTACAACGTACTTCCTTAGCTCTGACTTCAACTATTTTTGAAAGGGTGCGAGGTATAATTTTTATATTGCTTCAACAAATTAGGTGACTAGAAGATGCCACAGTGGGAATATTCGGTGAAAGGACTGGACCCAGCTACCTCGGTCAAAGCCTCTCTTAGGGAGGTTGATTTATCTCCGAAGTGGAGCCGGGAGGTCTGCGCTGCGATAAAGGGGTTGAGGCTCCAAGATGCTAGGAGGCTTCTTGAGGATGTGGTGAAGGGGAAGAGGATGATACCATACCGCAGGTATAGAAAACTGAGGGCGCATCACTCCCAGACAAAGGGGCCTGGTGGATATCCTGTCAAGGTTGCGAGACAATTACTCAAACTTTTAGACTCTTTAGAGGCTAACGCCGAGTTCAAGGGCCTCGACACTGACCGGCTAGTAGTGGTGCATGCTCAAGCACATAAGGGGAGGATGGTAAAGAAGTTCTTCCCGAGAGCTTTTGGCAGGGCATCACCACATAATAGAACACTCGTACACATTGAGATAGCAGCGGTCCAGACTCCTTGAGCCTTTTTTAGCGGATCAATCCTTAAATAGAGTGGGAATTGCTCAAGAAGGTAGATTGGTCACTACCACGGCCAAGATACTTCAGAAGAACATCAAGCGAGGGGAGGTAATAGAATTCATTAAGAACAGGTTAAAAGACGCCTTAATCGGCGACGTGTCGATAACCACCTCACCAATCGGGACAAACATCATAATCTACTGCATGAAGCCGGGACTAGTTATAGGGACGCGGGGAAAAACGATAAAATCTCTCCAAGATGAGGTGGAGAGGAGATTTGGGTTAGAGAATGTTCAGATTTCTGTCTCTGAGATTGAGGTCCCTGAGCTTAATCCTGAGGTAATGGCTCAGAGAATTGCTCAGGCTATTGCGAGCGGAGTTAGGTGGAGGAGGGTTGCCTTCTGGGCTTTGAGAAGAATAATGGACGCTGGAGCGATAGGCGCCGAGACGATAATATCAGGTAAGCTGACCTCGGCGCGTTCAAGATCGGAGAAATTCACCGCAGGATTCATGCCCAAGTCCGGTGAGTTCGCAAAGTACGTGCGTGTCGGGATAGCCCATGTCCAGCTTGCCACAGGAATATACGGTGTGAAGGTTAAAATCTATCCTCCTGACGCTCCGTTACCAGAGCAAGTCTCTGTTTCGGTGAAAAAAGAAGTAGAAGAGACTAGTGGTGCGTAAGTATGGTGAGAGAGGTTAGGGAACTGAGGGAGAAGAATGTGGATGAGTTGATGGAGGAGCTTGAGGCTGCACGGACAGAACTCCGTAACCTCCGAGTCAAGCTATCAATGGCGGGACAAGGCGAGAACACTTCAAACATCCGAAACCTCAAACGCAGAATAGCGAGGATACTAACAATACTTAATGAAAAACAGCTTGAGAAGAAATAAAAGAATAGTCTCGCTTATCGGATACCACTGCACATTAATCAAAAAGGCTGACGGCTCGCGTTTGGACGGCTTAATAATAGGGGAGACCGCCAACACACTTCTAGTACAAACCCAGAAGGGCCCCAAGAGAATCCCTAAGAAGGGGCATATCTTCGAGATTGTGGTTGAAGGAGAAAAGATGATAGCTGATGGAGATGAGCTTGTAGGAAGGCCTGCGCAGAACCTTAAACGGATTCGACATAATTGGCTTAAACGCCCCCTGAGAAGGCTACAGGCCTAGCGTTTATCCTTATTAAAACGGATATTGTTCTGATTTGTTAAAGGCTGGCTGAGTGGGGATGTCCGGAAGACCGGTGGCGAACATAGGTATCGAAGTTAAGCCTCCCCAGGGCGAGTGTAACGACAAGAACTGCCCGTTTCACGGCTCACTAAGGGTGCGGGGCATCATATTTACAGGAAGGGTTCATAAAAAGCTTATGCAGAGAGCTATAGTCGTGGAGAGGATCATAACTATTTACGTCAAGAAGTATAAGAGGTATATGAGAAGGCGGTCAAGGATCTCAGCACATTTACCTCCATGCATCAACGTGGAAGTGGGGGATGTTGTAAGGATTGCGGAGACTAGACCTATTTCAAAGACCATAAGCTTCGTAGTAGTTGAGAATCTCGGGAGGGGTGGGGTAAGTGTCTAAGAGGTCGAGGGCGGTTGCTGAAGTAGGCGTCCTGCTTCGGAGACCGAACATCCCTAGGACCATCAATAAAGGAGCTTACGTGTTGTGTGCGGATAACACGGGAGCACAGGTTCTCAAAGTAATTCAGGTTATTGGTCTTAAGCAGAGGCTCAGAAGGCAGCCCGCTGCAGGGGTCGGCGACTTGGTGGCAGTGACTGTTAAAAAAGGGCCTATCGACTTAAGGAAGAAGGTCATGCACGCCGTTATTATTAGGCAGAAGAAACCGTACAGACGCCCGGATGGGACGTGGATTGCATTCGAGGACACCGCTGCTGTCCTTGTGACGCCTGAGGGGGATGTAAAGGGGTCTGAGATTAAGGGGCCAGTTGCCCGAGAGGCGGCTGAGAGATGGTCAAAGATAGCCAATATAGCATCTATAATAGTGTGATGGTGGGATAATGAAACAAGTTTCGCGGTCAAAGGATCCTTCCAGGCAGAGACTCATGCTCCGTAATGCTCCGAAGCACGTCCTCCCCAAGTTAATGTCAGCCCACCTAGGTCCAGAGCTGAGGACAAAATATGGGAGGCGGTCTCTCCCAATTAGGGTTGGAGACACTGTGAAAGTGATGAGGGGCGAGTATGATGGTGTTCAGGGAAAGGTTAAGAGAGTTAATAGGGAGAGGCAATGTGTGTATATTGAGGGGCTTACGAGGAGGCGCGCCGATGGAAGGGTCGTAGACATACCTGTCCACGTATCAAATCTAATGATTATTGCCTTGAATCTCGATGACAGGCTTAGGAAAGAGAAGTTGGGTGAGGGGTAGGGGATATGCACCTCAAGAGGCTAGCCGCACCGAGTATTTACAAAACCCCTAGAAAAGGATACAAGTTCGCCCCGCGGCCAAGACCAGGCAGACACCCGCTCGACCAGTCCATACCACTTGCAATAATAGTGAGGGATTATCTAGGCTTCGCGGCAACTTATGCGGAGGCGAAGAAAATCGTTCATTTAGGCAAGATTCTAGTCGATGGGGAGGTTATTACCGAGCCTAGGTTCGGCGTCGGTCTTATGGATGTAATCTCGATACCTTCAATTGGAAAAAACTTTCGCCTCCTGCCTCGCTTCAAAAGGGGCCTTGAACTCTTAGATATCGGTGAGGATGAGTCAAAGGTTAAGCCTTGCCAAGTGAAGCGCAAACAGCACGTAAACGGTGGCAATATCCAGTTTACTCTCCATGATGGGAGAAATCTACAGTTCCCGCCTAACAGCCCAGAAGTCAGCTCCATTAAGACTGGAGATACATTTCTGATAGAGTTGCCGAGTCAGACAGTAAAGGCAGTTTTCAAGAGGGTTGAGGGATCATACTGCCTGGTCACCTCAGGCTCTAGGATGGGACTTCATGGAAAGATTGTCTCTATAGATGTTGAGAGGAGGTACCCGGCTAAGAGGCACGCGGTCATGGAGTCTAGCATAGGCAGAATTACCACTATTATTGACTACTTTATGCCTGTTGGTGAGGATAGACCATGGATAGCACTATTCTAGAGAATCCAATGCGTAGAATCAGGGTCAGTAAGGTGGTGGTCAACTCTTCCATCGGAGAGGGGGGCGTAAAGCTGGAGAGGGCGGTGAGGATACTCGAGATGCTGACCGGTCAAAAGCCATCGGTCAGAAAGGCTAAGAAGACTATTCGCGGGTTTGGGATAAGGAAGGGTGAACCGATTGCCGCGGTCGTGACACTGAGGGGTATGAGGGCGTTTGTGTTTCTCCGAAAGGCTTTGGCAGCAGTAGGTAACAGACTTTCCCGTAGCAACTTCGATGAATATGGAAACTTTGCTTTCGGCATAAAAGAGCACCTCGAGTTTCCGGGTACGAGGTACGATCCCGAACTGGGTATAATCGGGATGGACGTTATAGTGCATCTAGCTAGGCCTGGATTAAGGGTTTCGACGAGGCGGATTAAACGGTCGCGGATTGGCAAATCCCACCGGCTTACACGGGAAGAGGGCATAGAATTCGTCAGAAACGAGTTTGGAACCCAGATAGACTGAGAATTTCAACAATCAAGATGCTGGAGAGGGTGCTACTCGTAGTCTCATAGATGGACCTTCGGCCAATTGTTATATACGGCGATACACTGTGGCCTAAGCAGACACATGGGATACTGGGTAGCCAGCACCCTGCTAGCCCTTTTTCTATGCGCCATAATATGGGCGGGGATACCCTTCCCAATCATAGAGGCCTACCGGCTTCAGTATGATGGGGTGGGAAATAGCTCACAGATTAGCGTCGAGTTATCTAGTGGGGAAAGCATTGAGGTTATTGGGGGATGGAGTAAGTCCACCCTAACAGTCCTCATTGTCCCTAGCGTAGACGAACGTTTTACGAGTTGGGCCGGCAGGGCTGTCGACTGGTGGAGGAGAGCAATAGAGACTTTCACAGCACTTTACGGCTACGAGTATTTGAATAGGCTTGAGTTTGTGAAGCTGGTTCGAGGAGTAAACGGAACATCGGGTGACATCGTCGTAGAATATGTGGAAAACCTTGGGGGACGGATATGCGGTGTAACGTACCTCAGCGCAGTTTCTGGAGAGATTAGACAAGCATTAGTTCAACTATCTCTAGAATGTATTAGGGGTCGAGAAGAGTATGCGCTTGTAGTTGCGATGCATGAGCTTGGTCATGCACTGGGATTAGGGCACACTACCGACTCGATAGACTTGATGTACGAATACCTAGTCCCCGGCTCAAGGCCCTCCACGCTGAATCTCTACGCCTTGGCAGTAATCTACGCATGGCTCGAGCAAGGAATCTTCAAAAGCCCCCCAGATACAGTGACCCTGCCGGCGGGCATTGATTATATCCAGATTTTAGACGTGAAAGGGGAGCCTGTCAAATTCAGGATAAGAATATTCCTGCTACTTGGAGATAACGAGAGTCTCTATAGAACAATATTCGTACCCGCCGGTCAGAGCTTCACTATAAACGTCAACACGATGATCCAAGACGCGGACAACGCCTTGGAGAGGTATATCTTCACCAGTTGGAGGATTAGAGGGTCAGGACAAACACTCTCTACAAGTACTTCCCTAACCCTCAAGCCGACCGGCCACGCAGACTATATCGCAGTGTATGATGTCGAGTACAGGGTGGTTGTTGAATATCCTAACGGCACTATTCTCGACGACTGGATTAGAAGGGGCGATAGGGTATCAGTTAACGCCACCGAGGTGATGTATCTATCTGTTGATGAGAGACTGGTCTTTGTCCGGTGGAGTGGCGCGATAAACAGCACCAACGTTAGGCTTGAGCTTGTCGTGGAGTCGCCAATTCACCTGTATGCGGTTTATAGAAAGGAGTTTCTTGTCGAGGTTGCATCCGACTTTGGTGAGCCCACGGTCTCAGGGTGGTGGCCGGAGGGGGCGCTCCTCAACATAACAATCAACCCCAGCATCGTATACCTCTCCGAAGATGCAAGAGTTGTGCTAAGAGGATTCAACGGCTCCCATATAACCCAAACACCCTACCTGCTGATCAACCTAACAGAGCCTGTACATCTATCCGCGGTCTGGAAACAGCAGTCTCTCGTGACGATCAAGAGTACGGGGGGAGAGCTACAAGAGTACATATGGGCAGACAACGCGTCCAGAATAACGGTCACCGTGCCCAGAGAGATTTTCTGGGATAACGGGTCAAAGGCTGTCTTCACGGGCTGGCTAAATCCGGATCTGGGCCCAGAGCCCACGCAGAGTCTGACAATTACCGGTGCTAGGGTCTTAACCCCATTGTATGAGAGGTATTATCTCGTAGAAGTTGTTTCTGGTGTGAAGGTGGATGTACCGCCCAACTGGTATAGGCGTGGGGAAGTCTTTGAGTTTGAGGCCCCTGGCACGGTGGAGCTGGATGACGGGTTAAGAGCCGTATTTCTCGGAACCTCTGAAGGGGCTGGGGATACGTTGAGGTTTGTAGTCCAGTGGCCAAAAACTATAGTGCTGTATTGGAGAGAGGAGGCACGGATAACGATTAAAAATCCGGCGATAGGAGTGGATAAAATAATCTGGGCCCCTATAAACCACACCATCGTGCTGGATACACCGTCCATAATACCTGTCAGCCCACGTGAGGCGTTCGAGTTCGTCAAATGGACCGGTGGACTTGAGTCAGGAGAGAGAACCATTTCGATCACGGTTAATGGAGGCATCGAGCTCAGACCCGAATATAGGAGAATATATCGCGTCGTGTTTAACACCTCACCTTCACTTAGTGTTGAGTTACTGCTTCAAGAGCCGTCGGGCAAGCTCTACTGGGTGCGGAGTGGTGAGTCGGCTTGGCTACCGGAGGGCCGCCTAGCAATTAAAGGGGTGTACTGGGAAGGCCTCGAGGTTAAGAATGCCTCTGAAGTATATGTCAACGGGCCGGGCGCTTACCAGGTTAAACTAGCCGTGAGAAGCTTGGATGTCGAAGTTTTAGACATGCTCGGCCTACCCGCGCCCTACTACGAGGTGCAAGCCCTCCGCCCGGATACCGTTGTAGAATCCCGCGCTTTTTCAGACTCTGCCGGGCTAGCTAGGCTGAATGCCGTCAGCTCATCGGCTAGCGAAATAGAGGCTAGATGGATGGTTTTTGAGGTCTCTGCAAAGCCAGGCCCGCAGAGAGTGCAGGTTAGGGCTCCAGTAAGCTTCTATACTCTTCTCCTAGCATCCACCGTGTTGATTTCTATATCTGCGATACTGGCTTATAGGCGGTTCTAGCGCCTCGGCTTCTTAGCCTTACCCAGAACAAGCAACTTTAGAGGGACGCCGTTGACGGTAACCACCTCGTATCTGACCCCTGGCAAGTCGCCGTAGCTCTTGCCCAGGGTTCCTCCAATCCCCTGAATAATCACCTCATCGTGCTCGTCAACTACGTTCAGCGCCCCGTCGCCAGGCAGGAAGGCGGTCACAACCTTCCCATTCTTCGTCAACTGCACACGGACACACTTCCTAACAGCGCTGTTTGGTTGCCTCGACTCTATCCCTTTCTTCTCGATTACGATTCCCTTCGCCATGGGGGCTCCCTCCAGGGGATCAAACTTCTCCTTGAGGTTAAGCATCCTAATCTTGTATCGCCTCTGACTCCACCTAAACCTCTTCCTAACCTTAATCAGCTGCCTCGCCGCGAACTCCCCATTCCCCATTTCTGCCATAGAGTATTAATGGTTGAATTATTTAACCCCCATCTCCACACGTCGCATAGTCCCCCTGACGTGGATAGGCCCCTGGTTAGAGTGGGGGGCGTCCCCCCACCAACCCCGCATAAACCTAGGGATAAGTGCAACCTTCTTTCTGAACCTACTTCGCCTTCTAGAACCATACAGGACAACATTTAAAAATTTAAGATTCTCCTAAGAAGTCGCCCAGCCCAACCTCCCCACAACTTAAAACAAAGATTACGCTAAGTGTTCGCACTCATTATCAAATCCTCTCTAAGAAGAAGTTCAAATAACTGTACATGTATTTAATCTATCTCACAAAACTATGCAGCCGGTTAGCCGTTTCGATAAATTTTCGGCTCCTTCTTGCCTCACCTTTAGGAAGCATATTAGTGAGCCTTCCTATGACCCTGCAAACGTTGGCGTCTACTACCGGCACATCTCGAGGGGCAAAGGTAACAATGAGGGTTCTATTGTCCTTACTTGTATTAAGGTCTTAGGGAACGCTAGAATCGTGCCAGGCCATCACTGATGGCCTGATGGCCCCTCCACTATTTTCGGCCTACTGTGTCAAAGGTTATATACCGTATCTTGTGGTGGGTATTAGAGAGCTGGTTCTCGACATATTCACCGGCATCCAGGAGGGAGTTGGTATGAGAATGGTTGAGGCTGTTATGAGGACTATCGTAGACGAAGCATCTGCTAGTGTGGCTGGTGAAGTATATGTCTGAGACCCTGAAAAGAGGTTTATACATTCCCAGAGGGCTGAGAATCAAACTATACGGTGAGGTTAGAATTCTTAGAGGATCAGGGACTATCATACGATAGAATCATAGGCTCTGTGAGGGAGAGATATGGCGTTGTATTACAAAAATCCCATATTAGCGGGTGGGTTAGGGGAATACACAGCCCATACAACGGTGCATACATACCTTCAATAAAGTTTCTAAAACCATGCAGAGAACTTGCATATATTATAGGTTATAGGTGCTGTTGCAGGTGATGGATATGTCCTGCGGCGGCGACGGCCTCGAAAATCGTACCACGATATGCATATAGGGTTGATGGTGAAGGACAAGGAATTCGTAGAAGAGTTCTCCAGGTGTCTTGCAGTAGTCTTGAAGAGAGAGCCGCCTAAACCTAGATGGGCGGGCAGACTATTCGTAGTTAAGTTACGGTGCCAAGCCTTATACCAACTCGGAGTGTAAATCGGCTTTTCTGGGATGTTTCTTCGACAGCGAAGGAAGCGTAAGTAAGGAAGGATATAAACTAGTCTATAACACCGACTTAGGATTGCTTAGATACGTCAAACAACTTCTCTCTTCTCTAGGGATAGAGACTACAGGACCACATCTTTACTCAAGGCGTGGAACAGCCTTCAGAAACCCTAGGACGGAAAAAACATATAGGACTAAGAAGGACGAATATGGGTTATATGTTACTGCTAGCTCACGGCTGGTGTTCTACAGAGTGATAGGATTCATATCGAGAGAAAGAGGCAGAGACTTGGGAAATACCTCATAAGGACTGGGATGGCTAAAACCTCCAGCCAACCCCCTCATCTATCCCCAACAATGTTATCATACCCAGACCATCACACTATAATAATATACAAAGTAGGCTAACCCTGCGGATACGCTGAGGCCGATCCTCACCAAGCAGTGTTAGGACGAACTAAAGATTCCCGGCGGCAGGATTTGAACCTGCGACCCTCCGGTCTCTGTTAGCCCGGTAGGCTGGCAAAGGCGCGGCTGGATGCCGGCCTCTACAGCCGGATGCTCTACCAGGCTGAGCTACGCCGGGCTCTCATTTAATCTCCCGGCATTCCCATATTAAAGCCTAATCCTAGTGTAACTATCTATTTGAGGGCCTCTCTGGCGCCGGATAGGATATACTCAATGGCGATGGCTGCTAGGATGATGGCCATTACACGGGCAACAACATCTGCACCTACTTTCCCCAGCAGATGGTGAAGAGTATCTACCCTTCTGAGAGTGATCCAGGTGAAGAGCATCACTATTAGCACAGAAGTGATTGCCACGAGCTGGCCTGATGTGTTTATAGTTATCATAGTCGTGGTTATTGCGCCCGGTCCTACGAGTAGGGGGAAGCCTATGGGAAAGACACCCACGTCACCGGCCTTGGCTAGAAGTTTCTCACCTCCATAGATGAGGATTTGGAGGGATAGAAAGAGGAAAAGGATTCCGCCAGCAATCTTGAAGCTGTGTAGAGAGACGTTGAAGAGTGAGAGGATTTGGTGGCCGGCAAACGCGAAGAGGAGTAAAAGGGCAGAGCCGACCAGTGTGGCAAGGTTGAAGGCTCTTTTACGGCCGTCAGAGCTGAGACCGCGGGTAAGCTCAATGAGTATAGGAATATTCCCGATAGGGTCCACGACCACGAAAAGGACGATGGTGCTCTTCAGAACCTCCTCTATCACAACAAAGTAAGCGCTGAAATTACTATGTAACCCTTAATTTGATGGCTAAATAGAGGAGTATCAGAGTAACAATTGCTGCCCCGGTAGCTCAGCCAGGTAGAGCGGCCGCCTTGTAAGCGGCAGGTCGCGGGTTCAAACCCCGCCCGGGGCTTATTTTTCTCGGTTTTCCGCTTTCCGGACATCTATCCTGTTTCTACACATTTTCTTGCCATCCACAAAACAGTTACATCTTCACAGCCCATACCCCCAATAATAGAGGACAGCCCGGATACTCGAGTTGACTATACTGCCGTGGCTCCCTTTCTTCCGCGGTACTGTTTAAATCCTCTCAAATGTGCTTGATACATTGAGGGTTCAATGCCAATACTTGTTACCGGTGCATGTGGCTTCATCGGTGCCTGGACTGTGAGGCGGCTATTAGAGCTGGGCGAGGAGGTGGTTCTGACCGATGTTTCAGGTGACTTGTCGAGGCTTAGATACGTTGTTGATGGGGCTGATAAGCTTCCATTCGTTAAAGGCGACATTGTGGGGGAGGGCTTCATAGAGAACATAGTCAGGAGTTACGGTGTTGACGCGATAATCCACTTGGCCGCTTTCCAGATACCGCAGTGCAGGGCTGATCCTGTGAGGGGGGCTCTCGTGAATGTGATAGGCACTTTGAGGGTCTTTGAGGCGGCTAAAAAGAATCGCGGCACAGTTAGGCGCGTCGTTTATGCCAGTTCGGCCGCAGTTTTCGGGCCCCCTGAGCTCTATGGTGAGGGGCCAGTGGCAGTAAACGTCCCTCTAAAACCGATAACACATTACGGCGCCTATAAAGTGTGCAACGAGCTGACCGCTAACGCCTATTGGCATGAATCTGGCATCCCTAGCGTCGGTCTCAGACCACAGGTGGTCTATGGGTATGGGCGTGATGTGGGCGTGACCTCTGATGCTTCCCGCGCTATAAAGGCGGCCATAGCCCATAGGCCCTACAGGATAAGGTTTGGCGGCTTGATAGATATGCAGTATGTGGAGGATGTTGCGCATCTGTTTGCCGTCTCTGCAATTAGGGACTTGGATGGGGCCCGGGTTTATAACGTAAGAGGGGATGTAATCAGCGTCGCAGAGCTCGTGAATCTTATAGAGGAGGCCACAGGTGTGAGGGGGCTAATAACCTTTGAGGATAAACCCCTACCCATACCCGCCTACTTGGACGACTCTGAGACCGAGAGGGATTTAGGCCCCCTCAAGAAGACCACTGCGAAGGAAGGAATTACAAAGACCGCGGAATTTTTCCTCAGACTTCTAAGGCGCGGAGAGCTAGATCTCAGCGACCTTAGCTAAGTGAAGCGAGATTTTTATCATAACAGTTAGACAATAGGGAGTGATGAGCCAGTACTGGTCTGAGGACCCTATGTTGATGATACCGGGGCCATCCGAGCTGCATCCACGAGTTAGACAGGTCTTGATGGGGAGGTTTTATCCGCATTACGGCCCAGAGTGGGGTGAGATATACTGGGGAGTTGAGGAGGCTGTCAGGAAGATCTTCAGGACGAAAAACGAGGTTATAGTGATGCCAGGACCAGGAAGCCTCGGCCTGGAGCTGGGGATTGTCAACGTGGCTAATCGTGGGGATAAGGTGATCGCTCTGACCAATGGATTCTTTGGGGATAGGTTTGCAGAGATAGCTAGCTACTGTGCGGCTGAGGTTGTGACGCTCAGCTCTCCCCCCGGATACATCGTCTCTACAGAGGTGCTTAAAGAGTGTCTGGACAAACATCCCGACGCAGTAGCACTATTAGCCGTACAGAACGAGTCGGCCACAGGCATACTCAACCCTATACGCCAGTTTACTGAAATTGCAAAAAAGCGTGGGCTATTCACAGTTGTCGACTCTATCTCAGCCTTTGGAGGAGCCGAACTTGATGTTGATGGCTGGGGTATTGACGTCTGTGTAGGGTATCCGAACAAGTGCTTAAGTGGCGTTCCTGGCGCCCTGCCAGTCTCAATAAGCAGTGAGGTCTGGGAAAAAGTGGAGAGGGGGCTCGTCCGCCCCAACTCTTGGATGACAAACCTCCGGGTCTGGAAATGGTACAGAAAGAACTGGGCCAGCCACGGCCATCCGTACCCCACGACTGTAAACACTTACGCTTATTTGGCCTTGAAGGTGGCCGCAGAGGTGGCGATAGAGGAGGGCTTGGAGAGGAGGTATGAGCGGCATCGAAGGGTGGCAGCTGCCTTCAGGGCCGCAATGAAGACGATGGGATTAGGATTGGTCAGCAAGAACGAGGAGTATGCCTCGCCTACGATAACCGCGATCGAATTACCCCCCGATCTCCAGGGAAAAATTGAGCGCATAGTTGAAAAGATGCTACGAGATTATAGAATCATGATTAGCAGGGGAATCGCCGCGACAGAAGACACAGCCATAAGAGTGGGGCATATGGGCTACACGGCCAGCCCCCGATTTCTCATCCCTACACTCTCTGCGCTATATGAGACTTTAAGGTCGCTAGACTATCAAAAATGCTCGACAGGAGATGCGATAGAGGCCTTTTACGAGGAATTAAGGAGACCGCAGACCAAGTAAAAAATATAGCCACCGTGTTCCAAGATTTTTTGTGACCATCCTTTTCGGTGAGCGGCTAAATAGGGATAGGCTCGAGAGGTATGTAGGCGACATATCCCAAGTAGGCGGAGTATCTCCTTTCCAGCTCATAGACGGGCCTGAGAAGGGTGTAAGATGCATCAACCTCAGGACCGGCTTATTAAGCGCGACCATAGTGGTCGACCGGGCACTCGATATAGCTAATCTCGAATACAAGGGTATTCCACTGGCGTGGATTAGCCCGACAGGCATACAGGCCCCCTCATTCTACGAACCTGAAGGTCTTAACTGGCTGAGAGGGTTTTTCGGAGGGGCACTAACAACCTGTGGCTTAACATACTTTGGGAGGCCGACCGTAGATGAAGGCGAACAACTCGGGCTACATGGGAGAATATCATACGTCCCTGCTAGGCTTAAGCTCTGTCGGGGTAGATGGGAGGGAGACGACTACGTTATGGAGATAGAGGGGGAGGTAAGGGAGGCAAAGGTCTTCGAACCCAATATCTCCCTCCACAGGAGAATTGAAGCCCGGCTGGGAGAAAGCAAGATTTTGATAAAGGACTTAGTAGTCAACAACGGGTGGTATCAACAGCCCTTCATGATTCTATACCACTTCAACTTCGGATATCCCCTACTCGGCAAGGATTCGAGACTACTTTCAACCTCTAGTCTTGTCGTACCGAGGGACGCAGACGCCACTGAGGGGGCAGAGCACTTTGATAGCTTCGAGGAGCCTCAAAGAGCTTATAGAGAGAAGGTCTTTTTCCACGACCTAGCCGTTGACCCTGATGGATATGCATATGCCGCCCTCATAAATAAGAGACTCTACAACGGCTTGGCCGCTGTCATTCGATTCAAAAAGTCAAGCCTCAACCGCCTAATAGAGTGGAAAATGATGGGAGAGGGGACTTACGTTTTGGGAATAGAACCGGCAAATGCGCTTGTGTTGGGGAGAGACGTGGAGAGGCGTTTCGGAACACTCCAGTTCCTATCGCCGCGAGAGAGCAGAGAAATTGAGATTGAGTTCAGCGTATTGGAGGGAGTTGAAGAGATAAGTGCTCTCGAGGAGAAGATATTATCCATACGAGGCCCGGAGAAGCCGAAGATACTTCGGACTGTAGAGGAGTTCGTTAACCTGACGCGTGAAACTACCTGAAGAGCTGGACATGTTTTATGCCACCGACCTCTATGCAAGCAGACTCACACACTAACCCATCAGATATCGCCCTCGAAACCACGTCATTCCCCAACAAATTTATGATCGTTGCCCCTTCTATAGCGCTTTTAACCCCCTCCCAATCAACCCTTCTACCCATGTAAAAATCAGGACTAACAAATACCTCATATCCGTCGCGGATTCTCAGTTTCAAACCTACCAGCTCAGAGTCGCACACGGCGACAACTACCTCGCCTGTCAACGACCTATGCATCTTTAGCCAGTAAGACATCGCAGTCTCCAAATGATTACACCCATGAACCAAAATAAATTTTTTACACAGAATAGCAGTGGATAATCCGCGGTTTTAAACGAAAACCGGTACCCTGCTCATAGGCAACGCTAGAAGAATTATGAACGAGATAAGGGGCACGGTAATGTTATCATCAATCCACCTAAATTCTAGTTTCTCCACAAGTGAGGCGGCAAACCCCGCTACCGCGCCCGAGACTCCAAGCGTGAGGAGTCCGGCTGGGATACAGAAAAGAGCCATGGCTAGGTTCCCCCACGAAGACTTAGTTCTCCGGTGATAGAGCATGTTTCTCACGAGCCCAGTAATACCATCACCGACACTCATGAAAAGGATAGGCAACACACCAATAGCCAAGTTTCCCAAGAGAAATCCTAAACCCATTATCAACCCCCACATTATTATGAAGTGAACCTCATACATGTTTTCCTTTACCTGGTACCAATACCATATTCTTCCGCTCCTGTGGGGAAGATAGTTCCCTATAGCAAGGACTGTAACAAGTATAGCAATCAATGTGAAGCTCTTAAACAGAAATGGAACGAGAATGGAGACTAGTCCCCCAGCCAATATGTGGATTATTTTCCTATTATAGTAGACGGCTACATTCTGTTCACACCCCCTCCTCAAAAGTGCGTTGTAAATCCTCTTGCACAGATAGTGGCTTACAAACAATACCCAAACAAACAAGGCGGTGACGTAAATAAACTCTCCCGGAGTGGGCATCGAAAGCAGCATTAACTCTAGACTAGAAATTGTGTAAAATAATGATTATGGCTTAAGAAATTGCTTGGAGGATAAAATAATTAGGGAGGAGAGGTTTAGATCCTCCTTAGCTCGCCAACCAATATTGCCAGGCCTATAATAGCCGCCAGCAAGCCAAATAGGCTCGTAAAAAGCTTGGAGAGTGATGGAAGACTCCAGACAAACCACTCCCAAGGCCTGACATCTATGATTCCAACGCCTACAATAAGCAGGATGAGGCCGGCGGCAAGGGGGAAGAGCCTGGGAATATCTACGTGGGGTGAGAGCGGGGAGACTCCGCCCTTACGCGGTATGATTATTGCGGCTACACAATACAGTGAGATCATGGGGATAGGGGCCAACAGGGTTAAAGCAACGCCCACCAGCCTCAGAATGTTGGGGTCCACGTTAAAGTACTCGCCCAGCCCGCCGAAAACCCCCGCCATGACCCTATCCCTACTTGACCGTTCTAATGCCTTAGACGAACTAAGATTCACGGACCTCCAATATTTGCAACGCCTTTAAACTTTTGGAGAGGAGGATGAGATTTATCCATCTTTAAATCTCGGGCTGCGTATGGAGTGGCCGTGGGGAAGAGGAAGATAATCGCTGAACCAAAGGAGTTGGAGAATATGCCAGAGCCCGGACCAGACGATGTATATGGAGTGATATCGAAAATGGTTGGGTATGATAAAGTGATAGTAGATTGCTCGGATGGCAAGCAGAGGCTCTGTAGGATTCGGGGTCAGCTCAAGAGGAAGATATGGGTTAAGGAGGGTGACCTCGTCCTTGTAAGCCCCTGGGACTTCCAGAAGGACACGCGAGGCGATATATGGTGGAGGTTCACGAAGAATCAGGCCCTCAGCCTCGCGCAGAAAGGTGTTCTACCAGAGTTTCTAAGGGCTCGGATAGAAAGGTAGCCTAGAGTGGTTAATTGTTCTTAATTTAAATAGGGCTGAGTGAAAAATTATCCGGTAGCATGTCTAAGGATGGTGAATCAGAGGGGTATCAGATGCTGATCGACAGATTGAGGGTCAGGGGGCTGGAGAGCTATAAGACCCTCGAATATGTGACGAATCCACTCTACGTTAAACACCATGAGAGATTGTCAGTAGATGACGAGTGGATAAGGTCTATAAGTGGATCAAGGGATGACAAACTCCCTGAGCGTTTTACACCCCTGTTAGAGAAGCGTGATGAGCCGATTGCAATACACCTCACAGGGAAAACTGTTACAGTGAATGTTCCCGAGGAGCTGGCCGGGAAAGGAGTTGTGGTAGAGACTCTTTGGGATGCGCTAAGGCGTAGGCCCGAGCTGGTTGAGAAGATGCTTACAGAGTATTGTTTTAGGCCCGAGGAGGATAAGCTGGTGGGCCTAATCTATAGCGCGATAAACTCTGGCTTGGTGGTCTATATTCCCGATAAGCTGGATAAGGACGTGAAGGTCAGGCTGATCTGGTTAACTGGTGAAGATAATGGAGTAACCTCCGCTGTCACGCTAGTCTATGCTGGAGCTGACTCACGAGTATCGGTGTTGGAGGAGCATTACTCGTATGGAGCGGGTGAGAAGTCCTTTGTGGGACACATCATCACAATCTTCTGTGGGGAAAACTCGTCAGTGAAGCACGCCCTCTTCAACAACCTTTCAAGCAATACAGAAGTGGCAATATATAGGCGCTCATACACCATGAACTATGCCTCACAGACATGGATTGGCGCAGACCTGGGAGGAGGAGTCTCCAAATCACATGTCGACAATATATTGGTAGGTAATGGAGCGCGTGCCGATACACTAGAAGTTGCAATGGCCTCAGGGTCACAGAGGCTCGACGTAACCGCGAACTTGATCCATAAAGGTGAGGGAACCACGGGCAGAGTAATGGTGAAAGGCTTGGGGCTTGACACCTCGCGAATAATCTTTAAGGGCATTATAAAGATCGAGCGGAGCGCTAAGAACACCAGCGCCTATCTAGCAGAGCACGCTATGCTCCTCAGTCCCAGCGCTAGGGCCGACGCAATACCAGGACTTGAGATAGAGAGCGATAATGTTAAGGCGACACACTCAGCCAGCGTAAGTCAGGTAGACCCAGAACACATCTGGTATCTGATGACTAGGGGATTAAGCCGTGACGAGGCGATTAGACTGGTCGCGATGGGCTTTTTTGAGCCTGTTATAAGCCAGATAGATGTCTCCGAGGTCCGTTGGAGCATGAGGCATATGCTGGAGAATAAGTGGCTGAGATCGGGTGAGAAAGCGATGGACTTGGAAACCCTGATGGACATATATGTGGAGCCTGAAGATGTGGGAAAGAGGGTGGAGGACATCTTCGGGACACACTACAAGTATGTGTATGGTAAAGGTTAGACCGGCTTCAAGCGACCGATATTATTCTGACCGCTGACACGAGTAATGTCTATATAAACCCGCGACATTCAATGACGAAAAACGGATAATGGTTTACATCAAGCGAATCACGATTCAGGGTTTTAAGTCCTTTGGGTCTAAGAGAGTCGTTATAAAGCCTGAGAAAGGGTTCGTGGTCATCACAGGACCCAATGGCGGCGGTAAAAGCAATGTTTTAGACGCGATAAAGTTCAGCCTCGGGGAGCTGAGCAACAACGCGTTAAGGGTTGGGAAGCTTTCAGACCTTATACATGAGAATAATGGTAGGCGCTTAGGCCAAGCAACAGTGACCCTTGCCCTGGATAACACTGACAGAGCTCTCCCTATAGACGCTGATGAGGTAACAATCTCTAGGACGATTCTAAGCAGTGGAGAGAGCGTCTACAGGGTAAATGGAAAAACAGTTTCTAGGAATGAGCTCCTATCAATCCTAGCTTCAGCAAACATCAGGCCAAGCGGATTCAACATCATAACCCAGGGGGCAGTCCTAAGCATTGCCGAAAAAAGCCCTGAAGAGCTGCGGAGAATCATAGACGAGGTTGCAGGAGTATCCGAGTTTGATCGCCGCAAGGCAGAGGCTATGAAAGAGCTTGAGGTTGCTGAGAAGAATGTAGCCATTGCACGGGCTGGTCTCAACGAGCTGCGAAGTCGTGTGAAGCAGCTAGAGGTTGAGATGAGCAGACTATCTAGAAACCAGCTCATCTCTAGATACCTCTCTCAGCTGAGGAGGCAAAAGCTTTTGGAAGAGCTCAGAGAACTGGATAGCAAAGTCTCATCCCTCGAAGATGAGGAGCGCTTACTCGAGGGGGAGCGGGCAAGAGTTTCACAGCTCGTTGAAAATCTGCTGAAGGAAAGACAAGACAAGCTTCTAAGGGCTAAAAACGTAGAAGCCGAGCTAGCCGAGATCCAAAATAGAATAAGTAGCATGCGGCTAATGAATCAGAGTCAAGGAACACCCCTCGAGTCGCTTAAATCATCGATAAGAAGCGAGGGTATCAGATACTCCAAGATGAAACTAGAGATTCTCGAGTCCTCGAGAAGTATCCAAGCAATGAGATTAGAAATCAACACGCTAGAGGAGGAGTATGGCGTAGTTAAAGAGAGATACCAGCGACATGTAAGCGAGCTTGAAGAGCTGGAACGGCTCCTAAAGGAGCTTAAGGATCAGCGCTCTGGGCTGCTTGACTCATTAAAGAAATGGAGGGAAACCGTTTCCTCCGTTGAGGCGCAGAGATCTAACTTAGCAAAGGAGCTGAGCCAGATAGAGGCTAAAATAGCTCTGACTGAGCAGAAGATCGGCGAAATCTCGCAGAGAATGGCAGAAGATGAAAAAGCGCTTGATAAGATTAGGTCTGATAAGGGCATTGTAGAGGCAGAACTAGATCATGGTCGGGCGTTGCTTGAGGATTTAAGCAATCTGTCAACCCAGTTAAACAGCGATTTACAGAGACTCTCGTCAAAGATAAGACACTACGAGGACTTGAATGGGGAAGCTAAGGGACGGGTCGAAGATTTATTGAGGCTAAGGGCGGAGGTTGAAGGGGCCTTAGAAGTTTTGGGCATAGGTGAGGGGGTTAATGACATATCTAAGGGTTGCCCGGCTCCAAGCCACCCCAAACTCTTCAGGCTCAGGGATAGTATCCAGAGCCTCAGCACCACCCTTCCTAAACTCTTACCATATATCCTCGACTATCTCGACGCGTTGATCGTTGAGAGAGACCGTCTCGCCTTAGCCCTCGCTAGGGTTGCGGCGGCTAGAGGGGTCAGGTTATCAGTGATAAGCCTTGAGGGCGGTGAAGATAAAGGATGCAGCGGCGACAAATGCCTAGCCTGCAACCTAGCGGGAAAAAACACACAGCTCAAAAGCATACTCCACTCGATCTTTCCAAGACACGTACTAGGGACTGATGGCTGGCTTGAGTCTGAACAGCCTACCATAACCCAAGACGGCATACACTATAATGGGCATGGTCTATTCCAGGTCCTCACACAGGTAGGCTTAAAGAGACGATTGGAGAGGCTCAAGGCCGAGGTTGAGGAAACTATCAAGACTGTTGAGGGAGTTAGTGCGGAGTGTACAGAAGCCCTCAGCAGGTTGAGGGAAGAGTATAAGCTAGTCGAAGGCAAGGTCATAAACACCATTGTTCAGAGACAGGGGGCTGAGGCGCGTTTAAGAGGCCTTTCCCAAAGACTTGAAGAGCTACAGGATGAGGAGAAGAGGGTAGCCGAGAAAATCAAGGGCTTGAGAAACGAGCTCGCAAACCTAGAAAGCCTCCGGAACCATCTCTATGAAAATCTTGAGAGAGTTAGAGGAAGGATTGATGAGATTAGGGAGCCTGAGGAGATGGGTGTAGGGACCCTCCAGACCCAGCTTGAAGACCTAAACTCCCAGATAAACGTCCTCGAACGTAAGGTCGGGGAAGTGAGCACTACTGCCAAGTCTCTCAGGGAGCAGCTAGAGCGGATAGAAAATAGGCGCAACCAACTAGTCGGGAAAATAGGGCAGATTGAAAGAGATGTTGAGAGACTGTGGCGGGAGGCAGAGGATTCTAAGAAAAGGTTGGCCAGCTATGCGCGGCTCTACCTGGAGTCTTGGAGAAAGTTCTCTGAGAAGGGTGATGAGCTTGGCGCATTGTCCAGGAGGGTTTCTGAACTGCTAAAAATTAGGGGCGCCTTGGGTGAGGAGTTGGCGGTCCTCGAGAACAGCATTGAGAAGGGACGGCAAGAGCTGCTATCAATTGAGTCAAGGGCTCGGAACCTGGCGGTGGCACGGGTGGAGCTAACCATGAGGAGGAACTCTGTATTTGAGCGCCTATCCTCGATGACTGAGCCTCCTCTAGAAGATTTATCGCTACTCCCCCCCGAGCTTAAGGAGAGCGTCGAGAAGGAGCTAGAGGTCGAGCTGAGCGAGATAGGAATGGTGAACCAGCTCGCCTCTATACAGTATTCAGAGCAGATAGTAGAGTATAGGGGCCGGTCTGGGAACGTGGCGCTGCTCGAGGAGGAGAGGAGGAAGATACTTGAGATATTGGAGATGCTTGATGCAAAGAAGCTGGAGGTCTTCATGAAGACTTTCAGCAGGATCTCTGAGGGGTTTGGGAAGTATTTCTTCGCTCTCACTGGGGGGTCAGCATGGCTCGAGTTCTCAGACCCGGACGAACCCCTACAATCTGGGGTTGAGATGGTTGTTGCATTTCCCGGGAAGTCGCCTAGGCCGTCAAGGAGTATTAGTGGGGGTGAAAAGTCTGTCGCTGCTGTGGCTCTCTTAATGGCCTTCCAAGGTCTGACCCCTGTCGACTTCTTGATAATGGATGAGGTGGACGCCCACATGGATGCGAACTACAGCAAGAATTTGGCATCCCTCTTGAAGGAGTTCTCCAAGAGGGCGCAGGTCATTGCAGTGAGTCTGAAGGATGTTATCGCTGAGAAGGGTGATCAGCTTATCGGGGTATACAATCAGGAGGGTGAGTCTAGAATTGTTGTCACGAGGCTCGAGGAGAGTTAAGCCTGAGGATATTGACTGGCACATCCTTTTAGCCGTTCATCTACTAAGTAAACCCATCATACTCCGGCTTAACCTCCTATCACTTCTCTCCCAGTTTCGAGAGGTGGTTTCCTCCGAGCAGCTAACTCTCCCGCAGGAGGGTGTGGCACTCTGGGGAGCCTCATACATCCACCGCCTGAGAACAGAGCACCTCTTCCAGCCCCCAAGAGAGCCCGAGGCTAAGCCGAAGCCTAACTTAATCGTACCACCGATAATAGACATACCCGTTAAACCCGGAATGCTCTCAACAACCATCTTAGAGATAGTTGACGCGCTTAGATTTGTCATGGAATCTGCAACACCTACACCAACGGCAACGAAGATGCTACAGACAGACATAATCCTAGACAGCTACTTGGTCAAGATTGAGGAGGAGATCGAAGACTTCATAAAATTTCTTGAAAGCCTTCTCGCCGAAGCAGATATCTTCCCAATAATAGAGCTCTTCCGAGGGGTGGATAGGCTTGAGGCAGCTAGAAGATTTATTCTCCTGCTCATCGCGGCTGGAAGGGGTGTAGTAGAGCTATACGAGGACGAGCAGACAGGACGAATATTCCTGAAGAGGAGGGAGCCTAATGTCCAGGAGAGCTAAGCTTGGGGCCGAGGGGCGGAGTGAGGCCCTTGCCAAGCCCATAATTGAGGCAGCTCTCTTCTTGAGTGACAGGCCATTAACACTGGAGAGGCTTCGATTGATCTCTGGCTTGAAGAGTAGGAAGAAGGTGGAGGCACTCCTAGAGGAGCTGAAAAAGGAGTATGAGGAGACTGGGAGGGCTTTCACCATCTCTAAGCTTCGGGGGGAGAGATTTATGATGCATGTTAAGCCTGAGTGGCTCGCGCTTGTCAAAAGGCATGTAGGCAAGGCGGTCCTGGGTGTAGGTGTTCTCAGGACCCTCTCATTCATTGCCTATCACCAGCCAGTGGACAAGTCTACCGTGGCCGCGGTTAGGGGTGGCAGGGCCTATGCCCAGATAAGAGAGCTGGTTGAGCGCGGGTTAGTCGAGATAGAGAAGAAGGGGCGCACCTCCCTGCTAAAAACGACAAAGCTCTTCGCAGAGCTTTTAGGCGTGGAGGATAACCCCGCCGCCATAAGGCGGAAGATACAGGAGACCATGCCGCGCCTAACCGAGCAGTCAACAACAGTGGAAGGGGAAAAGAAGTTGGGTACATAT
>JAVYLC010000026.1:0-22560 GCA_038741355.1 Nitrososphaerota archaeon
AGCTGAGGCTGACCCGGAGATGGTGACGGCCATTGGGAGAGGACAGAATACACCAGACAATCGATACATAGCTGTTTATGCGAATCCCAACCCACATAGGCCCCGATAGGAGGACCAGGCCGGAGGGTATTGTGTGCTCTCCGGCGGGGTTTCCCTCCTGTCGGGGAGCAAGGCGGCCGAGGCCTCCCGGGAATGCCATGTCCTCTGACGTGGCTGCCTCCTCGGAGGCCTGGGGGGCTTTGTTTGGGGAGAGCCCACGTGATGGGGAGGGGCGATGCCCCACCACGGACTCGCCGCCATGCATGGTCGTCTGCCCGGACGGCCATGCAAGTGGGGGGAGGGCTGTTGGAGAGGCTTTACAGACCTCAGGAAGAAAATTCTATGTAGATGTTCATAGATTGGCCAGCAAAAAGAGAAGGAGGAAGTCTGATGAGAGCCTACATGTCTATACTGACGGTGAAGGCTTTAACGAAGCAGTCAAAATCACCGACATTCCAGCGAAAGCAGGAGACGAGCTCTACGTGGATACAATACCAATCGAGTTAACCGACGAATTCGTAGAGGTTCTTCGACGCGGGGTCAGAGTCTATTATCTCAGACGACTCACTATGCTGGCCAAGAGGCGCCAGCAGCTCGGTCTCTCAAAGACATCGAAAAATGACGTGAAGACGATGATGGTCATTGACCCCATGTGGTACCGGGAGGTTGACGAAGACTTCCTAGTGATGCGACGACTTATCACGGCTTTCCGACACCTGCAAAGAGTCCATGCAAGCATCCTGCAGGATGCTGAGAAGAAAATTCTGATGAAGTCTGCCAGGGTTGTTGAAGAATCTATGATGGAGCTGGCTTCAAAGATAGTAAAAGAGGCGGGTATTCGAATACCCGCCTACGATGAGGCGGTCAGGGTCCTCGTGATTGGGGGAGAAAATCATCTCTCCTCCCGAGAGGCCTTGGCCGAGCTTATGGCATACATTGACTTCAGAAGAGGAATCACGAAAATCAGGGACTATGTTGGATTATATAAGGTGGATAGGAGCGGGAAGCGCAAGATATACAGCGGAGACCTTCGGAGAGCACTTCAAAGGCTGACAATAGCATTAAAAGGAGGAACATGGATGAAGGCGAAAGACGAAGTGCAACTAATCAGAAGAATCAGGGAAATAATGCTGACAAGAACCTCGTGAGAGGCTGGGGGTCATGCCGGCTAGACGGCAGAGAAAAACCCTAGGCCGGCATGACTATTTATATAACACGTATGGTAGCTCTATCTACCATACGTGACACCTATATTAACATGCCGGCCTCTTGCGGGGGTTCTTGGATGCTGTCTTGGCTGGTGTGCCCCCAGCCAGCTTCCCCCTTTTTCTTTCTTGATTATTGCGGAACAGCCTTTAATTTCTTTACCATTCATGGCTGGGTTGATGTTGGCATGACTATCGAGAAGGACGAGTCAACCCTCCTCTTGACTTTTCTGCATAACATGGGTTTTGTTGGCGAGGAGAGGGCGGTGGGGGTTGGCCTAGGCCGTCTTATAGGTTTCTTTGGTGATAGACAGGATGCCTCCGTAGGTCAAGGGGGAATAGGGTAAGCATCTCTACCGCAAGTATTCTCAGATACTTGTCGTGGGGGAGGAGCCTGTCAACATCGCCGGCTACCGGAGCACCTTGTGAAAAACACACATATATAGGTGGCACGATGATAGTGCGGACCAATGATCACTCAAACCAGTGAGGCTTTGGCCAGGTTCAGCAGGATCGGTGCCCTAATCTCACTTTTGGGCGCGACACATGCTTTAAGCCTGATACTCAACTGGTTCTCGATAAATTATGATGACGTTGGCCGTTCCTTAATAACAGGGTATACCTTCATGGAGCCCCTACTGTTTTCCTTGAGCGCTGGTGGGGCGGCGGGGGCCACAGGAGTATTTGCCTCGAACCTTAAGGATCTCTCGAAACTTAGACTAGTTATGCCACTTCTCTCATTTACTGCTGCCGGCCTAGCCCTCTTCTCACCCCTCTACACATACTTGATAAAGCTTCCAAACTTTGCTGGCCTGAACTTCATCCCTGAGCTGGGGCTTTTCGCAGCTCTCTTTACCGGGATAGCTATAGCAGGGGCGTCAGTGCTCGCCTTAATTGCGGCCATGAAGACTCGTGTAACAACTTACATGGCACCGCCACCACTCTGGGCAACGTCTAGGGAAGAGGAGCCTGAGACCCTCAACGAGTTTACCGGGCCAACAGTTGAGACCCAGACAGCGGTTCTTGAGCAGGCTCCGGAGAGGGAGGAGAAGGGTTTAGAGACAGCGGCGGGCGGCCAGTGCATGATATGCGGCGACCTCATCTCAGGCGGCGAGGTACAGTCTTGCCGATCGTGTGGGGCCGTCTTTCACAAGGATTGCATGAACGTGTGGGTTGATTTGGGAAATAAGTGCCCCTCATGCGGAGGAGAGCTCCGAGGCTAGAGCCTACTGGGCTAGGGCTGGATAACCATCTGGAAGGTAAGCCGTGCTCATCAGCTATTTATTGCGCAGGTCTGATGGTTTTGAGAGGGGATGCCTGAGCAGCTCGCCGAGAACATTGTCCAGCTAGCACTGAGGAGGGGGTTCTTCAACCCCACGGCGGAGATATACAGGGGCCCTGCAGGATTCTACGACCTAGGCCCGCTGGGGACACTGATGAAGCTTAACCTCATCAACTACTGGTTAGACACTTTTGTGAGACGGGAGACATCCTTCGAAGTATACCTTATCGACGGATCATTGATACTTCCATTCGAGGCGTTGAAGGCCTCTGGTCACGTCGACAAGTTCACTGATCCGAAGGCGGAGTGCGCGAGGTGTGGCAGAATCCATCGGATGGACCAGCTCATCGAGGAGGAGCTTGGATTGAAGGTGGAGGGGAAGAGTATTAAAGAGTTGCAAGAGATAGTGAGGGCTCGAAGGGTTAAATGCCCCAATTGCGGGGGCGAGCTGACAGGCTTCAAGGAGCACCACCTGATGTTCAAACTCTCGGTTGGAGGAGGGGATGAGGCCGCATTCCTCCGCCCAGAGACGGCACAAAACATCTTCCTAAACTTTAAGAGAATAGCATACGCCATGAGGGCTAAGCTTCCATTCGCGGTGGCCCAAGTGGGGAAATCGTTCAGAAACGAGATCTCCCCCCGCCAGTCTATTATCAGGCTCCGGGAATTCAGCCAAATGGAAATTGAGGTCTTCTTTTCACCCATTCGAGGTGACGGGCCTAGCAGGTTTAATGAAGTCGGCGACACAGTGCTAAGGATTCTGACCAGAGAGGAGCAGAGGCGTAGCGATGGTGGGGAGGTGGTTGAACTCTCAGCTAGGGAGGCTATTGAAGAGGGGATAGTACCCAACAAGTTCCTGGCCTATTACCTAGCTAAGGAGGTGAGGTTCTTCCAGTCACTCGGCATCCCACCTGAAAACATGAGATTCAGACACCTACTGCCAGAGGAGACACCACACTACTCGGGTGGAAACTTTGACCTCGAGGTGAAGTTCTCGTTTGGATGGAAAGAGATTGTAGGAAACGCATACAGACGGGACTATGACCTCACAGTCCACTCCAAGCACTCGGGGGAAGACCTCTCAATAGATGACGATGGTGTGAAAATAGTCCCGCATGTTGTTGAACCGTCTTTTGGTATTGAAAGAATTCTCTACGCAATCCTCGAGCATTCGTACAGGGAGGGTGTGAGAGACTGGCCCCTACTAATGCTTCCCAGAGTCGTCTCTCCCATAAAGGCGGCGATATACCCCCTGCTCAACCGGGATGACCTAGTGGCGAAGGCTTGGGAGATCTACACCCGGCTCAGGGCAAGTAGGTTACCTATCTACACTGTTTATGACGACCGGGGCTCAATTGGTAGGAGGTATGCGCGGGCGGATGAGGTGGGCGTCAACCTCTGCGTGACAATCGACCATCAGACACTACAAGACAACACTGTCACGGTTAGGGATAGAGACACCGCGGCACAAGTTAGGGTGAAGATAGATGAGCTGGAGGAGCTCATCTTCAACGACTTGTATAAAGGGCTGGAACCGTGAGTGCCCCCTCACTGATTAGCTTTGGAAGCTAGGGTTTTGGTCGGCGTCACAGGTCCCCCGGGTTGTGGTAAGACAACTACGGTGGAGATTGTTGCGAACATTCTCAGGGCCAGGGGTAAGAGTGTTGGAGGGATATTGTCGCAGGAGGTCAGAGCCGCCGGCAGACGAGTTGGATTTGATATAATAGATATCGAGACTCAAGAGTCTGTGCCGCTCGCTAGGGAGTCGGGAGAGCCTGGTCCGCGGATCGGTCGGTACAGAGTTTATGTTGAAAACCTCGACAGGGTTGCATCGGACATTATTGAGAAGTCATTAAACGCGGGGGCCATCGTCATCATCGACGAGGTAGGGCCTATGGAGCTGATGAGCCTACGGTTTAGGGATGTTTTGAGAAGGGTTTTGAAGGAGGCGAGCAACGCTATTCTCACACTACATTTCCGCTCCCTCGACCCATTATTGCTAGAGGCGCGAAGCGCCATGACGAGGATGATAGTTCTCAGGCGCGGTGAGGCCCAGGCTGTAGCGAGGGAGATTGTGAGCATATTTACGGAGAAGGGGTGAAGAAGGTGTGGAGACTATTCCTCCTCTCCCCTTCCCAGTGAAGATGACTAGGGAGGGCCTAGCTGAGCTGGTAGTTCCGGAGACAGGGGAGGCGCAAGCGACGACTAGGCTTCCGGCATTCTACAACCCCCTCTCAAAGGTCTCGAGAGACTTGGCGGTCATGGTGGTTGGCGCATATTTCTCAGGAAAGACGTGTAGTTTGGCTGCTGAGCCTCTTGCGGGGACCGGGGCCCGGATTATCAGGCTACTCCTAGAGTCTGGCTCAGTGTCTGAGGGTGTGGCCGGAGATATTTCGGAGTGGGCGGTTCGTCTCAGCGAGATCAATAGGGAGCGGAATGGCTTGGCTGAGAGGTTGAGGATCGAGCACTCGGATGCAAACCTACTCTTATCAAGATTGGCGGTTGAAGGGAGGGCTGGCTACGTAGATATAGACCCATTCGGCTCTCCTGTAAGATATCTTGAGAACGGATTTAGGGCCACTGAAAGGCGGGGATTGTTGGGGGTTTCCGCCACAGACCTTGCAGCCCTCTCAGGCTCCTCGCGGCGCACCGCACACTGGAAATATGGCCTAACACTTGTAAAGACCAACTTTTACAGAGAGACAGCAATTAGGGCGTTAGCCGGCTTCGCAGTAATGACGGCTTCGCGGCTGAGCCTCGGAGCTGAGCCCATCCTCTCAGTCGCTTACAGACACTTCGTCAGAGTATTTCTGTGGGTGGAGAGGGGGAAGCGGAGGGCTCATCAAGCTAGGTCGCAGGTTAGATACTTCATTCACTGCAAAAACTGCCTCAACACCTCTGTGATGGATGAGGTCTCAGAATGGCGGGAGAAATGTAGCATATGCGGCAACCCCAACACCCTCATAGGACCCATCTGGACCGGGCTGCTGAATGACAAAAGCCTCGTAGAGAGGATCCTAAACTCTAGGTTCGCATCCGACCCAATATATGGTGAGGCCGTAAAGATCATCAAGAACGTTGCGGAGGAGCTAGACGACATTCCATGGTCCTTTCAACTCTCGGAGGTCTCTAGGCGTGCCCGGACCTCGCCTCCGAAGACAAAACTCGTGATAGAGAAGCTCAGAGAGATGGGCTACCGAGCCTCACCCACCCACTATGACCCCGCCGCCGTAAAGACAGACGCGCCTCCCGATGTCTTAACAAAGATTGTGAAAGAGCTAGTCCACAACTGAGGGAGGGGCTCGAAATACTGCAAAACATGAATGCCACTAGATTGAAATAGGCCCCCCTTCACGCCCAATCCGTGGAGATCTGGCTCAATAGGGTGTGGGATGAGTTATTCCCCGGTGTCTACCGCTCCGTCTTGGCCCACAACTTCTCCATCATGCTGATGCTGGTGCGGATACTGCCTAGGGCGGTCGTGCCGATGCATAACCACCCCCATCTTCAGGCCGGTATTGTGCTGAAGGGTTCCCTACTCTTTAGGACGGAGCGTGGCGAAAGGATACTGAGAGAAGGCGACTCATACCTCATAGGTCCTTGGGAGAAGCACGAAGTGATAAACACGGGCACGGAGGAGGCCCTAGCACTCGACGTATTCAACCCAGCCCGAGAGGACTACTCTAAAGCGGCTAGAAAACCAGACGCAGTAATTTAGGCCAATGATCTACTGCTGCCGCTGCCTAAGGTTTTCCCTGATATAGAGGCGGGCAAGATAGAGTGCCGCTATTAGAATTACTATTCCAATTCCCAGCCTGAGAGGGTCGGGAACGAACCTCGAGGGGGTGATTAGGAGCGAGATGGCGGCGAGCGTGGGTGGTAACAATATCACAAGGGCGGCAAAGAATACTGTCTCCACAAAACCTCTATCTGAGAGGAGCCGCGCAAGCGAGTCAAGCCAGCTATCTTTCACAGGAACCTCATGGTCTGGAGATCCACCCATCCCATAAATCTTCACTGCGATGTCTCTGAAGAGGAGTGGGTCGCTGGCAGCAAAGCCATCCTCCCTTAACAATCCATGGAGCACCCCATCTTTCACGATTCTAATCTCTGGCGGAGAGGCAAAGACATCAAATCCACGCAGCTTAGCTACCAGTGTTGAGGCCCTTACGACGCGGTCGCTAATTTTCAGTTTCACCTTTTCGTCAAAGTATCCGAGAAGTAGCGGATTTTTGGAAAGGACTCTGTTAATGGTTATGTTGCCGTCCTTAAAGACTGGGAATGATGCCTGAATGTCTGCGAGACTCTTCCCCTCCCTAGACCGTTGGAGAACCCACTCGACCGCCTTCTGGAAAGCCTCCGACAACTCGTGAAATCAAGTCTTAGGCAAAATTTGACCCTTATCTTCGTGGGGAATCTGCCCAACGGCTGAGAAATTGACGGTAGGAAGCGTTACAGTGACCCTGACCTTGTCACCATCCGATATCCCATACTTACCCCTCAGATAAACAGGCGAGATCAATTCTATGACGTTCTCGCTATAATGCGTCCTCTCTATGTATAGGATCGCACAGAGGTCTGAGTTGTTGAAGGAGGCTAGTATTGCCCGCGCTCCACCATAAGTCCGGTTCCTGTCCTTAAACCCCTCTATCCATATGTCAGCATATCTGCTAACAAGTCTCCTATTCTGGATCGAGTCCCAAGACAGGAGATTTATGTTGAGCGTCCCAGGGTATGGGTCAAACCCCAGTTTCTTCCTTATCTGATCCCTGTACCAAGGCAGGGAGATATAGTATGCCCCCTCGCCCATTCCGCTGAAGACCCGCCCCTCAAGCACCACCTCGACAGGCTTCTCAATTATCCTTTTCAGCTCCGCGTACAGCTCAGAGAGCTCATTGATTGATTTCTCTGTCAACCTCACATAACACGACCTACCAACCATACGCCTTTCAATAAACCCTTCCCTCTCCATCTTTATCATGATGCGGGAGGCGGACTGTTGAGATGTGTTGAGGAACTTTGCGAGGGCGGGGGTTGTGACTTGGACTCCATTACTGAAGCCGTTCCTCTCGTAGAGGTAGAGGAGGAGGCGGAGCTGCATTTTGTTAAGATTCATCAAATATTACGGCGTTATACTCCCTCATTAATTTATTCCCATTCAAGGCCGCTTAAAAGAGTTCGGGGGAGCCCAGCTTCTAAACTTACGCCCCTCTAAGCCCAGATAGATAGATGTTAAATCACGGGCTAAAACTGGATAGTCTCCATCCGAATGACACCAGATCGGCCAATCACAAGGACATCAATCCCATTCCCACTGGCCGCATCGCGTGTGGCCCCAGCCTTGACAGCCTTCACAGCTAGTTCACTTATCTCTTCGAAACCCGCACCCGGCTTAAACCAAGTCTCAAGAACACCCGCAGCTATCTCCGCTCCACTGCCCACCGCCGTATAGTCATCTTCAATCATTGAGCCAAGCGGGTCCAAGACGTATATGTGGGGGCCCGTCGAGTCGACGCCGCCAACAATAGTCTCGGTGAAATACGGGAAGAAACGGTTTCCGAATAGATAAGTGGAGAGGACCTTTGCGACCGTGTTTACGGTTGGGAGCCTCCCCTGCTCCAGTATGTAGAGGTTTATTAGCGCTTTAGCTTCCCTGACGAGGCCTTGCATGTCCGAGACCAATCCGGCACAAGCCGCCCCTGCGTTCTTGGTTAACTGGAAGACCTTCTGAGCATTCTTAGAGACGACGAAATTCCCATAGGATAGCCTCTTCTCAGAGGCTAGGACAACGCTGTCTACCCCCTTTATCCCAACAGTAGTTGCTCCCGGAATGATGTAGTAGCCCTGTTGCACAACTATTAAAGACAGGTCCAACCTTTTAAAGTTGTGCTGGCCTCTTCTACAATGCTATCTGCCTCTAAGCCCCTCCCTTTCCCCCTCATCGTATTCACATTCATACTCTTTATGTAGGACGCCTGATTCGTAATCTACGCCCCAATCTTCTCCAGCCACATCCCCATAGCTCTCATCCTGGACGACCTCCACATCAGTATTATCAACCTCTTCCATAACTTTCTCCTCGGAGACCTCTCCAACTCTCCCCCTTACACTCTACACACCCATAGAGTCTCGGCACTTCATTTTAACAGAGGATTCTAGGGTTTTTCCCGTCTATCTGGCCTATTCTTAACCGAGACCACAGATCGAGATAGAGCTGTGTCATAACAAGAAGTAATACTGCTCAAGACCATCTCGAAGTCTAAAAAGCGTTATGAAAAACTAGAAATAGTTGATATCACTTTTACCACGGGGTCTCGAAGCCTAAATACCGTTAAGCCCTCACCACTTCTAGTCATGGTTTGGATGGTAATACATCACACTAGACCAAGCCTCTCCAAAGGGCTTCCTAACAAGAGGGTGTATTACCGAGGTCGTAAGAGGGGGGAGAGTGAAGAGAATGAGGGTGAGAAGTCTAAAGAGAGGTGAGAAGGTGTAGGTGAGGCCGGGGGAGAAGAAATGAAGGTCTCTGGGATGGTTGTTAGGAGGTTTTATGTTGATGTTCATAGACGCGTTGATTGGAAGCCTCACACACTATTTGATGGTGAGAGGTTCAAGAGGGTTTGGAGGTTATAAGAGATTGATGCGAAAGATGGTGATGAGGTATACGTTGACTCCTTACCCGCCGAGGCCTATAGAGACGTCATCGAGCTTATGAAGAGGGGAGTGAGGATTTTCAGACTGAAGAGGCTGGACATCCTACCCAAGTTGAGGGCAAAGATCAACGTAGAGAAAACCCATGAAAACGATGCATTTATTCTATCAACATTTGACGAAAATTTCTATAGAGAACTTCATGAAGACGAATTAAGGCTTAGGATGCTGATCACCGAATACAACAAACTTTTAAGGCTTCTAAAAAGAATGAGGCAGCTGGATTGCGGTGTTAAAGAATTCGCTGAAGCTCAGCGAATCATACAGAAAGCGAAAGATAAGCTCGCAGAACTGATAGCTGCTGAAGCAGAGACGATAACCCCAAGATACAAGGAGGTCTGTGAGAGGCTCGGACTTTTCGGTAATAGTGTGCATGGAAAAGTAGCTCTAGCAGACTTAATGCTGAGCATAGACTTCAACAGAGGTCTACGGAAGATACTGAGCTAAACAGAAGCTACTACAATAAAAGAATAAGAATGGCTCTTGAGAGACTATCTATAACCTACTACAAGAGACGCATAGTTAGAGCAAAGGAGCAAGTTGAACTACTGAAGACTATTAGGAGAATAGTGCTTCACAGTCTGACGGCGGGGGAAGAGGGCCGTATGAGGTCCGGGCACCAATGTTTAAACCGCTGCGAGCCAAATAAGCTGGCTCGAGGCGCCCAACCTTTTACTGCTAAGGCTCTACGGTTCTCCTAGATGCTGTCAGGCCGTGAAGCCACCAGCCAACTTTCCCTTCTTTCTCTCCCTTCCCCTCTTAAATAAAACTTAGGTCTATATGGACGGTGTGAATCGTAAAATGCATTCCTTCATCGCCCTACTCTACATCAGAGCCACATTTATTTAGAAGACCAGCAACACCTTTTCTTAGATGGCCCAGCAGGAGCTCAGACTAATCGTTAGGCTACTCAACGTTGACCTAGATGGCGGGAAAAAGATACCCTACGCACTCGCCGGGATCAGGGGGGTGGGGATACCTCTCGGATACGCCGTTGCGAGGGCATTAGGCATCGACCCGGAGCTGAGGCTTGGACAACTAACTGACCAGCAGCTAGCCCTGATTGAAGATTGCATCAGAAATCCTGAAAAGTATGGTATTCCATGCTGGATGTATAATAGGAGGCGAGACCCTCAAAGTGGAAAAGACCTCCACCTCATAGGCGCTGATCTTGATTTAGCGATAAAGGAGGATATTCAGAGGGAGATGAGGATAAAGTCTTGGAGAGGGGTCCGACATTCTCTAGGCCTGAAGGTTAGAGGGCAGCGGACTAGGACTACGGGACGGAAGACAGGGCCGATAGGTGTTGTCAGAAAGGCGGCTGAGGCAGCTGCAAAGGAGGCAAGCAAGAAATAGTCTAGCGCCTGTTAATGGCCTCTCTCGCAAGACTGGCGCCCTCAACCAAGCTTTTCTCCTTTCTGAAGGCGACATCCCATTTCCTAGTCCTTAGTCCACAGTCATTACAGGCTATGACCCGTGATGGGTCATCGAGAACTTTAGCGGCGTAGAGGAGCCTGTCCCTCACAAGTTCCGGAGGCTCGATGTAGTCGGAGTGCACATCTATCATCCCTGGTGCAATTGAAAAATTCGCGGAGTATTCCTTGAAGAGCTTCAGGACCTCGTATCCGACCCTTTCCCTCTCCCCCAGCCTCACCGTATCTCTGTTTGCACACTCTATTGAGAGCTCGTGTGTCTTGGCTTCAAGAATGTGTGGGAATAATAAGCTATAGTCACTATAACAGATATGTATCGTGAAGCGCGCGTTGATTCCCTTCACCACCTCATTAAACGCCTCCACGAATAGGCTTACCTCGCCCGGCTTAGTTGTGGCTGCGGGCTCATCTATCTGGATCCTATAGGCGCCATTCTCGACAAGCGACAGCACAACAGGCCTCACCACCTCCTTGGCTATGTCAAACACCATCTCTCTCTTCGCCTCCTTCCTCCTCTCTATTAGACCCCCAGACGGTCTAGCTTTCGTGATATAGTACTCGTCGAAGCTCCATTCTGATAGAGTGTATGGTCCTGTTATGGGGACCTTTAGCTCTCGTCTCGCGTGCTTCTTTGCGAACAGGAACTCAGAGATATAGGTGTTCTCAACTAGTTGAGGCTTTGACCTTATCGCTGCCTTATTGTATGTCTCGGCATCCCACACCTTCACTTTTCCAAGAAACTCCACCCCCTTTACCTGCCTAAGCGCATGTTCATACATCTCGACCCTCTTCTGCTCGCCATCCCAAACGACGTCGAGCCCGGCAGACTCGTGGAGACGTATAGCATAGAGCGAAGCCCAATCCCTCAGTTCTTCCTGCGTGTACTCTTTTTTTCTAAGCTTGTCCACCAGCACCTCATACCCCTCAACACCCAACATCTTCCCCCAGTACTCCGCCTCGGATATCGCAACCTCGTCGAGCCTCTTCCGCAGGAACGGAGCCCTCATGAGACTCCCGACTTCTTGCGTAGGAAAGAGCTTCAAGACAGACCACCCCTCAGAAGCTTGTAAGCAGCGGCAAGCCTCTCAATCTTCGCATCAGCCACACGCCTTGGCAGATACTCAAGGTCAGTGTTGGTGGTTAAGTGGTATGACTTAGCGTTTACGCACTCAACCGTGCTGGATAATATAGCCCCTATTTCCTCGCTGCTTTCAACATAACTGTTCCGCGAATCCACACATCCAACCGCGAGAGCCCCCTCGAAGGAGTACCCCCTTATTTTCCCCGGATTGGTGGAGAAGGGATCTATCCCCACGATATCAAGAGGCGCGTCAAGTATCCATGGAAAAGCGTTGGAGGCGTCGTGAAAGAAGAGGTGTACCATGAGCAGCCCGCTGAATCCGTTCTTTATCACTCTGAGGGCCTCTTTCACAGTCTCTACCCTATCCATGTCAAGTCTCTTCTCGGCAAGGGATGGGGCGCTGAGCTGGAGTAGCGTCGGCCCGGAGCCTTCAAGCGACCTCAACTCATCAACGATTATCCCCGCAAAGTCTAGAACTAAGTCCTCCCACCTGGTGTAGGATTGGTTGCTAGAGAGACTGTAGAATGTGTAGGGCTCCGGGAGAATCAGTTTCCAGTTAACTCCCTTCAAAAGGTCTGTGAAGACATATTTCTCAAGGATTCTAGTGGTTCTCACGAGGTTTGAGACTATTATCGGCTTCTTGTAGAAGAGGTTGTTGTCGAACCACCGCGTCAGTGGGCCTACTTTAACACCTTCCAAGTGTTCGGCGAAGGGTCTTAGAATGTCGTGCCATAGGAGCTGGCCCTCAACTATGTAGGTCATGCCCAGCCGTCTCTGCATCTCTATCAGCGCAGAGGCCTCCCGCCGCGCTAGAGCAACTACACCATCGTAGGTCTCCCTCCCCTCAGCAAACCTTCTAAAAGCCATAATCAGCTCCTCAGACCTCGGCATCACACCACCTAGGTGACACGCCTCTATCTCCAACACCACGCCACAAATACACCCACCCCAGAGCCGTAATAAAGACGTTACACACGGGTAATCCTCTTATCTTAGCTGGCCAACAATAAACGGTGCTGAGTTATGGACAACTCTAGCAGAGACGTAGCCGCGTTCTATGCTAGCTGTAAGGAGGCGGCGGACTATATTCAAGAGGAGGTGAGTCGAGGAGCGGAGATACTTGTCGCCGGCCACAACGACGCTGACGGATTATCTTCGATCGGGGTTGTAGCGAGTGGACTCCTAGATCTCGGAGCCAAGTTTATTGCTAGGAGTGTTTTCCGTCTTGAAGAGTTTATCGAGGTGATGGGTGGGCATAATGGCAGAATGGTTATCCTAGTAGATATGGGGGGTGGTAGTATAGGTGAGCTTCAAAGCATTTTCGATCAGGCGAAGCTCATCATAATCGATCACCACCAGCCGGACCAGACGGCTGTGGGGGAGAGGTGGAAGCATGTCAATCCCCACCTATTTGGTATTGATGGAGAGACTGAGGTGAGCGCGGCGGGGGTTGCTTACCTCGTGATGAGGAATATAGTCTCTAATCCGCTTAGATATGCCCCACTAGCAGTTGTCGGGAGCCTCGGAGACCTCCAGGACAAGGGTGAGAAGAAAAGGCTGGTCGGACTAAACGAAGAGATTGTCTCGGAGGCGGTTAAAGCATCCCAGCTCATGGTCAGGGAAGACTTCATCCTATACGGAAGAGAGTCTAAGCCCATACACCAAGCACTAGCGAGTACTCAGAGCCCATATCTTCCAGGCCTTAGCGGTGACGAGGCCGCATGCCTCTCACTACTCATAGAGGCTGGTATAGAGGTGCGCGAGGGAGATAAGTGGCGGACAATCTCTGACTTGGCCGAGGAGGAGAAAAGCAGGCTCTACAACGCGATAGTCTCCTATCTTGCGAAGAATAACCAACCCATAGAGCCTGTTAGAGACTTGATTGGGACTGTATATGAGCTGGTCAACGAGAGTGCCTCTTCAGGTCTCAGGGATGCTAGAGAGTATTCACAGCTTTTGAACGCCTGTGGGAAGACGAATAATTCTTGGCTCGGAGTCGCGGTTGCCATGGGATATAGGGGCTGGGTCCTCAGAGAGGCGCAGAGAGTCGTGGAGCAATATAGGGCTATGCTGAGGAAGAGCTTGGATTTTGCATCAAAAAATCTGGAACAGATGTACCACATAATGGTCCTCCGCGTGGGACCGGAAATAGATATTCGGCAGGTAAGCTCTGTGGCCTCAATTATCTCCTCCTCAAAACTCATACCGGCTGATAGGCCCCTAATAGTAGTAGGCCAAGAGGGCGGTATTGTTAAAGTCTCAGCCCGTGCCTCCCCCCAACTAGTCTCTCAGGGCGTTAACTTGGGTGTAGTGATGAGGGAGGCGGCCTCAAAGTTTGCTGGGCGGGGTGGCGGTCACAAGATAGCTGCTGGAGCCGAGATACCCGCAGACAGGCTCACACTCTTTCTACTCGAGGTTGACAGACTGATCGGCGAGGCCATCTCCCAAGCGAAGACTCAGATAACGCTGGATGATGATTCTTGAGGCAGGAGGCAGTCCTTGTTGTAAGGTTTTGCAGCCAAGCGGAGGCAGAGATAGCGGAGCGGTCACTCGCCCCCGACAATCACCCCCTCCCCCCATATCTAAGTCTCGGCGTGGAGAGAAGGGGGGAAGAGCTGGTTTATAAGGTGGAGTGCAGTGGCAGACCACTCCAGACCCTCCTCTCAACACTCGACGACATATTACAGGCACTCCTACTAGTGGAGCCCATTATATGTGAGAGGAGTGGAAGGAGCGGGGATCGGGTGGCGCCGCGTCAGCGTTAGCCTTAAAATGTTGATTAGGAGCTAAACAGTGAAGAGTAGAGATGTCGTCAAAAACCTCGAAGAAGGGAGAAAAGGCCGAGTACGTGATTAAGGCACCCCCCTACTTCGCCGAAAGGACGATAGGAGTATCTATGAGCGACGACCCAAGTAAGCTGCTAAACAGGACCGTGAAAATAAGCCTATACACATTGACAGACGATCCGACAAAACAGTACATTCTAGTTAAGTTCCAGATAGTTAATGTTGACGGCAACGTTGCGGAGACCATCTTTTACGGACATGAATATGATAGAGAATTTATTAGAAGTCTCGTGAGACGCGGTACCAGCAAGATAGATGGCTATTATAACGTAGAGACAAAGGATGGATATAGGCTGAGGGTTCAATGTACAGTATTTACTCACAACAGGGTAAGGTCTGGAAAGAAGACGTCAATCCGTCACATTATGAGGGAGGTGGTTGAGGTTTCGGCTAAAAAGCTTGAGCTGGGACAGTTTGCCCAGGAGGTTGTGCTGGGTAAGACTGCTTCAGACATCTACAACTCCGTTAAGAAGATTCTTCTCCCACGGCATGTGGGCGTGGTTAAGTCGAAGGTCCTTGCGAAGCCTCAACTGGCATCCACTGATGAGAGAATGGCTGTAGAGCAGCCACAATCCTAAGTGTTTACTCCCTACCCATCCCGTTGCTAGAGGCCCTGTTATGACGCCTTCTGTGATATGTCCTTAGATAGTAGCCCTCCTCTCTCAGGGGCCCGAAACTCCTCACACCCCTCTCATAGACCTGTTTCTTGAGCCTCTCCGACTCCTCATCGGAGATCTCCCTCCTCTGCTTCAGAAACTCTATGACCTGAATCGCTTCTTCCTCCGTTGCACACCTCATCAAGTAGTCCTCCGGGCCGGGCATGAAGCCTCTCAGCGGCTCCTCAACGGCCCCCTCGCTAGCATCTTCCAAACCTGTCTCCGACTGTTCAAGCTCATTTGAGAGGGCTGGGAAGAGTTTCTTGAAGTCGCGCTTATCCCAAGGGATCACTGGGCCTCCACTATACGTTTGCTTCCCGATATTTAAGTAGAGGGGTCTACCGCGCCGTTTAGGCCTCTCTCCCCGACCTACTGGTTTTCAGCCTCTCGTAGAGGTCGTAGAGCTCGAAGTCTTTCTGTACCTTCTCCCTCAACTCGTTTGGATACACTCCCTTTACTCTGCCGTCCTCAAGTAGGGCTATCTCGTCCGCGACTAGGAGCGCCTCAAGCGGGTCGTGGGTCACGTATAGCATTGGGATATCGAAGCTCCTAACCAGGTTAAGTACGAGCTTCTTGTTGAGCCAGTCGAGGTTTGCGCAGGGCTCATCCATTAGGAGAGCTTCTGGATTCTTCAGTAGGACGGTTGCTATGGCGAGTAGCTGTGACTCGCCGACCGATAGGTTCCTCTTCCTTAGGAGGCCCTCTAGACCCAGCTTAGAGATGAGCGGCTTGTAGTCTGTACCGTGTAGCTTGGAGAAGTATTCTAGCTGGTCGCGGGGGCTCATGGCCAGCCTAACTACTCTCTGGGGGATGTAGCCTAGTGGCCTATCCTCCACGGCTAGGTCAGAGATATCTCTACCGTTGACGATTATTTTCCCGTCAGCCGGCCTGATTAGACCCATAATGGCCTTAAGCAGTGTTGATTTTCCAGCACCGTTCCTCCCCAGCAGCACAGTCTTCGACCTCACCTTTAGAAGCTCAATTTTTCGCCTCCAACTCCCCCTGACTACGACGAGGTTATGGATTTCCAGCACGTTCCAGCACCACCATAACTAAAGTCAGCACTATAGCGACCGCTAAGAGGACTTGTGAGGCAGAGACGACCGATGTGGGGCCGCTCTTGAGGAACTCTTCAAAAATATATATGCCCACTGTCTGGGGTCTCTGCGCAACGATAAGGAAGACGCCCAGCTCGGAGAAGGCTCTAAACCACGATAATAGGGCCGCGAGAAGGACGCTCGCAGGTGATGCCCTGAGGTAAAACCATTGCAGCCTCAAGCCCCTCACACCCATACTCCTCAAAAACTCTTCCAGCTCAACCCCTTGGGCTGCAAACGAAGCCCTCATAACCCCGACCCCGATGGGCAGCGACACAACAAACATTCCTAGAACTATTGCCGCGCCGGTGTCTGCGATCTTGAGGCTGAAGACTGTTGGCGCTAGTAGTACACCAATGGCTGTGTGTGGGATGGCGGTGGAGAACAGTATGAGGGGAGTTATGTAACTGCCTGTAGGCCTGAATGCGAGGGCGAAACCCAGTATGAAGGATACGGGTAGGACTATGAGCGAGGATGCTGTCGCGTACGTTGCGGTTGATGCGATGATCCAGAAGAAACTGGGTGAAGGGGCGGTGCCAAACACTATAACGGCTGGCAACGACAGTAGTAGAAAATATGCGACAGAGACTATAACTGCTAGGAGAAGTATTCTATCCATGGCTCCTCCATAAACCATATTTCTCTAAGTCTATCTGCTCGATTTTATCAAGGAAGTTGTCTCCTGTGGGTGTGAATGAGGCGGCGAATGCGCGGAAGGCCTTAACCTCGATGAGGCCAGTCACGGTGACTGCTACGAACCTTGTGGGCGGATCCTGAAGAAATGTTATCTCGTCGGGCATCTCAATTATCTTAAAGCGACCGGCATAACCCCTCGCGACTATAAAGGGTGAGTGGCCGAAGATACAGTCAACAACCCCACCCTCCAGCAACGTGGCCACGCCGGCTAAGTCGTCCCTCGCCCTGAATCTCCCGCTCGCCTCAAAGTTGCGTACATCAATCATGACACTGTTGTCGGAAGGATTATGAATGTACCTAATATTGAGACTCCGGCTCAACTCGTCGAGCTTGACCAGCTCGTATTTAGTGCCAAGCCAGTAGATTGCCGCTAGGGACCTGTAGCCTATGGGTGCAAAGTTAGGGTTGGCTAGGCCTATCTTGACGTACCCAAGGTCATTAAGCGAGTAGTTCCCCCTACAGACCAGTAGAAGCCTGAAGTGTCCCAGATCCAAGACCCTGCGGGGCTGAATAAACTTCAAGAGCTCCCAGTCCACGCTAAGAAAAACATCCGGCACATTACCGGACTGAATCAACCTAATCCCCATTACACTACCTATCGATCGCACGTCAACTAAGTCAGAGCCATAGAGGTCCGCACCCCCCTTAGCCACCCCCACCAAAGTAGGGGCCGTGAAGACGACCACAGCCCCCCTACCGCCTAGTGGGTTCAAGGGAAGAAATGCCGCGACGGTTACCGCCCCAATAACCGCCGCCATTATTGACAATAGCGTAAATTTACTCATCACACAGCTTCCCTTCCTTATAAACTATTTAAATATATGCAGCGCATTACTCAACGATACATGTCGGTCACCGAAGTGCGTGAGGGTAGGGTGGTTTTGAAGCTTGACGGCGAGGGGTATATGAGCGTTGGGCTACCTTACTTTGAACTACTCGATGGTGTGAGGAGATACGGAACCCTGAGCAGAGCATGCCGTGAGGTAGGCGTGACACTCAAGACCGGCTCAAAGTGGATTCGCTTTCTAGAGTCTAGGCTTGGAGTTAAACTCGTGGAGGTTAGGAAAGGGGGCAGGGGTGGGGGTGGAAGCACACTGACTGAGCATGCCTACAGGCTGCTTGAGAGCTACTATTCTGCTAGGACTGTCACTAAGCCAGGCTTCATAACTACCTTCATAGAAAGTCTATTAAGCGCGCGGAATATATTGAGATGCCGTGTTAGGTCTGTTCAGAGATCTGAGATATTGAGTATGGTTGAACTGGAATTGGAACCAAACCAATGTTTGAAGGCAGTAGTTACAACACAGAGTGTTGAGAGACTGAATATCCGCGAGGGAAGGGAGGTCCTAGCAATAGTTAAGGCGACTGAAGTATTGGTCGCATCGAAGGACCTTATACGACCTTGATGGCCGCCTCATGCAGGTATCTCGGCCCTTAGCGCCTCAATCTCTGACCTTATTTCAGCCTCTAACTCGTCGAACCTCTCAAGCTCCTCATTCCCTATCATGTATTTCGCCCTCAGCATCTTTGTGATGACTTTAAGCGCTCTTATGTCCTCGATCTTCACTCCCTTGTTTATAGCTGCGAGCGCCTGCTCATAGAAGTTTACAAACATTTTAAGCATCCTAAACTGTTTCTGTGGACTGCAGTATGAGTCAACCTCGTCGTAGGCGCTCTGCTGCAGGAATCCCTCCCTGATCATCCTCGCAACATCTAGGATGAGGTTTTCTTCGTCTGCGAGTGCTTCGGGGCCAAGTAGCCTCACAAGTTCCAGCAGCTCCTCCTCCCTTCTCAGGATGCTGTATAACTTGGCCCTCGTATCATACCAGTCTCCACCAATCTTGCTCCACCACTCCACAACAGTGTCAACGTACGCGGAGTAGCTCATAATCCAGTTTATAGCCGGATAGTGTCTCGTATATGCTAAGTTGGGGTCAAGCGCCCAAAAGACCCTCACAAACCTGAGCGTATGTGTAGTGACCGGCTCTGTGAAATCTCCGCCAGGAGGTGAGACAGCCCCAACGATGGTGAGGCTTCCAACCCTACTCGGCTCTCCGAGGACCTCAACCCGCCCAGCCCGCTCATAGAACTCCGCGAGCCTGCTCGCAAGATAGCTGGGATATCCCTCCTCGGCTGGCATCTCCTCTAGCCGCCCGCTAATCTCCCTCAGAGCCTCAGCCCACCTACTAGTAGAGTCTGCCACAAGCAGAACATCATACCCCATATCCCTATAATACTCGGCTAAGGCCGCGCCCGTGTAGATGCTGGCCTCCCTAGCCGAGACTGGCATATTGCTGGTGTTAGCTATCAAGACCGTCCTCTCCATGAGAGGCCTGCCGGTATGGGGGTCTGTCAAGTGTGGGAACTCCTTCAGGACCTCAGCCTCCTCGTTCCCCCGCTCACCACACCCTATGTGGAGTATAACCTTAGCATCACTCCACTTAGCCAGCTGGTGTAGTGTGACCGTCTTTCCAGTACCAAAAGCCCCGGGTATGCAGCCAGTCCCACCCTTAGCCATTGGGAAGAGAATGTCTAGGACGCGCTGGCCTGTTATTAGGGGGACAACTGGGTCTAGTCGTCTCTTTATGGGGCGTGGGGTCCGCACAGGCCATTTATGCATCATCGATACTTCGACTTTACCATCCTTGTTTTCCAGCTCGACCACGGTCTCTTGAACCGTGTAATCACCTTCCGGTGCGACATGTTTTACTGTTCCCGGTTTAACATCTGGCGGAATCATGACGTACGTCTTGATTAGGGGTGTTTCCTCGACCTCACCTATCACAGTTCCAGGCTCGACCTGTGTGCCCGGCTTGATCAGGGGCTTAAACCTCCACTTTTTGTCTAGAGGTATGCTCGGAACCGATATGCCCCTTCTCACGAAGGCTCCAGCCTGTTGAGATATTCGGTCTAGCGGCCTCTGAACTCCATCATAGATGCTGCCTATCACGCCGGGCCCGAGGCTGACGGAGAGCGGGCCACCTGAACCTATTACGGGCTCTTCAGGCGCTAATCCCGAGGTATTCTCATAGACCTGTATGTAGGCGTTGTCCCCACTAAGTCTGATGACCTCACCAACCAGCTTTTCTTCACCAACATAGACCATCTCATACATTTTAGCCCCTGTCATCCCCCCAGCCTTAACCGTCGGACCGGCTATCCAGAGGATCCTCCCCTTAACAGGCATAACTAATGGTGACAGCACCCATCCAGCTAAAAAACTTTGACTATCATCATGAGGAGAGGAGCCGCTTGATTATTTCCCTTCGTATCTCCTCACGCATCCTCTCAAGCCTAGCCTCCACGGTATTATCAAATATCATGGATCCATCACTTCTAATCACTCTAACCCCACCCACACTCTCTAAGAAGTTTTCCGACAGCCTAATCTTTACACCCACTTCTTTCCCAAGCTCCCTAGCCAGCTCCTTCACCAGCTGCTGGTCCTCTCTCGAGCACTCAACCACTACCTCATCACCCCCAACAAACTCCAAGGCCTCCCTCATAAGGGCCTTGAGGCCTTGGCGATACTCTCCACTCCTCTTTAGAGACGGAATCCTGTCTAGGGCCTCTTTGATGACCGTGCCTACGCACCTTTCAACCGACTCGAGATATTCGCGTCTAGCCTCAAGTATAGCCTGGCTTACAAGCCTCATCCTCAAGGCAGTAGACTCTCTATGAATGCTCTGTGAGGCAGCGGCCGCCTGTCTGCTAAGCTCATCAGCCCCCTCCCTAAGCCGTCTCATACTCTCCTCCTCAATCTCCCTAATCTTTGCCCTGAACTCGACCACGGCATCCTCAACAACGCTCTTCAAAACGTCCTCGAGCTTCATAGGGGGCATAACCCATCAACCGCTCGACCCGCCACGTTAAATACCTAGTATCCTCCTAAGCATTGCCCTGTAGTCTACCTCAGATGGCTTTTCACCGGGTCTCGGGAGGAGATAGACCACGGGTTTGGGAAGCGTAGAGCTGAGCTGTCCGACCCTGCTGGCAAACTCTGGGCCAAACTCGTCACTCACAAGAATCAGACCGACATCAGGGTCCCTAGAAAGCTCCTGGATGACTCTTAGAGCCTCACGCCCATCGCCAACAACCATACCGCCCATCCCCGCAATACGGAACGAAGCGACAAAGAGCTTACCGCCCACAGCGACTGCCCTCATCCTAAACCCTCAGCACTCATCCACACTTTATATTTTCCCCAACGTAAAACTTGAGTATAGGGGCCGGTAGATCAGTGGCAGATCACCCGGTTTGCACCCGGGAGGTCGCGGGTTCGAATCCCGCCCGGTCCAAGCATCGAGATATATTCTCTGCGGTTACATAAGCAGTATTTGTCAATCAATTGCAGAGAAATATTCAATAACAGAAATTGAGTGGCTCTGCCCGATTATTCAACACTAGGTCAGTGGCAGGCTATCAGAGTGCTTAAATGCTAGCAATTTTTAAAAGAGGCGAGGCGCTGAATGACATGAGCATAATTGTGAGCAGCTACTTTGCACCTGCTAATGTGCAGGAGGCAGTGTCGCTTAAGAGAAAGCTCCGTGACAAGGCACTAGTGGTGGCCGGCGGAACATCCACTGTACAGCTGATCAATAAGATGATAATTGAGCCCCCAGCTATAATCTCTCTTGAGAGAGTTCCGCTCGATTATGTAAAGATACGGCAAACAGTGTAGAGATAGGTGCGACAACTCCTATCGCGAGATTGGTTGAAAGCCGGGGTCTTCCAAATGCTTTGAAGAAAGCAGCTGAAAGTGTTCACGGGCTGGCACTCAAGGATATGGCTACTGTTGGCGGCAACATCTTCACACCCGCCCCAGCAGGAGACATAGCAACAGCCCTGTTATCCTTGGATGCTGTACTCATTCTAAGGGGGGCTAAGGGTACAAGGAGTATGCCTCTATCTAAGTTCTACAAAGGTCCACTACAATTCAACATCAGGTCAGACGAGATACTGACAGCGGTTAGGAGTAACAAACCGCCAAAGTTCTCAGCATTCCTAAAGCAGACACCTTGGAAGTATAGCGGCCTAACAATCACGTCGGTCTCCGTTAGCCTAGATTTAGACAAAAATGGTAAGGCGCGCGTCTAGAAATTTTTCCATCCCTTGGCATACGCTAGAGGGGGATGGGGAGGATACATATATTCTTTATTCCGAGTTCCGATTAGCAGGTGGGATCAGACCAATATTTTGATTGCGGGGGTCGGCTCGGCTCTTCCTGCATCACGATTCAGTCTGGAGCGGCGGGCCTCATCCCCACTGTGTATCTGCTCGGTGGAGGCTTTATTTCTTACTTGGGCGAGGCTTTTATCGCGTTTTGGGGTGTATTTGTGGGGTAGGGTGGCGTGGAGGTAGCTCTGGTGAATTTCACATCAGGCGGTGTGAGTGGTAGTGGCAGGCATGTGGCCTTGCTTAGGAAAGGGCTTGTCGAGGAGGGGGTTGCAGTTAAGGTTCTCGACTCTAAGAATACTTGGCATCTCGACTTCCCGATGCTTAGGGCTCCGAGCT
>JAVYLC010000027.1:0-22229 GCA_038741355.1 Nitrososphaerota archaeon
ATTAGCCGCGCTGCTAAGGTCATTAGGATGGGGGGGCTCGTCGCATTTCCGACTGAGACGGTATATGGCCTAGGCGCCGACGCCCTTAACCCGAGGGCTGTTGAGAAGGTTTTCAGGGTTAAGGAGAGACCACCCGATAACCCACTCATAATACACATTGCAAGTTACGAGGACCTTTATTCGGTGGCTGAGGAGGTTGACTGGAGGGCCGAAGAGCTGGCAAGGCGGTTCTGGCCAGGCCCACTGACGCTAGTCGTAAAGAGGTCGCCCCGCGTCCCCGACGTCACTGTCGCCGGTCTTGACACGGTGGCAGTAAGGATGCCGCGCCATAACGTTGCTCTTAGACTGATTGAAGCATCAGAGAGACCGATAGCCGCGCCCAGTGCGAACAAGTCAGGTAAACCAAGCCCCACTTTAGCCGCTCACGTCATCCAGGACTTGGGGGATGAGATCGACCTCATACTTGACGCTGGGTCGACCGACATTGGAGTTGAGTCCACGGTTCTCGACCTATCCACTGAGAGGCCAGTGATACTTCGGCCCGGCGGTGTCTCAAGGGAGGAGATAGAGGCGGTCATTGGAGGGATTGAGGTTCACCCCTCAGCGCTAGGGCTGCTTCTCCAAGGCGAGCAGGCACCGCGCTCGCCAGGGATGAAATATAGGCACTATGCCCCAGCCGCCAAGCTAATAGTCGTTGAGGGCGAGCTGGAGGAGGTTCGCAGCGCCGTTGCAGGCCTAGCTGACCTGTTGATGGTCCGCGGGATCAGAGTTGGCGTCCTAGGCAGTGACGGATATCGTTACCGAGCGGATGCTGTTCGCGACTTGGGGAGTAGGTCTAACCCCCTCGAGGCGGCGAGACGGCTCTTCAAGTCCTTGAGGGAGATGGATGATGAGGGTGTGGAAGTCATAGTTGCTGAGGGTTGGCAAGAAGAAGAGGGTATTGGTTTGGCTCTCAAGAATAGGCTGAGGAAGGCTTCTGGTGGGGCCGTTTTAAGGGCTGAGTGGCTGCTAAGGGCGTTGAAGACCTCGCCTAGTGGTGTTTACATGGAGGTCATGGGGACGTGAAGCGGTGCTTGAGATGGTTAGAATAGTTTAAAGCCCGCCACAATACTATAGCTGCCAAAAATGGTGAGCCTCTCGTCCATATCTGCAGGACTGCAGCCAACCAACAAACTCTATCTAAACGACTCCTATCTCAAGATCGCTGAGACAACACTCCTCCGATACATCCCGGACACGAGAAAAAGCGGATACCTAGTAACTACCGACACGATAATGCATCCAAAGGGCGGAGCCCAGCCCTCGGACACCGGCATGATAGAGTCCCCCCACTTCAAGGCGGTTATAAAGAAGGTGTTAGAACATGCGGGCGTGGTGATACATTATGGCGAGATCACAGAGGGGGTGCCTAGGGAGGGTGACAGGGTGTCTATGACGATAGAGTGGGAGGGGAGGTACAGGGTCATGAGACTTCACACAGCAGGCCACATAGTAGACTACGCGGTAGTGCAGACACTGAGGCAGGACCTGCTCTCCTCGAAAGCATTCCACGGCCCCCCAGAAAGCTTTGTAGAATACATCGGCAGAGCCGACAGAATCGATCAGGCATCCTTGGAACGAATCTCAAACGAGGTTGTCAAAGCGTCGAAAAGAGTATATCCTGTCTGGGTCCCCCGCGATGAGTTGCTGAAAACAGTCAGAGGCGCGCCAAACCTTGCTAGGCTTCCCGAGCTGGAAACGTATCGAGTCATCGTGATTGACGGCGTAAATGCTATACCATGTGGAGGGACACACGTGTCAAGCACCGCCGAGGTAAGGGGCATATTGATTAAAGGAGTAAGCAAGGTTGAGGATGGTTTTAGAGTAGTCTACGACGTCGCTGATTAGTCCTTGTGATGTAGCCACCCCTCCATCCGCTCCCAGCTCCACTCATAGCTGTGAGGTAGGGCATAGCCATAGACGATACACCCTCTCCAGACGGCGAACTGAGGCTCTGGACTCAAAACGACTGATGCGTTCTCAATCCCCTTCTCCCGCAGCATGTGGTGGAGCTTTATCTGAGAATCGCATGCCACGCCCTTGAGGGCTGCTGGGGCTGTCCAGCAGAAGTTCCCGCCCGAGAGAATGATCTGGCTATAGAGGAGGGGCTGAAGCTCAACCGGGCACTTCTCCACCGAGCTGATGACTGTCTCGGCCATGTCCATCATCCCATAGAAGACGGTATCTCCAATCCGTATATCAGAGGGCCTCGGCATCCCGCGCCTATAATAGCTCTGGAACACCTCGTGACCAGGGTTAAAAACGATCTCGCCTATGAGAAACCTAGCCCAAGAGTAGTCGCCCAAGTCAATCCTAATCCTGGTACCCTCAATGTTGTAAGCGCCGCGAACAGCCTCCTTATTGCTCCGTGCAAAACTAATAGCCCTATCCAAATCCAGTGGCAGGAGGCCAAGCCTCTCCTTGACGCGTCTAACCACCTTCTCCTCCTTGGCAAGGTCCCCGTAGCCCGTGTCCTTCAAGATCTCGGCCGTTATCATGTTCGCCTCACTACCACCCCTGTTCAAAGCTACTACCGCACCCCTAATCGGCGCCTTGGATATGGGCGCTACCTGAGTATTCCCATGCCCGCTCTCTACTACCACGCAGGAGGTCTGCTTATGTGCTATGGCAACGGCCAGTGGCTGTGGGATAAGCGTAGAGGAGTGGACCAGCCCCTCCCCCGCCATCTCATCAAGATAGCTGAAAAGCCTCTCATACATGTAGAGTGGAGCTACAGCAGAAAGCGATGCGACGACATAGTAGCCCTTAAAGCCAAACCCGCCGGGCTTGAACTCGCTCAGGGACTTTAGCAGCAGCTCTCTAATGACCTTCCAGCTCTTCTCATCGCCGGCGCCTACGATCCCGTCACGCATCGGATAGACCAACCTACTTGTCAGGTCTTGACCACTGCCGAGAAAGTATGTCACCTCATCCCCCACAACTACCTCCCTACTTCCTCCCAGTAGCTCAGCAACCATACTCTTCTCCGGGAAATACCCCCTATTCTCCATGACACGAGGCCTCTCACCCAGACTTATCGGGCCATACTTGTAGTCACTTGTGCCAAAATCACAGCCATAGACGAATCGACGCTTATAATCCTCCTCGAACAAGCCGTCGAAAAGTTGGAAAGAGGAATTGTTAAAGTTTAACAGGGGATTTCCACAGAAGCGTGAGAAAACCCGGGTCTAGGCCCTAGAACGTCAGCTCCAGCTGCCTCTCCAGCCTCTGCCGCTGGGCGAGGTATTCATCCTGCTTGAGCTCCCCAATCTTATACCTCGTCTCGAGCTTTTTGATCTCGTGCTGTATCTTCTCATGCTGCTTGACGAGGCCCTGACAGGCATCCAGCAACGACTGTAAGTCGGTAACAATCATGGATATCGTATCCTTGTCAAGACCCACCTGTTCCCCATTATCCTTTACATTCTGGATCTTGCTCGCGAGGCTCTCAGTGAAGGCTGGGATGTCTGCAAGCCTTATCTCCAGTGGATTCTGAAGTATTGAGAGCTTCGGCCTCAGCCTAGTGAGTTCTTTGTCCAGCTCAATCTTCTGCCTGATATAGTCGCGGTCGCTTATTTCATTGACCTCGTGCCTAATCTTGAGGGACTCAGATTTTTGTGTCAGCTCCTTTATCCTCTCGCTAATCCTGTTCATTGTGTCAACTCGCTTCTGGTCTAAGGTGTTGATTCGGGAGCGATACTCATCATATAGCTCTTTAAAAACGGTTATTGGGACCTCGCCCCCCATCAATAGGTCGATAAGTTTTAGTGACCAGGTGTGTAGCTTGGAGAGCTGCTCGACAAGCTTTCTCTCCTCGGCTACATCCTCAGCAGCTGGCGCTTCCGGTACCTGCTGCGCCGGAGGCTGCGCTACCTGATGGGCTGCCGGAGTAGGGGTGGGGACCAGCTCTTCAGGTTGCTGCGGGGGGGTTGGCGGCTGAGGCGGTGTCTCAAGAGCTAACACAGCAGGAAGCTCCTTACCACAGTTCATACAATATTTACCCCTCAGCGTCAGTCTCTTACAATGCGGGCAGACAACCCTATTCAATAACGCCAATGCCACTTACACCTTTTTATCACGCTCTTATAAAGCTTCATTGACGCTAAATAAAGCCCCACCCAGAGAGATACGCGCGTATTTTTTAAAGTATCTCCCGGTATCTCATCGGCGGGCATATATATCCTGCCACCCATATCAACAACTTGATGTCCGAGCTATCAAATGCGCCATTACATAGGATTTTGAGAAAGGCGGGTGCGGCGCGGGTCAGCGAGGAGGCGGTTGAGGAGCTTCGGAAGATATTGGAAGAGATAGGTATGAGGGTTGCATCTCAGGCCATTGAGCTCGCGCAGCACGCAGGCCGACGCACTGTGAAGAAGGAGGATGTGGAGAAAGCGGCAAAGATAGTCCTGAAGTCGGCACTATAGATAAATTATCGGAGAACTTCTGTTACGTTGTGATAATATGTATAGAGTTATTTTGATTGCGGTTCCAGGTGCGGGTAAGTCCACAATACTGAAGAGAGTCTCTGAAAATGTGGAGAATTTATCCATTGTGAACTTCGGGGACGTCATGTATGAGGAGGCCCATAAACTTGGGATAGGGAGTAGAGATGACATGAGGAGGCTCATGGACTCAGAGTCCTACATAAGGCTGCAGGAAATGGCAGCCGAGAAGATAGGGGGGATTAGCGGTAGAGTCGTCATAGACACGCATGCAGCTGTTAAGACTCCGAAGGGATATTACCCGGGATTACCTCCTAACGTGACACAGAGGATAAAGCCGAGGGCTATAATATTTCTAGAGTTCAGACCCGAGGACATTTTAGCGAGAAGGCTTAAGGACAACGTGGCAGGCATCAGGAAAAGAGAGGGTGAGACAATAGAAGAGATTGAAGAACACCAGAAGATCAGCATAGCCTATGCAGTCGCATCCTCCACCTACTCTTCAAGCTACTTCGTTAAATTCTCCTTCAGATACCCAGAGGCATACCCATTCCAGCACGTAGACGACGCCGCATCCAAGCTTATACACTACTTGTCGTCCCTCGAGGAAGAAAGTAGCGCCCAGTCACCTGAGACCGTCGGGTAGTTTAAGGGTCCAGTCAGAGAGGCTCTCAAACTCTGTTTTTCTCGCCGCAACTATGAAGACAGTGTGGGCCCGCGATATGTGGTGTGGGCGGGTCATCCCCTGCCTCACCCTCCAAGGCCTTATCATTAACTCTCCACTGAAATATTCCAAGAATCCTCGCTCCCTAAGCCTCTCACTCGTCTTGACCAATTGCTCCACTGTAGGCACGATTGAGACGAACATTCCCCCGCCCCTGATGGACTTCTTAGCCTGGTCTACGGCGTCCCAGGGCTGGGGAACGTCCGCGATGAAGGCGTCCACGTCCACCTCCTCCACGCCACTGTAGATATCTCCCTTCTTTAACTCTAGTATGTCTGAGAGACCCAGCCTCTCAGCCATCTTCATAATGGCGGGGAAGTTCTCTCCATCGATATCGTAGCTATATATCTTGCCGTTGGGTGCCACATAGGCCGCTAGTAAGAGCGCCAGCACACCGCTTCCAGTCCCACCCTCAACTACCCGTGAGCCCGGTCTAACACCCGAAAGCACTAGAATAAACCCAAAATCCTTGGGATATATGATCTGCGTCCTCCTGGGAAGCGATAATAGATGCTCTAGGAGTAGCGGCCTGAATACAACTCCACGCCTCCCTATATTGCTCCGAACCTCGCCGCCCTCAGCCAAAGACGCTATCTTGTCCGTCTCGAAATAGCCATCAGCTGTGTGGAAAAGCTGACCCTTCCTTAGGGTCAGGAAATATCTATGCCCAGTCTCCGTAACGATCAAGACCCGATCGCCGTGTTTGATTCTCGACCCAGACAGCTCAGACATGCGCTGAAGATGATAATCATCACCCCCACTTTAAAACTTACTATGTGTCGGAGGCTGCTAGCCTTATATGTAGATGCCCTAAAATAATGATTAGGCGGCGATGAAGACTCAGAGTTACGAGGAATCTTGATGTATTCAAGGCATTTATCTGAGCCGCCCCCCTGCAATGTTTAAATGCATGGAGTCGATAAGTAAGACAAGCCTTGGTGGCCTCTGTCCATGACACTTCTGAAGATAACCCAGTATGGCTTCTCAACCATAGAACCAGACGGCGAATCATACTGGCTATAGGCGACGCAGGGAGGGTCAGCGCATCTGCTCTCAGGGCGAGCCTACAGATAAGCACCGGGAGCCTGTACTATAATCTGAAACAGCTTGAACCGTTCGTGGCTCAGGATAGCAAGCGCAACTACTATCTTACAGAGAAAGGGCTAGAAGTTTACAAGATGTTGAAAGCCGGTGACCCACTCCTCCTCGAGAATGTTAAGAATCCACAAAGCTTTTTTGACCGCTTATTCACAACTGTTATCCATCCAAGCTGGATACTGGGCCCAGCGCTCGATAGAGCCATAATCGCTGTGATTCTAGGCTCTCTTAGCGCTCTCTTAAACATGGCCCTATACCTTAATGGGAAGATCTCTCTCATAGGGCTCCATGTTTATCATTGGCGGAATTTTGACCTGGGAAGCACCATACTAACCATGCTTGGGACGATATTCTTCATCTACATCTACCTCTCAGCCCTTACAGGCATCTATGATGAGTTCAGGAAAAGAAGGATACTGGGGAAACAGGAGGACAACACGCTAAGACATATCAAGGACTTCATACTCAACGTCATCACATTTAACAGGTCGGCCCTGAAAGGGCTTGCTGCGGTCTGTATAGGTATTCTGCCCATGTCGTTATACCCATTCCTGCTCTTCATAGCTAAAGTGAAGGGCTGGACATGGGTCTATGCGCCTGGTAGTGTAGTTCCAACCTCGCTTGCGGCCAACATCGTTCTAGTGTCTTCACAGTTCATCAGTTTCCTCCTTCTAACGAGCTCTCTCTCACATCTCAGGAGTATAAGATGGCATATCGCAGCCCTCATCAGTCTCTCTCTAATATACCTGTCAATCGTCCTCCAATACGTTATTTTGGGGGTTTTCACCCCCCAAGGCTGAAGCTAATATAGTCCTCTTAGCTATCTCATGTGCGGTTTCCCATGCAACAAGTCGTGAGGATAAAGCTGACGTCAACAGACCTGGAGAAGCTTGAGTCGATATGTAGGGAGATTAAAGGCATTGTAGATAGGACTGGAGCGAAGATGCGAGGCCCTACGCCGCTACCGACGCGACGGCTAGTCCTGCCGGTGAGAAAGTCTCCATGCGGGGAAGGGACTAAGACTTGGAGGAATTGGGAGTTAAGAATGCATAGGAGGGTGATAGATCTTGTCATCAATGACCCTAGGGTTATGAGAGAACTGATGAGGATACAAATACCTGAGGAAGTCTCGGTTGAGATGAAGCTAAGCACTTAGCTAGGCGGCAAACTTCGTTATTCTTCTCACTACGCCTGCGGCAATCGTCATTCCCATATCTCTAATAGCGAATCTCCCGAGCTGTGGGAAGTCGCTATAGGCTTCAAGGGCGACTGGTCTTAGTGGTTGGAGTACAACTAGAGCCGCATCACCTGTCTTGAGAAACTGTGGGTTCTGCTCAACTACTTGGCCTGTTCTCGGGTCAATCTTCGCTTTGAGCTCTTTAAACTTAACTGCTACCTGTGCTGTGTGAATGTGCATTACTGGTGTGTAACCCACCGCCACAGCTGTTGGATGATTTATCACGATTATCTGCGCCTCAAATTCCTCAGCTACTTTACACGGGCTATCCACGTGACTTGCTACCATGCCTCTCGAGAGCTGCGACTTATCTATACCCTTCAGGTTAAACCCTATGTTGTCACCTGGTACAGCCTGCTGCAGGGGTGCGTGATGCATCTCGATGCTCTTTACCTCGGCCCTAATGTTGCCAGGCATAATTACGATCTGGTCTCCTGGCTTCAGGACGCCTGTCTCTACTCGTCCAACCGGAACTGTGCCGACACCCTTAATGGAGTAGACCGCTTGGATGGGCAGTCTCAATGGCTTATCAATCGGCTTGGCAGGCTCTTGGAACAAGTCAAGAGCCTCTAATAGCGTGGGGCCCGTGTACCAAGACATCTTGTCACTCTTGCTGACTAGGTTGTCTCCAGTCCATCCTGATACTGGTATGAAGGGTATCTTCGACGGGTCAATGCCGATTTGTTTCATGAGCGCAGAGACTCCCTGCCTGACCTCTTCGAACCTTTCTTTCGACCAGTTGACCGATGGGTCGTCCATCTTGTTTACTAAGACGATATACTGTCTTATGCCTAGCATGAATGATAGGAATAGGTGCTCCCTAGTCTGGCCACCTGTCGAGATTCCTACCTCATACTCTCCTTTCTTGGCTGAGACGACGAGGACGGCTGCGTCTGCCTGTGAGGCGCCCGTAATCATGTTCTTGACGAAGTCTCTATGCCCTGGGGCGTCGATGATTGTGAAGTAGTACTTCTTAGTCTCGAACTTCTGGAAGCTCAGCTGGATTGTCAGACCCCTCTCCCTCTCCTCTTTTATCGAGTCCATGATGAAGGCGTAGACGAAGGTGTCTTTGCCCAGTCTCTTAGCCTCTTCTTCCAGCTGTTTCAGCTGCCTCTCATCGATTGTCTTATTCAGCACTAGGAAGTGACCCAAAGTTGTCGATTTTCCATGGTCTACATGCCCAATCACTATGAGGTTTAGGTGTGGCTTCTGAGACAATTCAGACTCGATTAAAATTATTACTACTCCTATTTAAGCCCACTCTGCCACCAGCTATGCCCGAAAATTACCTAGAGGCTAGGGCTAGTCTTTCCTGCTCGTTTTTCTTTTTTATGGCATAGCTCCTTACATCGTTGCTTGCCGCCAAGATAAGCTCATTCGCCAAAGCCTCCTCGGTGGTAAGGGGGCTCCTGAAGGAGGAGGCCCTCGCCGCTTCTGCCAGCCACCTAAGAGCGAGGTCTAGGCGTCTCTGTGGCGAGATGTCCACAGCCTTGAAATAGGTTATACCTCCGTAGGTTACTCGTGTCACGTCTTCACGCGGGGCCGAGTTCTCTATAGCCCTGATTAAGACTTGAAGAGGGTTTTCCCGGGTCCTTAGCTGGACTATTCTTAGGGCATTTAGCACTATCTGTAGACCTCTGTACTTCTTCCCACCGTTTTTTCCAGGTCTCATAAACATGTTTGCCAGCCTCTCGACTATGTGGACTTCAGCCTTGCCGAACCTTCTATGCTCATGCCTTCCTCCCGAGTGAGGTATCAGTGTGGGTCTGAGGCAAATGTATGCCTTTAGACCCGGGTCGTTGATGACGATGTTTTCAGTGTTCCACTCCTCCGGTATGCGCATCTAACATTTGTGGAGTCGCCTCGAGAATTTAACTATGCCTCGGCAACAGGCCTCTCGCCCCTTAGAGATTTTAATACGTGGAGGGTCCTCCAAGCGACAGTTATTGATGCCAGAGCCGCTCCTAGGTATAGGGCTATGTTTAGGGAGGCGGGGTAGAGGGGGGCTGCGAGAGATGCCGCTGAGATGAGGATAATCCTCTCAGCCCTCTCTGCAATCCCCACACCTTTCAGCGAAACCCCTATCCCCTCCGCCCTAGCCCTCGCGTAGCTCACGAGGAGGGATGTGGCGCAGAATATGAGAACAGCCACGCCGTCGACTATTCCGGAGAGGAGCATGCCTATGCACACAAGAGCCTCTCCAGCCTTGTCAAGCATAGAGTCTAGATACGCTCCAAGCCTAGAGGTTTTAGAGGAGAGGCGGGCGACCTCTCCGTCAATAGCATCAAAGAATCCTGAAATAAGCCACAATATTCCTCCGTAGGCGGCGAAGAAGGGTGAAACACCCGTGAAGGAGTAGAAGACCGCCGAGATGATGGAGAGCGTGAATGACGTGTAGGTAAGGTAGAAAGGCGATACTCCCCGCCCCACGAAAAATCTAATCAAGCAACTCGCCAGCCAGTTGACCAGACCCCTCTGTAGTTCTCTCCTACGCCCCTGCTGCAATCAACCCCCCAGTCCCGAATTATCCGCGGCGAGATATTTTTAATTATAGGCACTCTCTGTCCGATGTTTAGCGAAGGGATGAAGGCACTTCAGCTACATGTCGACTACATAGAGTATGAACCTGTCAGGCGTGAGGGTGCCGTTTTTGAGGAGATCCAGCCCAGCACAACTAGCGTTAGGGATGCCGTTGTCCTATTCACTAGTATAGAGGAGAAGGATGACGAGGAGATTGCGGATTCTCTTTTGAAGGAGGTTGCAAAGTCCATGGAGAAGCTTGGGGCGGACACGCTGGTAATATACCCATACGCCCATCTCAGCAACGATCTAGCCCCTCCCATGAAGGCGTTGCACATGGTCAGATACATGGAGAAGAAAGCAACCGGGATGGGGCTTAAAGTCCATAGAGCTCCATTCGGTTGGAACAAGCGTTTCAGCATCTCTGTAAAGGGTCATCCCCTTGCAGAGCAGTTTAGGGCTGTCTCTCACGAGACGCTCAGGCTGAGGAGGGCGGAGGAGGCTCAACCCACCGTAGCCGCTGTAGTTGAGGAGAGGGAGACAAGACACATAGAGATGGGGCGGGAACTAGACCTCTTCAGCATACATCCTCTACTCGGCCCTGGCTTCCCCGTATTCCACGCGCGTGGAAGGATAATCAGGGATGAGTTGATAAAGCTGATAAGGGAGGTAAACTCGCGGCTGGGCTTTGAGGAGGTCTGGACACCCCACCTATTCAAATCAGACATATGGTATCTGACGGGCCACTACGAGCATTATCGCGAAAGAATGTTTATTCTAACGGCGAGGGGGGAGGAGTATGTTGTTAAACCGATGAACTGTCCGGGTCACGCGATGATATACACGAGCAGGCCAAGAAGTTATCGCGACCTTCCAATAATGCTTTCAGAGTTCGGCACGGTGTATAGGAACGAGCAGCCAGGTGAGCTAACAGGCCTCTTCAGGGTTAGGAGCATAACACAGGACGATGGACACGCTTTTGTCAGACCAGACCAGGTTGAAGACACGATCTCCAAGATTCTTGCAGAGGTGGTCCGTGTTTTTGAGTTAACTCTGAACGGAGAGATCTACGCTACACTTTCGACGAGGCCCGAGTCATTCATAGGCGACCCTGCCAGGTGGGATGAGGCGACCGAGGCGCTTAAGAGGGCCCTGCTAGATTCTGGACTGAGCTACGAGGTGAAAGAGGGGGAGGGCGCGTTCTACGGGCCGAAAATCGATGTCGACGTTGTTGACTCGCTCGGTAGGAGGTGGCAGTGCTCCACAATCCAGCTGGACTTCTTCCTCCCCGAGAGGCTTGACTTGAAGTACGTCGATAAGGACGGGTCGTATAGGAGGCCGGTTATGATACATCGCGCAATCTTAGGCTCCATTGAGAGGTTTATGGGGATTCTATTGGAGCACTATAACTGGAGGCTGCCTCTCTGGCTATCGCCCACACAGCTAGTTGTTATGCCTGTAAGTGAGAAGAATGTGGATTACGCCGCGAAGGTGAAGGACGCGCTTTGTGGCGCGGGGGTTAGGGCTGAGCTCTGGGTGGAGGGGACTCTGGAGAAAAGGATAAGGACAGCCCACCAGCTAAGGGCATCCTTCATGGCTATAGTCGGTGATGAGGAGCAGGAAAATGAAACACTAACTCTTAGAGACTATAAGGGGCGGCTGGCAAAGGGGCTGACACTACAACATCTAACCCACTGGATTCTAGACCTCATCAAGCGGCGCGCAAACAATGTAGGCGAGATAGACGACTCTTTGAAGGCCGCTGCAAATGTCCCACTTTAAAACTCATCCTTCTGTGGGTTGAACCGGCTGAAAAGAGCGATCAGCTTACTGCTATCCACACCCCGCATAAGCAGTCTAGCCTCCACCTCAGTAACAAAGTCCCTACCCAACCCTCTTGGGAGGGAGACAAGGTCATCGACAAGGTCTAAACTCTTCGGCAGCCCGGAGACGGGAGAAGATGTTTCAAGACAGTAGGATAATACGCACTCAAATAGGTTCTCACGATTCAAGACGGTGTCAGGGACCTCGACACAGATTGGCGGCAACCCCTCTCTAGTCCTTACAAAGAATCTAGACAACCTGTCCGCAAGCTCCAGAATGTCTTCATGAGAATCTTTTCCACCCACTTTCCCAGAAGTTGGCGCGGTCAGGTCGGCCTTGAGCTGGACACTTACACGCCTCTCCGCCTCCTTCAAAATCTCGTCTGGGCTCTTCCCCCTGACCTTCGGGTCTCTCGCAACTGTTCTATACCATGACAGGGAGTCAATCCTAAACTTGGCTCCGAAGTACTTCTCGTAGCTGAAGACTTCGCCCTGACTCATCGCTAGACTCAGCAACGCCCTGTCGCTCAGGTTTAGACCCTCCCCTTCACCGTACCTATATCTTATGTAGCCGTCAATCGCCTCTGTTGGTACGCGCTTGATGATGCCTACAGCCCTCCCAGAACGTGCTATCTTCACGGTGAGGGCATTAATCTCCGAGATTAGGTCATAAACCGTGCCAAAGTGTTTTCCAGTCACAGGTTCTGTAAGATTTATTTCTTCTCGCTTCACTTGGCTGCAGCCCGCTCTATAGCCTAGGAAGCTGCCATCCAAGATGAGTAAGTCAACATGTGGGGAATTCTGTATGAGGAGATGCTCTGCAAGCACCCTCTCAAGATAAGTTGTCACCAAGTCTAAAACCTTGAGGAAGGTCTCCCTACTCACGCGTATCTGCTCATTTAGACGGTCACCCAGATACCCCTCACCGTTTTCCAAGGGATCCTCACCCCTGAAGAGCTTGTAGGCGGCCGCGTATAGTCCAAACCTGACTCCGATCCTCTCATCGATGGCGGGCGTATCAGATCCGTCGACAACGGCTATAATCATGTCCCGCCAATCGCTTCTCAACCGCACGCGCGAAATACCCCTGGCAACCTCCTTGCTGAGGCGGTCAACGATCTTCTCTATCTCCCCAACCCGTTTTAGGAGGCGGTCAGCCTCCTCCTCCGCCGCGTTGAAGAACTTCTCTTGGAGGGGGCGTGGTATCTTTAAGATCTCTGGGACTTCACCGCTTTCCATGCCGAATCTTCTCGCCCTCCTCTATCTGGAAGGTTATTAGTAGAGGGATTGGTGAAGGGTTCATCTTTCCCACCATGTAGAATTGACCTTCGGGAAGCCTCAGCAGGCTATCAGCACCTATCCAGGATGTGGCGAAGAACTTCTCAGCCTCCGTGGCGTCGAGCGGGTGGATCTTGCCGATGAAGAGTGTGTTGAGGTTTCGCCTCACAGCTGCGTTAATTCCTATCTCCCCTGCAATCCCCTGTGACACAAGGATAAGAGAGAGTCCATAAGACCTTCCGAGCGCTGCGAGGCCTATTATGTGCTTAGTCGTCTCCTCCTCTATCCCTCTGGGATTCCAGGGACAGTATTGCGGGGCCTCGTCGATGAGCACGGCGATATTAAGCCTGTTCTTCTCCTCCATGAGCTCCTTTAACCGGCGGGTTATGGAGAGAAATATGCTAAGCTTCTGCTCCTTCGAGCCGAAGCTCAGGTCGATGACGAGTATCTTCTTCTCTCTGAGAAGCTTGATTATCTCCGACGCACCCAGCCTACCCATAACTGGTCTAACGTCTTCTGGCCTCAGTCTATTGAGATACTTTTCAGCCCTCTTGACATATATCTCTCCCCACTTCGAAAGGTTCCCGCCCTTCTCTGTATTCTCCTCTACGATAGCTCTAATCATAACATCTTCTACCCGGTTAATGGTCTCCTGAGGGTCTGAGCCGCGCCAAGCCCCACTCAGGATTGCTTCCTCGAGGTATCTCTGCAAGGTCTCAGCGATCTTCCCGCTCCCAAACCCGTCCAGCCTCTCCAGCAGATATCTATAGATGGAGTCTTCATCAAGCTCGATGTCCCCCATATTGATGACGGAGTTGGGAAAGTATGGTGCGTAGTCGCTTCCCTTCCAGTCAAAGACCAATATATCATATCCCGCCCTCTGCAGGAGCGGGATCAGCTCATACCTACAGAGGAAGGATTTCCCAGAGCCAGTAACTCCAAAGACGCCTATGTGGTGCGGAATATATTCTGCCAGGATTGGGACCTTCCAGTGGGGAGACCCCATCGCATAGTAGCCGAGTGTTTGCCTAGCTGAGCCGAATAGCTCCATGGGGTTTGTGCCCTCCTTGAACTTGTAGACGGGCGAGGCAGGGGCTATGATCGTCTTATTCTGCTTAATCTCCCCGTCAGTAACATCCCCAATGACCACGAGTTTAAAGCTGAAGAACTCCTTCGCGACGCTGGCGCTCTTGCCGCTCCTAGCGTAGGCAACACCAGGGTTATAATAGTTTATCTTGAGGTTGTCGTTGAGTCCCACTCCTCCCCTGCACACTGCGAGGACTTTGTTCCCGTTTCTGTTGTCGATGAGTACGAGGGTCTCAGAGGTAACCTCCCTCTCCTTGCCCTCTTGGAGTATGCAGTCAGCGTCTGTCTCACGGCTCGGGCTAGCCACGATGCCTATCTGCTCCAACTCGAGCCTCTCCCAATCAACCAAATCCAACAACCAGCTATACAGGAATGGATAAAAAGGTTATATGTGGCGAATAGGTTGGGCGCGGTCTATAGGACTCTTGAGAACTCTGTAGGATCCGGGGCCTTCCTGACCCCGCCTAGAAATACTCATGAATCGATGGATCAAGGGCCCGCCCTCAAGCGTCTCCTTTTTTGACCAGTTTTAGGGCCTCTCTCTTTGCTCCTGCTATGAAATCTGGTAGGTAATCTTAATTGATTAGCGGGCGGTCTACACACTTGAAATGGCAGGGCTGAAAGGCACAGTCTGTGAGATAATAGTCATCGGGAATGAGATTCTCAACGGCTCCATAAAAGACACTAACAGCGGCTGGCTGGCGGCAAGGCTACACGAGCTCGGCCTAAGTCTTAGGAGAATCACGACAGTTAGGGACGACATCTCGGAGATAAGCAGAGCTATTAAGGAAGCTATGAGGAGGGGTGCAAAGTGGATAATAACCAGCGGAGGACTTGGGCCAACATTCGACGACATCACTCTAGAGGCCGTCGCAAAGGCTGTGGGGCGGAAACTGGTGGTGAACTCAGAGGCGGTCAAAATGTTGAAAGAGAGGTATGAGAGGCTTTACGCCCAGGGAGTCATAAAGGACGCAGAGCTCACACAGGCGAGGCTCAAAATGGCCATAATGCCTAAAGGCGCCACGGCCCTCAGGAATAACGCAGGCTCCGCACCCGGCTGCCTAGTGGAGGCTAAGGGGGTGAACATAGTTTCTCTGCCCGGCGTACCTAGGGAACTAATGGACATCTTCGAAAACGAGGTTAAGCCGAGGATGAAGCAAGAGGCCAAGAGACTACACCGCGTCAGAGTGTGGATTAATGTGAAAGGCGTACCAGAATCTGTTTATGCGCAGGAATTAGAAAAAATATATCGATCACTCAGAAGAAAAGTATATCTGAAATCTCATCCACACGGTATCATAGATGGCGTTTCTGCAACCAGAATAGAGCTTGTAAGCGAGGATTTGACTAGGGAAAAGGCAGAGTCAAATCTGATTAAAGCAGAGCAGATGGTGAGAAAGATGCTTGAAAAGCTTGGCGCTATAGAGGTTAGCGTGGAAAGGTGATGGCATGAACTTTCTACTCTCCCCAGAGTCTCTTAAGAGCAGGGCCGCGATAGACACCATGCTGCAACTGATCGATAAGCAGAGCGAGCTCTACATGCGCGGCATAGAGGATGCCCAGAGTGCACATATCCAAGCCACAGATGCAGAGTTAGTTGTTTTCTATGGTCTGGGCGGCTCAGGAATAGTGGGTCACATAGTCTCCACACTCTTCCAACAGAAATCAAAGACTCCGCTGATAGCCTATACGACCGCGTCAATCCCAGTATGGGTCGGCCCCAACGCCTTAGTGACCCTATTAAGCTACTCTGGCGAGACACTAGAAGTCCTTGAGGCCGCTCGGAGGGTGTTACAGAACGGTGCCAAGGCGGTCGCGATATGCTCGGGCGGCTCTTTACAGAGGTTGGCTCTAGATGAGGGAATACCAGCTGTAAAAGTTACGGAGGGCCTGCCCCCGCGAATGGCAGTCCCAGAAATGGTTGGCGCGGCAGTCTCTATACTCGACCGCGCAGGCATAGTAACGGGGGCAGAAAAGGAGTTGACATACTCAGTCAAGTCTCTCGAGAGGGCGAAAAATACATTCTCAGCCCAGGCGGAGTTACCCGACAACTCGGCCAAGAGGGCAGCTATCTTCCTACTGGATCACCTCCCCCACGCAGTTTCGGAAAGCACTCTACACCCGGTAGCGCTGCGTTTGAAGAATCAGTTGAATGAGAATGCGAAGAAACCATGTGTGGTTATCGAAGTGCCAGAAGCAATGCATAACACTCTCGAGGCCATACCAGAGACCAGGCAGGACAGGTACATAATATACCGGTGGAGCGGGGAGGGCGAGTCAATTAGGATACAGCTAGAATTTTTGAAGAAGCTTCTCGGGAAACGAGTGTTTGAGGAGAGGTTCAATGGAACTCTCTCGGAGGTCGTCCTCTCAGCCATAATGTGGTCCGACTACGTGAGCGTCTATCATGCAGCCCTGCAAAACATAGACCCAATCCCAGTCAGCAAAATATCAGCACTAAGGCGTGAACTAGCAAAGCTAAAAACATAGAGCGCGTATAATTAATGATATGAGGCCCAACTTCAAGAAAAGGCTCATAATGACGATGATAGTAGCAGTCGCCCTATATGGGATACTGATTCTAGGGTCTCAGGCGGCATTAAGCCCGTCCGAGGCTGAGCAGCTATCAGAACAGCTCGAAGAACTGGCAAGAAGTGTTAACTCTCCCTACTTCATCTTCATCAACAATTTCGGCCTCTCTCTATTGATGGCGTTACCTTTTGCGGGGCCTCTCGTTGCTGGCTGGATAATATATGAAACTGGACGTTATTTCGCGGCGGCGGCCATTATGATGGAAAGTAATCCAGCGTTCTTAGTTCTTCTACCCATATTCCTCGTTTATGGTTTGTTAGAATTCATAGGGTACGGTGGGATGGTTACGGGCTCCATTATAATGAGCTACAAGATATTGAAGAGGCAGGCTAGGGTTGAAGTAAAATACTATCTTTTAACCCTGCTGCTGTTCTCTGTGGTCATTTTAGCTGCAGCCTTCATAGAATACTATATAATATCAGCTGTACAAAACTTGATAGGGAGAATCCAAAATATTGTTTGATTACGGCTGGAAAATAAATTTTATATAGAGCGTGCTTTAATAATTCTACGGCATGAAGAGGCTTCCCAAAGGCTCATCAGAGCCTATAATCATGAAGGCGTTAATCAAAGGGGAGAAGTCGATACGGGACATAGAGCGGGTTACCAAGCTGAAGAAGCCTACACTCTATCTCTCATTGAATAAGATGAAGAAGAAAGGATTGATTAAGCCACTCGGGACCAGAAGATCGAGGAAATGGGCTCTCACTAAGAAAGGTAAGAGTGTTGTTACCAGAAGAATAGCTGCTGAGAAGATTCTAAAGACGGTTCTTAAACCATTGAGGAAGGTCGTGAGTCTAGGTGTCTCGTTTAGGGAGATTGAGAGACTAGCCTCGAAGGGTCAGTAGTTTAACGAATAGCGCCGATAAGTCTCCGAGCGCGTAGTTTAGCAGTAAGCCTCCAAGAATAGGCACAAGAAGTGGTATTGACGGTGTTGCCCACCCCCCAGGCCTTAGCGGCCGCCAAAACTCTTCGATGCCGACTGTGAATCTAAACCTCCACCCTCCGCTGAACTCTTCCATAGGTGCCCAGTATTTTCGTTTTTCAGGGTTTTTTAGAACCGTTCCAAGAAAGATCGCTAGTATTTTTCGGTGGGTCTTCTCGTTTTTGAATTCTCTGAAAATGTCTTCCCCCCTGATTAGCACTCTGTAGGTGTTGATTAGTGCTAGGGTTAGCGGTATCGCGAGCGAGATTATCAGGCCGTTGAGGAGGATAGTTATCGGGGTGAAGGGGTGGTATCTCTCTCCACCTATGCTGAGGGGGGACGCAAGGCCTATTACTATCAGTGCCTTTGCGTCTGCACCACCGTAGAGTCCGGCCATGTAGAATAGAATAGAGAGCATGATTGTTAAGGATATGGATATGGTGGTGAGGAGCGGGTTTAGACTGCCCAACAATAAAGAGTAGAGTGTGACTGGCGCGGTTATCGACGCACAGCTGAGCCAGACCCAGTCGTCAACAAGCCTATCGTTGAGGTCTTGGTAAGAGGCGTAAAAAAGAGTTACGAGTAGTAATGACGAGTTAAAGAAAATTAGATAGTCTGCAGCAGCTATGGCCAAATCCCCAGCGACTGTACGGCCAGCGCGACTCTTGAGACTGAGAGCACCATCACAGCATCCCTCATCCCTATTTCCATCTTCTTAGAGGTCTCTACCACGTCGTTGAACGCCTTCACCATCTTCTCCTCGAGCATGCTCAGCACCCTCTCTCTCGGCCAGTGCTCTCTCTGTAGGTTCTGAATCCATTCAAAGTAGCTGGCAGTCACGCCGCCAGCGTTTGCAAGTATATCCGGCACAACAAAAATCCCTCTCTCTTGAAGCACGAGAGAGCCTTCGATGGTTGTTGGCCCGTTAGCGCCTTCAGCGACGACTCGAGCCTGTAACTTCTCGGCAACGTCCTTTGTTATTACTCCCTCGATAGCGGCTGGTATGAGGACGTCCACGTCAAGCTGCAATAATTCTTTCTCACTGATCTGTGTAGCACTTGGAAAGCCGAGAACAGTTCCTGTGTTTTTCTTGTGGGCTATTACCTTCTCGACGTTAAATCCCTCCTTATTGTATATTGCTCCTTTTGAGTCGCTGACGGCTACGATCTTGCCCCCTAGGTTCGCTAGGTGTAATGCGGCGTACGTGCCAACGTTTCCGAATCCTTGGATAGCTATCCGAGCACCCTTCACAGGTATGCCGAGCGTCCTGCAAGCCTCTCTAGTCGTTACACATACTCCAAACCCGGTGGCTTCTTCACGCCCCTCACACCCGCCGAGGTAGACTGGCTTTCCTGTAACGACCTCTGGAACCTGCCTTCCCTTCAACTGGCTGTAAGTATCCATGATCCAAGCCATTACGCGCGCGTCAGTATATACGTCTGGGGCAGGGATGTCAACGTAGGGACCGATAACATCACTAATCATGTAGGTATATCTCCGCGTTATTCTCTCAATTTCTTCCAGTGAGAGTGACTTGGGATCACAGGCCACTCCCCCCTTAGCACCTCCGAAGGGGAGTGAGAGAGCCGCGCACTTGTACGTCATCAGCATCGCTAGTGCTGTTACCTCGTCTAGGTCTACAGTCGGATAGTATCTTATACCACCTTTGTATGGGCCGAGGGCGTTATTGTGCTGGACACGATATCCGATATAGTTCGTGACATTTCCCTCTCGGTCCCTTATGGGTATCGATACAACTATTACGCGTTTGGGTATCTTGAGAAACTCGTAAATGTCGGATGGAATATTGGCGAGTTCTGTAGCTCTCTTAACGTTGTTTAACACGGTTTCTAGGAAAAGTTTTCCACTGGTCGCGACTATCATGCCAGTGCTCATTCTCGCGTTAACAATTAACAATTTTGTTATAAAAGCATTTTTTTGTTTTACCTCAAAGCTCTGAGAGACGAATAAGCACTATACTTGTCTATGTCGCGGTTCAGCACTATCGCATCAACCGTTAAGTATCCCAGTGCAGGCCCTCTCATTAGTCCATATCCGCCAAGACCATCTATGATGAAGGCGTTAATTAGACGGGGAATGGGCCCGAAAATTGGCATCCCATCGTTTGTAAAAGTGCAAGGCCCCCGCATGTATTCGACCAACTCGGGCGGTGTTGGGGTTTTTAGCCGTCTGAGCAGGAATTTTAGGGCCATCTTTAAAGAACTGTTCGGAGGCTTGGCGTCTGTGAGGTCAGGGCTTTCGGCATATTCTGCATCATATCTCCCGCCTACCAGAGTGGTTCCCCAGGGTCGCCAATAGGTGTGGAGATACTCGTCTGAGAAGCTCGGTATGTTCAATTCGCGGCCAAGCTCAAACCTATACGCAAAGCATGTGAGGAGGAATGTCTCAACCTCAATTTGGTTGTTATGGAGGATTTCCCTCGTCCATGGACCCATAGAGAGGATGTAGTGATTTGCAGTTATGTGTGAGCCGTCTGAGAGAACCAATTCTCTAATCTCATAAGAACTAATATTCAGTCGCTTGGCTCCAACACCTTCAATAACCTTCACCCCTTTCTCAATCAGCCGCTCCCTCAGTTCCCGGCCTAGAATCTTCGGCTCGACCGATAGGTCAGGCTTTGTGTAGACCCCGATGAGTTCAGGCTCGACCACAAACTCCGGCCACCTATCCATTATCTCCTCGTTACTGAGGACTTCATACCTTATTCCGCACTTCTGGAGAGATTCCATACTTTCTCTCAGGGCATACTCCTTCCCGATTTGGAGGAACCCCGTCTCCTTCCAAGATTTTTCTTCTGTCGTATACTTCTTGACTAGATCTATGCTTTTTGCGACAAGTTCGACGTCGAGTGCGGAGTCTAGCTGGACTGTGAAGACACCTGCTGACCTTGGTGAGGCTCCCCCAAATACGCCCCTCTCGTCTATGAGGACGACGCTTAATCCAAGCTCAGCGGCCCTCAGGGCGGAAAAACAGCCCACAACCCCTCCCCCAAGAACCGCTAGGTCATACAACCCTCTCGCCGGGTCTCCGATATGGGTGCCAATTAAAATACGTGTTTAAACCATTCTGTAGGGTGAGGTTGCATCTCGAGATGGCTAGGGAGGTACAGATAGGGGGGAGGAGCTTTTTGCTCCTCGCTTGGGAGGATATTATGGCGGAGGTCGAGGAATTGGCTTCAAAGATAGAGAGCAGTTACCAGCCTGATACGATCGTCGGTATTTTGAGGGGTGGGCTATTTGTGGCCAACCTCCTATCGGATATTCTCGGGATCGATGAAGTTTATCCGCTCGGCTTAAGGAGTTACCGAGGAATTAACGACAGGGGGGAGGTCCATATATATCATTGGCCTAAGCTCCCCCCGCTTGACGACCACACAGTCTTACTGGTGGATGATGTCTCTGATGAGGGAAAAACACTCTGGACCGCTATGAATAAGATACTGGCCCCACTCTCCCCAAAGGATGTGAAGGCTGCCGTGCTACACATTAAGCCTTGGACCGCCTTCCACCCGGACTACTATGTCGTAAAGACTAGTAGCTGGATTCTGTATCCATGGAGTAGGTATGAGAGCTGGAGGCAATTATCTAAGGGGCCTGCAGGAATCTCGGATAAAGAGGCGGAGAGGTTGATCTCACTACTAGGCATTTCCAGAGAGAGGGCGGAGAGGCTTCTAAAGAGGCCAGAATACTCGGAGAGATAGTTGGTCGGTGTTGAAGGTAGATATTTTGCTGTTGGCTTTTTAGCTTAGAGGCTTGCAGAGGGTATACGTCGAGACCTATGGGTGTGCGTCGAACCTCCAAGACGCACAGATAATCATGGGCTTGCTAGAGGAAGCCGGCTATGTGCTAGTAAACAATCCACACGAAGCTGACGTAAGCATAATCAACACCTGTATCGTGAAGACGCCCACGGAGCAGAGAATGATCCACAGGGTTAAACGGCTACAATCTCTCGGTAAGCCGCTTGTAGTGGCTGGGTGTATGGCTAAGGCTGAGCCGGAGGTATTGGAGAGGGTCGCACCCAACGCCACACTCATCTCACCCCGCTCCCTATCCAAGATTGTGGAGGCTGTTAGTATTGCGTTGCAAGGTGGAAGGGGGATCTACTTATCTGATGACGGGGCTGAGAAGCCGCTCCTGCCACACATCAGACTGAACAAGGTTGTTGAGATTGTGGAGATAAGCTCAGGCTGTCTATCGCGCTGTACCTTCTGCCAGACTAAGCTGGCGAGGGGTGACTTGCAGAGCTATAGACCTGAGTTGGTGAGAGAGGCTGTAGCTCGTGCTGTTGGAGAGGGATGCCGAGAGGTCTGGCTTACGTCTCAAGACTGCTCAGCATACGGCAGGGACATAGGGGTAGACATCTCGCTGCTTCTACGCTCGATACTCGACCACATACCCGGCAAGTATTTCATAAGGGTAGGAATGATGAATCCCCTTCA
>JAVYLC010000028.1:0-3952 GCA_038741355.1 Nitrososphaerota archaeon
TGGGCTTTAGGAGGAGGGTAGAGACATTCGGAAGGAGGAACACAATAGAGTCTTGGTTCAGCAAGCTCAAGAGAAGAATAAAACAGTTCAACACATGCTTCCCAACACATAGGCCGAAGGTCTCAGAAAAGTGGATAAAGTCATGGATAGCCTTAAGTTGACAGCCCCCGATTTTCAGGCGCAAAACTTTTTAAGGTGTTTCAGGGAAGGATTACCGGATGGCCTCGGTTAGGCTGGTGAATCTTTACAAGAAGTTTGACAGGGTGATTGCGGTAGATGGTGTCTCGCTGGAAATTCCCGATGGCGACTTCGTGGTATTGCTGGGGCCTTCGGGATGTGGAAAGACAACGACGTTACGTTGCATCGCTGGATTAGAGACGCCTGACGCGGGCGAGATATGGATAGGAGATAGCATGGTGAATGATCTTCCACCCAAGGATAGGGATGTCGCGATGGTTTTCCAGAACTACGCGCTCTATCCTCACATGAAGGTCTATGATAACTTGGCCTTTCCGCTGAAGATGAGGAAGGCTGAGAGGAGCGAGATCGATAGGCGAGTTAAAGAGGTTGCGGATCTCCTCGGGATTTCACATCTCCTTGAAAGGAGGCCTAGGCAGCTTAGTGGAGGGGAGCAGCAGCGCGTTGCCCTCGGGAGGGCGATTATTAGGCGGCCTCGCGTCTTCCTCATGGATGAGCCGCTCAGCAATCTAGATGCTAAGCTGAGGCTCTTCATGAGGGCTGAGCTTAAGAGGCTTCAGAGGGAGTTAAAGACTACTACTGTGTATGTTACCCACGACCAGGCTGAGGCCATGGCTATGGCCGATAAGATTGCGGTCATGAATAGGGGTAAGGTGCAGCAATATGCCGACCCCAATACGATATATAGTAGGCCTGCAAACGCATTCGTTGCAACATTCATCGGAAGCCCGCCCATGAATATGATAAAAGCAGCCATCAAGCAGGAGAGGGGTAGAGTGGTCCTTGATGCTGGCTCTTTCAGCTACACTCTCTCGCCAGAATACTCCGAGGTTGTATTGGAGAACGCACAGTCTAGTGAGGCTCTCTTAGGAGTTAGGCCTGAAGACTTGCGGCTATCATTTGAGAGGAACAGCTACTCAGTTTTCATGAGCGAGGTTTACGTGGTTGAGCATCAGGGTGCAAACCTAGTTGTAGACCTTAAGATAGACTCGGAGATTATCAAGGCGATTACACCCACACTGCCATTACAGATAGGTCAGAAAGTCTGGGTTGGGTTCGAAGAGAATAAGATACACGTATATGATGGGAAGACAGAGCAGCTACTCGTCTAGCCCTTCTGTTATCAGATTTTCTGGAGGTTCTCAGCGAGTATCTGTAACCCTTTTCTAAGATCTTCGTCACCTAGGCCTACGGATATCCTGATGTACTCTGGATAGTCGCCGAACGCCGTACCTGGTGCAACCGCGACCCTCGTCCTCTCAAGGAGGTTTAGGGCGAACTCGGCTGAGTCGAAGCCTTCGCCCCCAATCTTGGGGAAGACGTACATGCCCCCGTTAGGCTTTACATATGTTGCGCCGATTTTATCAAGTTCTCTGCACACCGTTTCTATCCGCCGCCTCATTATCTCGCCATACCCCTTCGGTGTCTCTCTATCCTCGATCGCCTTTATTGATGCCATTTGTATGAACTCGGGTACGCATGTAATTAGCTGGGACAGGATTCTAGCCGCTCTGTCCGCTATCTCCCTACTCGCCACGAGATATCCTATTCGATAGCCCGTCATCCCCCAGCTCTTGGAGAACGAGTTTATCATTATGGTCTTCTCATACCCCATCTCGAGGGCTGATGTAAAGTCTGTGAAGCAGTAGTCCATGTAGACCTCGTCGCTGACCAGATAAGAGCCTGTGCGCCCTATCTCGTCGACAAGCTCCTTCAACTCGTTGCGACTGAGCGTTATACCCGTGGGGTTGTTTGGATAGTTGATGAATATCGTCCGCGGCTTCTGTTTGAGGAATTTGTCTAAGATGTCTTGTCTCGGCCGCCAACCATCCTCAAGTGTGGAGTGTACTACTAGGCTCCTTGCGTGCATCATTTCGACGACCTGCTTGTAGAGCGGCCAAGAGGGGTCTATGACTACTGCCTGGTCGCCCGGCCTCAGAGTGGAGGCTGCGGCCAAGTATACTGCGAATCTCCCTCCCGGCGTGACCACTATCTGGTCCTCCGAAACGTCTACGCCCATCTTCTCGCGGAGAAGCTCCTTTATCCCCCTCCGTAGTTCTAGCCTGCCCTTAGCCTCACCGTAGGCGGCATAACCATTCAGAGCAGCCCAGCTCAGGGCCTCTGCGACCCTGTCTGGAGCTCCGAGGTCTGGCTCACCGACTTCTAAGTGGTATACCTTCTCGCCACTCATCTCCAGTTTTTTGGCTTTTCTAAAGATGTCCATGTGGGTGATCTTGGGCTTGCTCTGTGGCTGCTGTACGAGTATCGCGTCTTGGATTAGGAGGCTGAGCATCCTCTGGGCGGTCTCCTGGTCTAGGCCGCTCTCTTTTGCCGCCTTGGCTACTTGGGCCCTGAGCTCCGACTCTGCGTCAAGGTCGACGGGATCCATTCCCAGCGCCCTCTTTATCTCGCCTAGCCTCTCTGCCAGCCTCCTCCTCCTAGCTATGCCTCGAATAATCTCCTCCGTCACCGACCTTATCTCCTCCCTCAGGCGCTCGATCTCGTCCCTGCTCAACTACTCTACACCCCTTAGGACTGGCGGTATGAGGCCAGCTCGGAGGGCATGGTCCGCGAGAACGATGCCGACGACCGATTCTACAATTGGAACGGCCCTCGGCACGACGCATGGGTCGTGTCTTCCGGTCACGACCACCTCTTCCACCTCCCTCTTCTTAACGTTGAGTGTATGTTGAGGCTTAGATATAGAGGCTGCTGGCTTAAACGCCACTCTGACGATTATCTCCCTGCCAGTTGAGAGGCCGCCGACTATCCCGCCTGCATTGTTTGTTAAGGGCCTGACCTCTCCGCCTACTATTCCGAGTGGGTCGTTGTGCTCTGATCCTTTCATGTCCGCCGCCCTGAACCCTGCTCCGAACTCTACACCCTTCACTGCGGGGATGCTGAACAGCGCCTTTGAGAGGTCGGAGTCCAGTGAGTCGAAGACGGGTTCGCCGAGGCATGGCGGGACGTTTAGGGCTACGCACTCTATGACTCCGCCCACGGAGTCTCCCGTGGATCTGGCCTCGAGGATTTTGCGTTTCATGACCTCTGCGGCCTCTTCGTCTGGGCATCTTACCTCGTTAAGCCATCTCTTCTCCCTGATAGACTCTATGGGGATGGGCCTAGCCTCGATGCCCGCTATCCGCTTAGTGTAAGCAAGTACTTCGACACCTAGTGCATCCTTCAGCAGCTTCAGGGCTATGGATCCAGCCATCACAAAGCCAGCCGTTATCCTCCCCGAGAACCTGCCACCGCCCCGGTGGTCGTTGAAGCCCCTGTACTTCAGCCTCGCAAAGTAGTCTGCGTGGCCTGGCCTCGGCGTCTCTAATACCTTGTCGTAGTCTCTGGACACCACATCCTTGTTCCAGACTAGCATGGCGATAGGTGCGCCGGTGGTGTAGCCGTTGAAGACTCCGCTCAAAATCTCCACCTTGTCCTCCTCCCTCCTCTGTGTGGTGACGATTGATTGTCCAGGCCTCCTCAAGTCTAAGAGGGTCTGTATGTCCTGCTCTGAGAGCCTGAGGCCCGCTGGGCATCCGTCCACAACCGCTCCGACGCATCGGCCGTGACTCTCGCCGAAGCTCACGACCACGAACCTCTTACCCAGGATGTTTCCACTCATGACTTCTCAACCTCGCACCCCAGTAGTTTGAGGTCGTCTAGGAAGTTGGGGTAGGAGACGGACGCTGACTCTGGGTCCAAGACTTCGATAAGCCCCCGCGTGGCCAGTGAGAGTAGGGTGAATGCCATGAAG
>JAVYLC010000028.1:4051-18379 GCA_038741355.1 Nitrososphaerota archaeon
TCTCAACCTCGCACCCCAGTAGTTTGAGGTCGTCTAGGAAGTTGGGGTAGGAGACGGACGCTGACTCTGGGTCCAAGACTTCGATAAGCCCCCGCGTGGCCAGTGAGAGTAGGGTGAATGCCATGAAGAGTCTGTGGTCTCCGCGTGGGTCCAGCCGAGCACTTCTCAGCCTGCCGCCCCTTATGGCCATCCCGTCTGGTGCCTCTTCCACGCGGATTGATGTCTTTGCGAGCTCGGTGGCTAGTACATGGATTCTATCGCTTTCTTTGAACCTTGCATGCCTTACGCCGTGGATTCTTGTCTCGCCTTCTGCAACTGCCGCTAAGGACGCGACTATGGGTAGGAGGTCTGGGGAGTCCTTCAGGTCTACGTCTACACCTTTTAGAGATGCCTCGCCCACCTCGACGAATCCGTCCCCCTCCCTTACATCTGCCCCCATAGCCCGCAGCACCTCGACCAGCCTGTAGTCGGCCTGCGGAAGCCCAGGGTCAAGGCCAGCCACCCTGACCCGCCCACCTGCCATCAGTGGAGCGGCCATGATGAAGCCGGCTAGACCATAGTCGCCTGGGACGGTGAAGTCTGCTGGCCTGTAGCCGCTGGGCTCTGTGTGGAAGTGGCTGTATCCCTCTCTCTCAACCTTGGCGCCATAGAGTCTAAGGACGGTTATCGTGGAGTCGATGTAGGGCTTTGACACTAGGTCTCCCTCAATGCTGATGGTTAGGCTCTTCTCGGCCGCTGGGCCTGCTATGAGGAGGCCTGAGATGAACTGGCTGCTAATATCCCCCCTGATACTGCACTCTCCCCCCATCTCTCCTCCCTCGACGATTATAGGTGCGGTGCCGTCGAGCTTCGCTGACCATGCCCTGATGCCCAGTTGGCCGAGGGCGTCGAGGAGAGGCTGCATCGGCCTTTTCCGAAGGCTCTCATCACCCGTTAAGATCGTGTATCCCCTCTCTGTGAGACCTGCGATGCATGTCATTATTCTGAGTGTGGTGCCGGAGTTCATCGCGTCGATGATGTTTTCCGGTGTCTTGGGCCGCTTCCCGCCCTCGATCTCGATCTCATCTTTCTTGAGCTGAAGTCTTGCGCCGAGGAGTCTTGCGGCGTTGATTGTTGCCTCAGTGTCGCGGGAGTATAGTGGGTTGTATATGCGGGATTCTCCTGGTGCTAGGAGAGCTGCTGCGATGGCCCTGTGAGTGTAGCTTTTGCTTGGCGGCGCCCTGACCTCGCCGGAAATCCTCTCAACCCTAACACTCACGATCATCCCGGCCCACCTTGCCGCTCCAGCCAAGCTCTCACAGCCTTCTCCATCAAAAACTTGGCGGGCTCGACCCCGTGAAAGATCTTGAACGCCCTAGCCCCCTGCTCAACAAGCATCTTCACACCATCGATATAGTGTGCGCCGGCGGCGATGGCAGTTCTTTGGAGGGGCGTCTGCCTAGGCGAGTAAACCATGTCAAGGACTATGTGACGCCTGGTTAGGTCTTCCGGGTCTAATGGGTTTTCGTGGTAGGTGAGGCCGAGCGGGGTCGCGTTTATGATGACCTCTACACTGCGCGCTTCGCGGCCAGCCTCCTCCAGCCCTATTACCCGGACCTTAAGCCCCACTTTATCCCCAACTCTCTTGGCTAGTCTATCTGCCCTCTCCCTACTCCTGTTAGCAATAGTCACCTTCTCGACACCCATCCTCCACAGGGCATAGAGGGCGGCCGCCGCCCCACCCCCCGCGCCCAAGATCATGACCCCATCTAAGCCCTCCTCAACTAGAGGTGACAAGCACCCCTCAACCCCATCGACGTCCGTATTGTATCCCGCCCAACCGTCTTCCAGCCTCTGGAGCGTGTTTACAGCCCCTATCGCCTCGGCCTCTTCTGAGAGCTTAACAGCGTCTCGGGCCGCTGCCTCTTTGTGTGGTATCGTTGTGTTGAGGCCCTTGAAGCCGAGTCTGTGGAGTGTCTTCAAGGTCTCGTGTAGCTTCTCTGGGTGGGCTTCTATCGCGATGTAGCGGTTTGGGAGGTTGAGTGCGCGGAGGGCCGCATTATGCATGATCGGCGAGGCTGAGTGGGATACTGGGTATCCTATAACTGCCAGGAGGGCCACGACTTTAGGAACACCTCCAAGGCCTCTAGAGTCTCGGGGAAGCTGGGCTGGCCCGGAGCAACAGGCTGGCCGGGTAGAGATGCGTAGGTGAAGGGCGCTCCCAGCAGGACGCTGAGCACCCTCGTGAGGCACCACCTCTCACCTATACTGAACGAGATAACCCTACCCCTGAAAGAGCCCTCATAGTAGAGCGCGAGGACATCCATAGCCTCCGACACTCTCTTCGGATTATTGACCACCTTGACTATATCCGCCGCCTCCAACCCCTCCATAACAACCCTCCGCAGCTCGACTCTTGAAGGAGCCTCGCCGAAATAGTGCTTGGAGGAGATTACCCTGACACCCACATTCCGCAGCTCCTCTACAAGACTAGGATTGGCTTCAATAGCCCTACTCTCAAGGTCAACATAATCTGCATCCGTGGACATGCTAGCCAGAAGCTTAAGCCTCTTCTGCTCGTCTCCGGCGTAGAGGCCGCCCTCCCAGCTGGGCCGAAGTGTGATGATCTTTTTAATGCTCATGTCCTGGGCCAGCCTTGCCGCCCCACCGATCTCACTCTCCTGTAGACCGTCTAGGCGCAGCTCGACCAGCCTAGCTCCAAGCTCTAGGGTCCTCTCGCACAGCTGTCCGAGTTCTCCGATACTCCGGGGCAGTATCGAGACGCAGACCTTCTCGGCTAGGCTAGACCTCATCTATGAATTCGTCTACCTCCATTCCCATGTGTCGTGCAGCCCTGCTTGAGAGCCAGACCAATATCTCCTCTCCCCGAGCGAGTGAGGTGACATCTACTATCTCGCCCTTAGCCGTTAGAAGCCTTATCGTCTCAGCCTTCTGAAGCGTTACTGAGCCGTAGACTCCGTCGGTCTCGGCGTTAACCTGCACCATCGGCCTCCTCTCAATCTTCACCCTGCCCACAGTTACTACCCTCGCCGACCCATCCCTAGAAACCATCAGGACCCGCATGCCCGACTTGAGTTCAGAGAGATATAATGTCTTACCCGTCGGTCCTAGGGTGTAGAGGTGGACAGCGCCTGCGTTGACCCTGAAGGGCCTAGGCGGTGTGAACCTTGAGCCGACGGACTCGTTGTGGACTAGGAAGAGCATCCTAGCCATGCTGCCTACAAGAATCCCTTCACCATACCTGAGCATCGACGTCGTGTCAACACACGCCCTCTCACCCATACCAACATCGAATACGTCGGATACCCTTGCAGCCCTCAGCTCAACCCTCCGCACCTGCCTCACAAGGTCGAGGAGAAGCCCGATCTCGCTCAGGCTGGATGGCCGGTAGACAACGCCGTCAACACCTCTCTCAAGCACGCCTAGCATGGCTTCAGCCTCCTCGACGCTTCCAATCCTCACTAAAACCCGCGTCCCAGACCCTTGAAGAGCGGCCAATATGTTCTCCAACGGAATAATCTTAATGTCAGCAGTCTCCACGAGTATTGACTCAACCCCCGTCCGAGCCAGCCTGACTATCTCGTCAATGTCGCTGGGCTTGGAGACCTTGACCAGAACTATCTCTCTGCCGAGGGAGTATATCTTTGCACGGACCCTAAGGCTTGCCGGCGTCTCGCCCCCGGTATAGAGTAGTGTGGAGGCGCCGGCTGCTACAGCCTCTTCGGCCTCCTTTTCATCAGCGATCTCTATGACTATATCCTTCGACCCGCTTGGGCTCAAGCCCTAACCTCACGTCCAAGCAGGCTCTGAGCATCCTCCACACTCTTATCCTCGATGACTATTGCACGTAACGCTCTGACGATCGCCGCCGGCCTCTCATGCATGAAGACGTTTCTACCTATCGTAACACCCATCGCTCCTGCATCCATAGCCTCGCGAGCCATCCTCAAGACCGCCAAGTCGTCATCCATCTTAGGCCCGCCGGCCATGACAACGGGGGCTGGACAGGCCTCCACAACCCGTCTGAAAGTCTCCACGCTCCCACTGTAGGGAACCTTAACTATGTCAGCTCCCAGCTCAGCTCCAATCCTTGCTACATGCATCAAGACATTCGGGTCGTTAGAGTCCTTAATCCCCTCACCTCTCGGATACATCATGGCGATCAGCGGGACACCCCAGGACTCGCACTCGTCCGCCACCTCTCCGAGCTTCCTCAGCATCTCGGGCTCGGCCTTACTGCCGATGTTTATGTGGACGGAGAGGCCGTCCGCGCCCAGCAGTAGTGCGGTCTCAACACCTCCGACTCGAACCTTCCAGTTGGGGTCTGGGCCCAGCGAGGTGCTTCCTGAGACGTGGATTATGAACCCTATCCGTGGAGGCTCGGGCATATGCTTCACTATCCCCTTCTGGACTAGGAACGCTGTAGCCCCGCCCTTCTCCACCTCGCGAATCGTCTTGTATATTGTGTCAAGCCCCTTCATCGGCCCAGCTGTTATCCCGTGGTCCATTGGAATGCAGAGCATCCTTCCCCGCTCTGTCAGCCTCGAAATCCTGACACTTTTCCCAGTCACCATAACTAATCCAGCCTCCTCAGAGCGTGTAGCAGCTCGGCCGTCAATATAGCGCCGCCGGCGGCCCCTCTTATAAGGTTGTGGCTCAGAGTGACGAACATCACCGTCCCCGGCTTTCTCCCCTTCCTTACCCTGCCCACGGAGATAACCATCCCAGGCACCTCGCCTGCATCAGCATCCAGTCTAGGCTGAGGCCTCTCCTCATCATTGAAAACATGTATTGGGCGTCTAGGCGCGGTCGGCAGCTCCAGCTTCTGAGGCAGCCCGATAAACCCTGCGAGCGAGTCTACAACCTCCTCGATAGGGGCATCCTCCCCAAGCTCAACTTGGACTGACTCGAGGTGGCCCACAATCGTCGGCACCCTCATACACGTGGCATCTATTGGAACATCCATAGGCTGAACCTCACCGTCAACCAGCCTGCCCAGTATCTTCCGAGGCTCTTCAGAGACCTTCGCCTCCTCCCCCTCAATATAGGGGATAATGTTTCCCAGAATAGCCATCGACGGCACACCGTTGTAGCCCGCCCCTGAGACCGCCTGCATCGTCACGACGTTCACGTATTTTAGGCCGAAGTCGTCGGCTAGGGGTTTGAGTGCGGTCGCGAATCCGACTGTTGTGCAGTTGGGGGTCGTAACTACGAAGCCGTCCCATCCGCGCCTCCTCCTCTGGACGTCTATCAGGTCTAGATGCTCCGGGTTAACCTCCGGTATGATTAGAGGGACGTCGGGCAGGTATCTGTGTGCTGAGGAGTCGCTTACAACAGGGAAGCCGGCGGCTGCGAACTTAGGCTCAACCTCCCTAGCGGACTTAGTTGGAAGACAGCTGAAGACTAGGTCCGCATCTATCTTTGAGGGGTCCGAAGGTAGGACCTCCATGTCGGCATATTTCTCCGGCACATGGCCCCTGCCTCTATAAGCTTCTCTGAGCGTCTTGCCTACAGTCGAGTTTCCCGTCACAGCCCTAATCTCGAACCACGGATGCCTGCTCAGCATCTGCACGTATATCTGGCCAACCATCCCAGTCGCTCCAAGTATAGCTACACCTAACCTAGACATGGTACATCCACCACACAGCCGCAGAGCAGGAGGAGGGGGGAAGAGAGGACCTACTAGTCAACGGGTCCAAAGAAATAGGCATAGGTCGTAGTACCCCAAAGAGGTGTTAAGTAGCTACGACCTACGCCCCTCCCCCTACTCATGCGGGCTGAAGAGGAAGCCCGCTCAATTTATATTTTTTCCCAGACAGGAAACGCGGGGATTGGCTAGGAGAGGTGTAGGTGAGTCCCACGGCGCCGTCTCAATAATTAATGCAATCTCCACAGGGTTTGGCGGAGCTCTAGGTGTCGACTTCTACACGCGGGCAGTTGTCGAGGTGGTTGAGGGAGGCGAGACCGTGCTTGTTAACAAGGACACCGTCGGCGACGACTCGCTCGTCAAAGAGGTTGTTAGGACTGTCTCAGAGCTTGTAGGGGTCAAAGGCTTAGGATTCAGGGTCACGACCCAGTCAGATATTCCTATAGCGGTTGGTTTAAAGAGCTCGAGCTCCGCAGCGGTGGCTGTGGGCCTAGCAGTTCTGGACGCCCTGGGAGAGAAGATGGACGCCGACGCATTCCTCGCAGCAGTAGCGGAGGCCTCCCAGAGGTCGGGCGTCTCAATAACAGGGGCTATCGACGACGCAGCCGCATGCATGCTGGGCGGCGTCGTCCTCACAGACAACTATGGCAGAAAGATACTTAAACACGAGTCTGTAGACCAAGGTCTCTCGGCCGTAATTCTCATACCGGAGCAGAGAACATACACCAGAGGATTCAGGAGGGAGCTCCTAACACCTATCAAGGACTTGGTAATGGAGGCCTTCAGGATAGCTGAACGCGGCGACTACTGGAGAGCAATGACACTCAACGGCCTACTCCACTCGGCGGCCCTCAACCTGCCAACCCGGCCGATAATAGACGCGCTGTCAGCCGGAGCCTTAGGAGCAGGAGTAACTGGAACAGGACCCGCAATAGCGGCTGTCGTTCCCTCAGAATCCGTCAAACTCGTCGCGACAGCGCTGTCAAGCCACGGAGGAGAAGTAGTGGTTAAGAGGGTCGTCAACCCCTCCTAAAGACGGGTATGGCAGGAGAGGCAGTGCTGGGTGGCGAGGCGTTTAAGCAGGTCATCATCGTCAGGCGAGATTTGAAGCTGGGCCGTGGAAAGCTCGCAGCCCAAGTTGCTCACGCCTCACTCACAGCCTACCTCGAAGCCGCTAGGCTCCGACCAGAGTGGGCCGCAAGATGGCTAGAAACCGGGCAGAGAAAAGTCGTCGTTGCAGTTGCAAACCTAGACGAGCTCCTAACAATAAAACGGAGAGTAGAGGAGGAAGGATTACCAACCGCCCTGATAGAGGACGCGGGCTTAACACAGGTGGAGCCGGGAACCATTACAGCCCTCGCGGTCGGACCCGCACCAGAACCACTCATCGACAAAACGACCCGACATCTAAAGTTGTTATAAAAAGTCATGAACTATTAGTAAAACGTTAGAAATGTGTAGAATATTTTAAACAATTTAATGTAAAAGTCTCTACACACCCTAATCGAAGTTTATTAATGAGATAAATTAGCTATAACCTTGAGACACCCATGGGTCAATCGGAATCACTTCGCGAGGCACTAAACTTCGAGGAGAGAATAACTTTAGACAATTGGGTGCATAGACAGGTTGCGATCAGTGATTACCACTCCTTCCATAAAGAGGGTCTTGAGAGGTTTGAGGAGTTCTGGGCTGGTGTGGCGAGGGAGCTTGAGTGGTTCAAAGACTTTGAGAAGGTTGTTGTGCCGGGGGATTATCCGAATGTCTATAAATGGTTTGTCGGAGGCCGCCTCAACCTGTCCTATCTCTGCCTAGACCGTCATGTAAAGTCTTGGAGGAAGAACAAGGTCGCCCTCATCTGGGAGGGCGAGCCTGTTAAGGACGGCGGGGAGCCGCTCGAGACTAAGATCTTCACCTACTACGATCTTTGGAGGATTGTAAATCGTGTCGCCTATGTCATGAAGGAGAAACTCCACCTGAAGAGGGGTGATAGGGTCGCGTTCTACATGCCCATGATCCCTGAGTTACCAGTCCTGATGCTGGCAGCATCTCGTATAGGTATAGTGTTTACCCAAGTATTCAGCGGCTTCAGCGCAGAGGCCCTAGCATCGAGGATTAGCGACCTAGGTGCCAGATACGTCTTCACGACCGACGGATACTACAGGAGAGGGAAAATAGTTAGGACCAAGGAGATAGCGGATAAAGCGGTGGCGGAGTGTCCGACTGTGGAGAAGATCATCCTGGTGCGCCGGGTAGGAAATACAGAGACTCCAGTCGACCCGGAGAGGCATGTATATCTAGAAGACCTTCTAAGGGATGTAAAGCCTAACACCTATGTCCAGCCCGAGGAAATGGAGAGCACTGACATGCTCTATGTGCTATACACTTCAGGCACTACCGGCAAGCCTAAGGGAATAATTCACGACACTGGAGGATATGCGGTTCTCCTCTATGCAACCATGAAGTGGGTCTTCGACATAAGGGATGAGGACGTGTACTGGTGTACAGCAGACATAGGGTGGGTTACTGGCCACTCCTACATAGTCTACGGCCCCTTGATGGCGGGCACCACGGTGGTGATGTATGAAGGTGCCCCCGACTATCCCGCACCTGACCGGTGGTGGAGCATCATTGAGAGGTATGGTGTCACTATCTTCTACACTTCCCCCACTGCTGTAAGGGCATTCATGAGACTGGGCACAGAGCACGTAACCAAACACGATCTATCTACCTTAAGGCTGATACATAGTGTGGGTGAGCCGATTAACCCGGCCGCTTGGAGGTGGCTGTTTGAACTGATTGGGGGTGGTAGATGCCCTGTCGGGAGTACTTGGTGGATGACAGAGACGGGTGGAATACTTATCTCCCACGCCCCGGGCCTGAAGCTGGTCCCACTTAAGGCAGGGACTAACGGGCCTCCACTTCCGGGAATTGAGGTAGAGGTTGTCGATGAAAATGGTACACCTGTTCCAAACGGTGTGAAGGGATATCTGATAATTAAGAGGCCCTGGCCAGGCATGCCTGGCCCGCCTACAGGAATGTACGGCGACCCGGAAAGATACAACTCAGTATACTACTCTAGGTTTGGCTACTTCTTCACAGGTGACTTCGCCATCAGAGACAACGACGGATACATCTGGGTTCTCGGGAGGTCTGACGAGGTGCTGAAAGTGGCCGGACACAGGATCGGGACCTACGAGTTGGAGTCAGCCCTAGTCTCTCACCCGTATGTCGCCGAGGCGGCGGTGTGCGGCGTACCTGATGATGTGAAGGGCGAGGTCCCCATAGCCTATGTCGTCCTCAAGACTGATGCCCCCTCGTCCACGAAGACGGTCCAAGAGGAGTTGAGGAGATGGGTTAGGGAGCGTATCGGAGCCATAGCGGAGCCGAAGAACATCTTCATTATCAGTAAGCTACCTAAGACTCGAAGTGGGAAGATTATGAGGCGTATAATGAGGGCGCTGGCAACCGGTAAACCTATAGGCGATATCACCACTCTTGAGGACGAGGCTGCGGTGGACGAGGTTAAAGCGGCTTACGAGGCACTACTCAAGGAGATAGGCGGGAAGATCGGTTAACTGACTCCTCACAGCTCCGTCAGCGCAAACGTCAATACTTTCGGCCCTTTCTCAGTCACCAAAAAGTTATTCTCTACTCTGACCCCTCCAACGCCAGGGACATATAGTCCAGGCTCCAGCGTAACCACCATCCCAGCTCTCAGGGCGTCTGTGGACCCCGGTATGAAGAATGGGGGCTCCTGTCCATCCAGTCCAATGCCGTGCCCCGCGTGGTGGGGGAAGTATTCCCCATAGCCCGCCTCCTTGAATGTCTCTCGGATGGTGCTGTAGATCTGGGCCCCCGACACGCCGGGCCTAAGCTTCTCCATCCCCTTCTCAAGAGCCTTTAGAACTATCGAGTGCAGCTTCTTTAACCCCTCGCTCGGCCTACCACCTACCACATACGTCCTACATGTATCGGACCAGTATTCCTTGGTTGTTACCCATAGGTCGAAGATGAAGGGCTCTCCCTCTTTGATGGCTCGCGGTGTAGGTGGCCCCCCAATATTTATCGTCCTCTCTCCTGAGACGAAGTCACCGGCGAAGTATTGGAATGTTCCTACTAGCCGGCTGAGCTCCTTGTGTATCTCGCTGTAGACTTCTACCTCCGTCCTACCCGGAGTGACTAGGGCTTTAGCCATGTTATACGCCTTGTCTGCGAGTTCGCAGCTCTTCTGGATCAGTTCGAGCTCATCTTGGTGTTTAATCGCCCTCATGGCCAATATATCCTGTGATATGTCCGTCAACTCGAAACCACCCACCCCTCGCATAAGGGCTTGATATAGTGAATAAGGCAGATTCCATGCATCAGCTCCTATTCGCCTAGCCCCTGAGAAATATTCTCTGATAAGCCCCTCAGCCTCCACAGCAACATAGCCCGGGTACGCTATCATGCGCTCCTCAAGTTTATAGTTCTCAAAAGTCACTATGTCTCCTCCAAAGCTTGCTGAGGCCATTCCCTTATCTGTAGAGCCTGTGAGCAAGACTGGCTCGCGGCCCACCCGTAGGAAAAGGTAGGTTGGCAGTATGAGCCGAGTGGTTAAGAAGCCCGTGAAGTAGTAGACCTCTTTCTTTCCAGAGATAACTGCTCCGTCCAGTCCCTTATTCCTAAGAAGGTTCTCGAGCTGTTGTGTTCTGGCCTGAGGACCTTTAGCCCAAGGCATACCTTATCAACCAAGCTAGTGCTTACACAGAATATATAAGTCCTATTATCATAATGAGCTCATATGGCTGAGGCGAAGTAGCTGGTAAAAAACTTTCAGAGCAATTCAAAGGAGCTGGCTTCGAAGTAAAGGATATAATAACCTTCAAGGGTAGATTTGAGGAAAAGACGGTAGAGAGGGTTAGAGAGGAGGTTAATAAAATCTTGACAAGCAAACATCAATGAGTTAAAATATTTATAACCATGTGGCATTTAATAATACAATGAAGTAAGGGTGTTTAGTTATTTGATTATTGGTGTCAGATTTATTGTGAAAAGCTTAGCATCGGTCTATTGTACGTGTTTTCTTCATTGTTATATCTTCGCTTGGCGTCACGATTGAAGCATTGTCAATAACTGGTTATGGAGATGCAATAAGCATCTTCACGCTACTGTTTGTTGGAGGAGTATTGATAGCATTGACTATTGGAACGCTTCTAAGCATGCTTGAGGTGCCTCGTGGGCAGAGAATACTGATTTTATTCCTCATACTCTACATGTTCTCTTATCTGATAGGAGCACCTGAAGTTGCGTTATTCACGACATACACGTTTTCCTTTCAGGTCTTCATCCTTATTGAGCAATTAATTATCAGTCTAATCATAGCTTCAGTGGTTGGGCTCATCTTTTCCCCTAGAAGAGTCACGAAAGATCTGTTCAGTGGGATAAAGAACTACTTTTCGAGTAGATCTAAAGGAGAGTGGGCTTGGCGTCTCGCCTTAGCGTCTATACTTTATCTCCCGATCTACTACTTCTTTGGGTTTCTCTTTTCTCCCATCACTGGACCATACTATAATAATCCAGAATTAGGATTAGGACTCGTTATTCCCAGCATTGAGACCGTGATTCCTGTCGAGGTTGCCCGCGGCCTTCTCTACGCCTCGACGATGATGCCGCTTATAGCATTGATTAGCCTTCATTGACGGAGGCTTGGCTTATTACTAGGAATTATACTGTCAATCATTGGTGCAGTGGTTCCCCAACTGGTTAACGTTGCGTGGCCAGTGGAGTTTAGGATAGGACATGGAGTGGAGATGGTGCTTGATAGCTTCGCTCAAGGATTCATGATTGTCTAGTTGCTATGGACAGGTAAGAAAAACAAATAATGAAATAATATTCTAATTAGATGAAACTAGACTGTCTCTCTGAGTCCTTAGTGCTGTTCTGGCTGGCGGCCCCCGACCAACCACTGTCCATAACCATTCTACGCCGTCGCATATGTGTTCCCGTTACCATCTCATCTACGTCTCCATCGAACGTGGTTGCCTATACTTGGGCTACGCCGAAGGAATGATTGAGATCGCCCATGTAGGATGAATCTCCGACCAGTAGCCGTGGTCAGTGTCGATCACAAACGCCCCAGTAACGATGACCCTATCGCCCGGTTTGAGGGATGAAAGTGTGTTTGCTAGCGTAGGCTGCTGTGACGGCACAACTTCGACGTGCATGAGGCCGTCTCTGAGGATGAGGCTGCCGATGGATAGCATGTGTTGGTATTGGGGATCGGGCCTGACATCTATGATGAAGTCGCCGTCGTATGCAGGTCCATATGTCGGTGCCAGACCCTCTACTATTCCACTTATTGTAACGCAGGTGTTTAAGACTCTTAGCCTCTCAGGACCCCAGACGCCGCTTTCAACAGTCCCAGCACCAGCTATGTTTCCCTGCATGCACGACCTCGAAGAGTTGGTTTGAACCCATTGAGAGGCGGAAAGAGAGTCTGGGTATAGGGGGTAGAAGGTGTTTCGCATGTTGTAGGAGAAGGATGTTGTGTCGCTTGAGAAGGAAGCTGGTATCGCTAATAGAGCAAAGGCTAGTAGGGCTGCTGAGATTATCCTTGAGGCCTTTCCCCGCAGGATTAGAAAGGAAGAGGCCATCAATACTATGATGCTGACCGCGGTGGAGAGAGGTATCCAGAACAGGCTTGCTGAGAAGAATATGCCAAATGTGGAGAACAATGTGGCGCCTCCCAGGAACAAAGACCACCACCTCCCTAAGCCTATCACTCTCACCAACACGTATGCTGGGAAGATGAAGACGCTCTCAAAGAAGGTCATTGAGACACTAATGGCGCCTTCTCCGTAGTAAGCTAAGCCAAGGAGCGTCGCTGTGACGGTCCCAATAAGCACGGTCATGAGAGAGGCTCCAGCTACACCCATCCGTCGCTTAAGCCTCGAAAGAATGTAGACCTGCACCGTCCTGAGGAGGACGAAAGCAACTACAACCAGTGTGAAGGCTGAACGCGTCAGAGCGATGAGAGACATGGCGGCCGTGGTGGACACGAAGACGACCACGACTGCTGGCAAAGGATTGAGTAGGAGGCCGGTTGTCAACAATCCAAGGAAGCTGATGCCATATCCGAAAAACAGGTAAGGGGTGTTTCCTATCGTGAGCGATGCCACGAATGTCAGAACACCTGCAAACATATACCTAAGGGCTCCTTGCCAGCCCGGCGAGACGCCACTGGTCAAAGATGACTCACTTAAGCCGGTCAAGTAGGCATAATAAGCTTTTTCTTCAACAGTATTAAAATCACAGTTCTATTGAGTCTCTGCTTGAAATGATATAATCTGTACCAAGAGACAGCTTTAGCTTAAACTGTTTTTCGTACAGGTGCCTCTTAGCCTAAGCTTGGAGGCGGATAGTTTGCCTAGAATAATTTCCTTACACGCGTTTTGTGGTGTTGTAGAATTCTATATGTTTGATCATGCTTAGAGTGGTGTTCAGCGTGTTTGAACTTGTCTAGTGTCTCAATTAACCCTTGCACAGGATACAATGTATTCATCATGTTGTTATCTCGTCTATTCTTTCCTCGACTATCATCTCCCTGATCTCAATGGCTATCCTCCTCCCCATTGAGACTGGTTTTCTGAGGAATAGCTTCGAGTATTGCCCTCCTATTGCCATGTGGGCGTTTGTTCCTCCGCCTATGCGTGGTGCGACGTCGTAGACGACTAGCTGGAGTGCGGGCGTGACTAGAGTCTGTAGGGTGAAGGGGCCTATTATCCCGGGAGGCTCCACCCTCCTTGTCGCGGCTACAAACCTCTCACCGATGCTATACGCCTCCTCTAGAAGGCTTTCTCGGAGAGTGACAGGTATGTGTCCAACTTCAACCATGCTTATCCGCGGGCTTATCTCCAGCTGCTGCTGGGCTGGCAGGTGCAGTATCCCGTCGAGGTTGCTCTGGACCCTCCTATCCACGCTGAGGATCTCAAGCCTCTGCCTAGCCAAGCTGTAGAAATAGTTGATGTTAAAGTGGGCACCAATTATGAGTTCTTCGGCCACGCTCTTTTTCAGCAGCTCCTCCGAGATCACTCCTCTCTTGAGGGCCTCGTCAATCTTGGCGTAGAGGTCGTCCCGCCCGGATGCGAATATGAATGCCCTCTCCTGTGGTCTCCCCGCCTCCTGAACCTTGAGGATGACGGGTCCCGAGACCTCTTCTATGCTCCAGATAGAGGGGTGCCTGATTCCGGCCTCGTCCAGCAGCCTGTAGTAGTTCTTCTCACCCGTACGCTCCTCCCATCTGAGCATACGCTTGTTCCCAAAGACGGGGACTCTAAGCTCCTTCTCGATCTCGTCGTAGCCTACGTAGACCGCCATGCTCCTGTTGGGGACGATTATCGAGCCCTCCTCCAACAGCCTCTCCTGAATTTGAGGGTCGATGACGTTTCTGTAATCGTCGAGGACTATGCACTTATCAACCGTCTCGCGGGCGGCTGCGTAGATTCGCTCCCTGCCCTTCCTACAGATGGCTATTGTGGGGAAGCCCTCATCCTTCGCGCCGTCAAATACGTCGAGGGCGGAGTGGCTTGCGATGCACGCTACGCTTGTTTTCAAGGCTATGTCAGCACCTCCCCGAGCCTACCCTGCTCCTCGGCCATCTTAACCTCTAGTGCTATCCTCCTGCCAACAGTCATCTCACG
>JAVYLC010000028.1:18476-22077 GCA_038741355.1 Nitrososphaerota archaeon
CGCCCCCAGTACAGGGCAAGATATGGGCTCCCGCTCAAGTACACGTTTGTCCCAGCCACGATCCTCCCTGAAAACTCGAATACAACAGGCCTCAGGTCCTCGGTGACGACGGTTTCGAGGCAGAAAGGCCCTATCACGCCGGGGGGTATCAGCCTTTTCGTGGCCTCGACGAACTTCTCGCCCAGCTCGATAAAGTCCTCGAGAAGCCTCTCCCTGGGGTAGACCTGTAGGTTTCCAGTCACCACGAACCCCTCCCTCAAATCCCCTATGTTCCGCGGAGTTAGACGTCTAAGCCCATCGGCGTTGGACTCGTACCTTATGTCAAAGCCGGTCAACTCTAGCCTATCCATCACGGGGCTCTGGAAATAGTGGGCATACATCGTGGTTCCGACGACGTATTCTTGGAGGAAGACTTCTTCAGGCCCTGCAACTAGGCCTTGAGCGATCATCCTCTCCAACCAGTCTCTTATCTCCTTGGGGTCGCGTGTAACCAAGTAATCGCGTCCACCCTTTGCGCCTGGAAGCTTCGCGATAACGATTCCATCCACATCTTGGATACTCCTAAATCTCCTCGGCACAGGAATCCCAGCCTCCTCCAAGAGACGGGTCTTTAGCCTCCAATCAGCCTCCCACCTAACCAGCCTCCTTAGACCAAATACAGGTATCCTCGCTTCCTCGACCACCTTTGGCGTAAGATACTCGACCGAACCCCCCGTGAGAATCAAGAAGTAGCCCTCATCAGCTAGCCTGTCGAGTAGCGAGGAATCGTCGTAATTGAGTAGCCTCGCCTTGAGTGTTGGGAACCTCGAATATAGTTTCAGCCTATCTCGTGGCCCGAAGATCACCACCTCAAACCCCTCCTCGCTGAGGCCGAGCGAGAGCTGGATGGCCGAGTGGCCCGCATAGATAGCAGCCCTAAGCATGTCCAACCCCAGAACGCCCTCTATACCCGCAATTAAAAATCGTCGCTTACGCCATGACCCGGGCTCTTAGGGTAGGTATATAACGTTGCAGTACCGTATAAGAAGTCAGAATAGTGGGTTAAGAAAGTGAATAGAAGAGATGGTGATGGGCTATAGAGATTAAGGTTCTAGGAGGGGCCAGGGAGGTTGGAAGATCGGCCATACTTGTGAAGACGTCGGGCGGAGCCAGAATACTGTTGGACTATGGGGTAAAGATAGATGACCGAGTAATTCTGCCTGGGCACGTCTCGCCCAGAGACTTGGACGCCGTACTGATATCCCACGCCCACCTAGACCACGTGGGCGCAGCCCCACTCCTACTGATCAGCTCCACGCCCCGAATCTATGCGACTGAGTCTACAGTCAGACAGGCCGAGATCCTGCTGAAAGACATGTTGAAACTCAGTGGCTATTATCTCCCCTTCGCAGGCTCAGAGGTTTCAAAGTTCGTCAGGACTGTGCAGAGGGTGAGGTATGGTGAGAGGTTTAGGGTTAAGGATGCGGAAATCGAGTTTGTCGATGCAGGCCACATACCAGGAAGCGCGCAGATAATAGTTAATGCCGACAAGACGCTCCTCTACACCGGCGACTTCACATCTGTGAAGACGAGGCTGCTAGATGGCTGCGACGACCCGGGCACCGGATTTGACGTGGTCATCACAGAGTCAACATACGCGCGAGAGGCACATCTGCCTCGGAAGACGCTGGAGGATAGAGTTGTAGAGGTGGCGAGGGAGACAGTGAACCAGGGTGGCGTGGTCGTTGTTCCATCCTTTGCTGTGGCTAGGGCGCAGGAGGTGGCATGCATATTGTATGCGCACGGCTTCAAGGAGCCTGTATGGATTGACGGCATGGCTAGGCAGCTTCTCGAGCTATACCTTCAGGATGAGTTGTATGTAGACGGGATAGACTTGTTAGCGCGGGCTAGCCGGAAGGTGAGGATTGTAAAGGGAAAGAGGGATAGGAGTAGGCTGCTGGATGAGCCGGGAGTAGTGGTTAGCCCTGCTGGGATGCTGAAGGGCGGCCCCGCAGCCTATTATGCCGCTAAAGTTGCAGACGACCCTACATCCTCTATACTGCTTGTAAGCTTCCAGGCACCCAACACGCCCGGTGCCAAGCTCCTGGCGGATGGGAGGCTCGCGGTAGATGGCTCGGAGCTTAAGGCGGCGGCTAGGGTCGTACAGTATAAGCTCTCAGCACACGCGGGACAGGCGGAGCTCAGAGAGTACGTCTCTAAACGCGGGGACTCAGGAATAGCAATAACAATACATGGCGACCCAGAATCCTGTGAGGCATTCGCAGCCTGGATAAACGAGAACACAGGCTTCAAGGCCATCAACCCGGCGGGGCCAGAACCTATTACTCTATAGATGGATAACGCTTAACAGCAACCCTGTATGTGTTTTCACAAGGTGCTGCCGGTAGCCGGCGATGTTGACAGGCTCCTCCTCCACGACAAGTATCTGAGAATACTTGCGGTAGAGATGCTTACCCTATTCCCCCTGCTTGCTGCAGCACTCTACATCTTCACTGGCAACCAATACCTCGCATCTTCCCTCATACCCCCCGCGATGATTACCCTCCCGATATGGTTAAAGTGGGAGTCACGTAGAAAGAGGCGGGTCATGAAGGTTTTCAGCGTGGAGAGCGTCTGGGATGTTGTATTGCCTCTTTCAAATAATCATGGGCTCCATTATGCTCCCTCATTAGGAGCCAAGTTCACAATAGTTGACGCGGTTCATGGGTCCGTAAGGGTGAGGTATGTGGATTATAGTGAGAGGAGGGAGGGTGAGAGTGTAATACTGATACTTGACGACTTGGGCAGGGTTTTGGCTGCTGCCTCTGTAGACAGGCCACCGAGCCTCGACACCATTACGAAGCTGGGGTAAATAGGCCGGGAGTGCTCCCATATCCTTCTGTGCTCAGCAGTACTCTTCAAGACGCACGGCTTTTCGCCCTGATGTCTGAAAAGCACTGGCCACAGACATAATGGCCCGCTGAGAGGGGTTTAGCGATTGAAAACGGCGCCTTACAGACAGGGCATCTGAGGCCTGAGGCTGCCTTCTTGAACCTCTCCCCACACTCCGGACAGCTATCCGCGCCGATCGCGGCGCTTGCGCCACACTTTAGGCAGACTAGCACATCACTCCTACTTATCACCTCTAAGTGTATTAATGCTGTGCGTGTAGCCCTTATTGTGATGGAGGCTTCTCTGGGCCTTGCTGTGGGGTGTGTAGGCTGAGGCCTGTTCGGAGGTGTGGTCGACGAGTATTGGGGTAGCGTCACCAGTAGAGACTCAAGCTCTCTCTCGCCGGTTGGTTTCTCACCACCTACCTGAAGGGCTGCTACTCCAGTTATCAAGGCCGACGCCACGAGACACGCTGCCCCTCCAAAAAATAGTAGTGTAAGGTCTCCATACTTTATCTCGCCTGGGAACTTGAACTGGTCCCATATCATAACTATGAGAGCCCCTATGGCGCCAACTCCAACAAGGCTGATAGGTGAGGCATAAAGTAGTCTAATCTTAAGTCTCCCCGCTGTTCTGAGATAGAGGAAGGCCTCTAGGATGGAGTATACCACCCACGCCGCTAGCGCCGCCCATATACCACCCCTAAAAATCTCGAGAAACGAGAGGATCA
>JAVYLC010000029.1:0-16948 GCA_038741355.1 Nitrososphaerota archaeon
GTGAAGACAGTTGGCCTGTGTATCGAATACTGAGGGGATGCTAGAGTTCTGATGACTTGAGCTCCACTCCCACAGGATTTTTTAGCCACCATGGTCCCGCACCCTTCTATCCATGGGGGGTGTGGGGCCGTGGTGGTCCTGTGCCCCTTTGGATGGGGGGTCTCCTGCGGGCTCCGGGCGTCCAACACCTACCAATAATGTGGTTGGTGAGGGCCTGGCCTGGGGGTTGACCCGTGGTGGAGGCCGGGGTGGAGGGCCGTGCCCGCCCACCCTCAGCCCGCCGTACTGCGGGTGTGGTGGGGCGTGTCCCGAAGACCGCGTATCCAAGACCCGCACAAACCCCCTTGCAGTCGTGCGGTGAGGTGCGCGGCTAGTAGGGCTTGGTCTGCCGCATCGTCGGCGTACTGTGGGCGGAAGTAGGCGGGCCGGGGAGGTGATGTGGAATGGCATGTCTTGAAACCGTATTGAGTGTGGTGGTGAGGGGGTGGTGATGAGGAGATGATTGAGGAGGTTATTAGGAGTATCGGAGACTCTCTAAGGGATGACTGCTACTTCGCCGCTTTGATAGCGACTCTGACTATACTGTGGATAGAGCAGAGGAGGGTGTCGGTGAGGCTGCTGGAGAAGAACATAATCTCTGAAGACTTCTACATACTGCCTGGCATAGTAGCGCTGATAGTCATTAAGTATCTGCTGCCTTGGCTTGTGAGTCTAATCTGAGGTGAAGTAGATGTCTGAGTTCAATTGGATAGATGTTGAGGTCTATAAGTGGTGGCTGGGTAGCGTGCATCATAGGTCTCTCAAGGACTTCGACGGCTACACCTTGCCACAGCCTAAACCAGCTACTCTACCTTTCCTGCCTAAGATATACCATGAATTCCCGGCGAAGATGAATCCGTGGCTTGCCACGTGGATTTACAGACGATACCTTGCCGACAAAAAGGTTGTTGTGGAGCCTATGTGCGGGGTGGGGGGAACGGCTGTGTAGGCTCCCATGCTCATCCCGCCCATAGCATGCGGACTGCATGCTGGTCAAACATTCGTCATCAACGACATTGACGGGAGATACGTAACGATAGCTCATGGGATTCTATCAGAGCTACTACGGCTTACCAACCACTCCTCTTACGTGCATGCGTTTGCGGAGAAGGCGGCGGAGTTGGGGCTTCCCACAAGAGGTGGAGTTGCCAACGCCGTAGTCTTCTCTCCACCCTACTGCAACCTGATATCGTCTCCGAGGCTCCGAGGATTCGCTAAATATAATGAGGCGAGGACTCCTTTTACAAAAGGCAATTACAGGGCCTTCATCCACCAGCTAATCGCCTCGTCTTACACTATGCTGAGGCTGTTCGGCTGGTGTGTGGTAGTAGTCAAGCATGCGACAACAACATCGAAGACACAGATTCCAGAGGTTGTTGTGGAAGCTATGAGAGCTGTCGGGTTTAAAAACATCGAAAAACATGTCTTCCAACTGGCTAAGCAATCAGCATACGCCGAGTACCATAAGGCCAGAGGACATGAACACGAACACCTACAATACGAATACGTGATTGCTGGGCAGAAGCTCGGCTCAGCTAAACCAGAGGTGAAACAGCCATGACACTCCAGCATATAAGGGAGAGATACGCCGACTTCTTCACCACTTTCGCAGAGAGGGCTGATTTCGAGAGGGTTCTCGAGGTTGTGGATAACGCCGTCAACACCGCCTTCTCCGACGACACAGGAGTCTTGGCTAAACTGATGGTTTTGTCCTATGCCGAAAGGGCTGTAGAGGCTTTCGTAGACTTCTACAGAAAGCATATTCCTCCGACTGTCGTCAACAACCTAGCTGAAGATCTTAGATGGGTTGTGGAGAGAGCCCGTGAGACGGCTACAGTATTATGGCTGGAGGGAAAGAGGAAATGACTGAAAAGAGACGATTCTTTGCCGATATTCACCGGATGGCTAACAAGAACCGTAAAAGGAAGAGCGATGAGAACCACCACGTCTATACCAATGACGGTGAAAACTTCAGCAAAGCAGTCAAAATCACCGACATTCCGGTGAAAGCAGGAGACGAGCTCTACGTGGATACAATTCCCGTAGAGCTCACAGACGAGTTCGTAGAGGTTCTTCGACGCGGGGTCAAAGTTCTCTACCTTCGGCGGGTGACGATGCTGGCCAAGAAGCGTGAGGAGCTAGGTCTTTCGAAGAACTCGAGAAATGATGTCCGAGTAATGATGGCTTTAGACCCAAAGTGGTACCGAGAAGTTGACGAAAACTTCCTGGTGATGAGACGGCTTATCACGGCTTTCCGAAACTCGCAGAGAATTCATATAATTATCGTTAACAGGGCTAGGGCCATGGGGGATGCTGAGAGGAGAATTCTGATGAAGCCCATCAAAACTGTTGAAGAGGCGATGATGGAGCTGGCCTCGAGGATAGTCGATGAGGCTGGGCGGAGAATCCCAGCCTATAATAAGGTTGTTGAGACTCTGGGGATTACTGGAGAGAACCATCTGCTGGCGAGAGAGGCACTTGCCGAGCTTATGATAACCATTGATTTCAGAAAAGGAGTGAGGAGTATCAAGAATTACCTAGGACTTTATAGGCCTGTTAAAGGTAAACCGAAATATTATAGTCGATCGAGTAGACGTGCGTTAGAAAGACTGGTGATGGCCCTAAAGGGCACTACAGTTATTACGGTGAGGTATCAACTACAAGTCCTCAAAAGGATCAGAGAAGTAATAAGAACCCCTGAGAGGCTGGCTGGTGGTCATGCCGGCTAGGCGGCAGAGAAAAACCCTAGGCCGGCATGATGATATTAAGAACGCGTATGGTGGCTCTATCTACCATACGTGTAGTGTGAACCACAACGTGCCGGCCTCTCTTTGGGGTTCTTAGATGCTGTGTTGGCTGGTGTGCCCCCAGTCAGCCCTCTCCCCTTTTCTTTCTTGATTAGTGACTGTCAACTTAAGGCTATCCATGACTTTATCCGCTTTTCTGAGAGCTTTGGTCTATACTTTGGGGAGCATGTGTTGAAGTGTTTTATCCTTCTCTTAAGCTTGCTGAACAAGGTCTCTACCCTCCTCCTAAAGCCCAGAGCCTTCACGGGCCATCCATACCATGGAACCCTATCACTATTGACTGACTGTAGGATTATTAGTGCACCTATCCCTTACCACCTCAAGGAACCTATAAGACGGCCTAGGCCGACCTCAACTCTATTTCACCCCCAACGAATGGGAAGGCCCAAGCCACAGAGCTTAAGTTGACAGTACCCCGTTTGTTCTGTCAACCTTCGCCGGAGTCTCCCCGCCTCTCACCCCTGAAAACATGCTTGACGTTGTGGTGAAAGCATTAGACTTTCTAGCGTCGTTGATAGTGTCGAACACCTACTCTTTCTTAGGTTTTCTTCTCGGAGCAGTAGCTGTCTCCGTCAGCGGCCTATCCAAGCGATGATATACGCTTAAATCAACGTAAAATACTTAATATCGAGTATGCTTCCGATCCTCTGTTCTCTATAAACTGGCCTGACTCTTAATCCTATCCGTGGGTTTATGGATGGGTCCAAGATGTGTAGTAACCCTCCTTCGACGCCGTCGAATTTCACGAAGACCCATGTTACCGGGGGGTTAGCTGGCTTCCCCTCTATGTTGATGAAGGAGCGTGTGTAGGTGATTATCCACCCCACATCTTCGATTGTTTGATACTCTTTGATCGGGCTGTAACACCTTGGGCAGTAGGCGCGCAGCGGTACTACCTTGTAATTGCACTCGGAGCATTTGCTAGCTATCAGCCTGCCCAACCTCAACCCCTCTAGAAATCTTGAGAGGGCTACGCCTGCGGGATACTCGTAAAAGCTCTCGATGCCCATCACCCATCGTCCTCCAATGGCGCGAAATACTCTATATCCAGTATGCTGCCCGCCCTCTCCTCCGGTCTTCTCCAAACAGGCTTTACACGCAGCCCGACCTGAACCTTCTCAGGATCCACCCCGCCGACCTGGTGCAATATGCCTGCTGCGTGTATGACCGTTTTGGATGAATTCCATGTCTTCAAGGTGCCGTCGAACCAGATTACAGCGACAACTACGGGTTTTTCAAACCTTACTCTGGGATCTGTTCCAATATATGATAACGAGTATGTTGATATGATTCCAGTTCCGGGGTGCTCGATCCACGTGTCAATGTCTTTAAAACACCACTCGCAGAAGGTGCGGGGCGGTATCAGCACACGACCGCAGCCTTCACATCTCGTTCCAAGTATCTTGCCGTTTTTAAGACCCTCGAGAAAGCGTGAGAATGCCGCCCCAGGGGAATGTTTGTAGGTGCAGGCGATGCGCCAGTAGCTGAGGATGAGATTGTCGATGTCCCACCCGTCTATCCCTGTGTATTTTTTGCTTATTGATGAGGCCCAGCTGTCCAGTCTTCCGAACTCTTTGTCGAGTCCGTGTCTCTGCATGTATTTGGCTAGGTCTTCTGGTAGTTGCTGTATATAGTTCGGCGTGAATCTCGAGGGTGTAGCCTTTGTCATGATCTACACACCACCACTTGGGCGACCTGCATCAAGTCGCCCCACGCCTGTGCGACTCCGACATACGCGTTTGGGACCTGTCTCTTCCCCGCCCTCCCCGAGAGCTGCCAATAGAGCTCAGCAACCTTCATCAGCCCCGCTGCCGCTATCGGGTTTCCAACACCTAGTAGACCCCCCGAAGGACATGTGGGATAATCTCCATCCCTCTCTAGCTGCCCCTCTTCCAAAAGCTTTGGCGCGAGGCCAGGCTTCCCCAGTAGAGCGTCCAGATGATGTAGCTCTTTATACGTGAAGGGGTCGTAGGGCTCGAATACATCGATCTCCTTGAGCGGGTTGGCTATCCCAGCCATCTTGTAGGCCTGCTGCGCCGCCAAGTAAACGTAATAGGGATATGCAAGGTCGCGGTTGGTCCAGAACTGGCTGTCCAGACATGCGCCCACTCCGTCAATCCAAACAGGCGTGTCGGTTATCTTCTTAGCCTCTTCCTCAGAGGCGAAGACCAGAGCAACGGCGCCATCTGACGATGGGCTAATGTCAAGTCTGTGTACAGGCCATACTAGTACTGGAGATCTCAACACATCCTCGACTGTTATTTTTGCTCCCAGCTGGGCGTAGGGATGGTCCAGCGCGTTACCCTTGTTCTTGACCGCGACGCGCGCTATCAGCTCCTTAGAGAGTTTATGCAACTCCATGTAGCGGCGCATCTCCAACGCGAATATCCATATCAGGTTTGGGCCAAGAGGCTGCTCCATAATGGGGTCAAAGATTGTCTTGAAGAGGGGTTGGGCGTGTGGGTATGGGTGGCTCATCTTCTCCCATGCCACGACCAAAACTTTTTTGAAGACTCCTGACGCAACATGCCACCAGCCCGCAACAGCCACACCCACCCCTGTCCCGCCACCCACATAGATTCTAGAGTAGGGTTTTCCATTCGCGCCGGAGGGCTCAACCCCTACGAGCCCCTTATGATGGTATCCGTCGAATGCGTCGGGTGCTGACCCGGACACCACGGCGTCAATATCTCTGAATTCTAGTCCACAATCGTCCAGGCTCTTCCTAGCGGCCTCGTATACCATTTCTTGAGGCGTCATCGGCAGCATTGAGCGAAAATACGTCATCCCAGCCCCAACAATAGCTACCCTTTTCCTCAACCCATCAGGCCTCCACGCGCAGCACTACAACCGCGCCTCCATCTACAACCTCACCGTCAGGAGAGGCTACTAGACACGAATTCCACCTACCAGTTCTTAACAGGTTGACTGACTGAACCAGCCTCTGGAGCCCTGCCGCGTTTAACGGATAACCCATCCCGATACACCCGCCTGAAGGATTCACCGGCAAATGACCGTCTATGTTAAAACCGCCATCCCGTAGAGTCTTGCATATACTCTCCCTTATGACGCCAAATGCATCCAAAGCCATCAGCTCGCTGTGGGCAAAAGGCTCGGAAATTTCTACGAAATCTACCTGCCTGAGCCTTGTCTGCTTAAAAGCAATGTCTAACGCGGCCCTAGCCCAGCCTGATTGGCCCCACGCCTTCAAGGAGAAGTCTGGCGAATAGCTGCCTGCGGCGTATCCGAAAGCCTCAACCCGCACCTTCCCAAGCTCCTTCTCCGTGGTCAGCAGGACCGCCGCAGCATAGTCGCAGGGCACTGCGACATGCCCCCTTCTCAGAGGCTCAGATACAACCTCCGTGCTCTCAACCTCCTCGACAGATGTATTTTCAGCAAATGCCGCTGAAGGGTTTCTGAGAGCATTCCTCTTATTCTTGGCGGCGACTAGGGAAAGGTCGCGCGCCTCGCACCCAGAGTTTGTAAGATATGCACGTGCGTCCAGCGCGGCGATAGTATAGAAGTGGGGGGTGAGTGGCCTGATAACGTGTGGGTCGAAAGAGTTTAAAACAATTTCGGGGTAGTTTAGAATATTTGAGGCCTTGGCATAGGCCGTCACTAAAATGGTTCTAAAATGCCCCGTCTTCAAAAGCATACACCCGTGTATAAATGCGTTTAAGGCGTCATTCGAGACGAGGGTGTTGAACTTCAGGCGTCCACCCACTTGGTCAGGCGTGTAAGAATCAGTAATACTCATCCCCTCATAGAAGTCCATGCCGCTAGAAACCACTCCGTCCACCTCTGCAGGTGTAATCCCGGCGTCAAAATAGGCTTTCACCGCGGCTCTGTACAGCATCTCTCTAAAATCCATGTCGTCGTAGATAGGTCTACAAGGTATTTCACCCACACCAGCAACCCATATGTCCATCCCAACACCCCCTAGTAGGATTTTGGCAGACCCAAAACGTGTCGGCCGATGTAGCTGAGCACAAGCTCGTTGGTGACTGGTGCAGTTATGAAAAGCCTTATGACTGGATAGAATGTTATTATGTCTGTGTCTAAGTCGTAGGCGTTACCTCCAAAGGTCTGCATCGCTATCTCAAAGGCTTCCAAACCAGCTTCAGAGGCAACAAGCTTAGCCATGTTTGCCTCGGCTCCTACTTTTCCCCCACCGTCGAATAGTCTGGCCGCATTGTAGTTTAGAGACCTAGCAGCCTCTAAATGCGCCTTGGCACGCGCCATCCTAAACTGGAGACCCTGGTAAGACCCTATCGGCTTATCGAATACCACCCTTTGCTTAGCATACTCGACAGCCCTCCTAAGTACATACTCCCCTAGACCTATACTACAAGCAGCTATCAATATCCTCTCCACATTAAGACAGTCGAAAAGATAATTAACACCTCTATCCACTTCCCCTATCAAATTCTCATCGCTCAACTCAACCCCATCAAAGTAAACAGTATACTGAGTCTCTGGGGAATATAGCTCAATGTTAAGCGCCTCGAACGATATTCCACTATTGTTTGTCTCCACAACAAACAACGATATCCCATCCTTCTTATCCTCAACCTCCTCGTATCTTTTCGTCCTCGCCACTATCAGCAGATAGTCTGACTCGCGTGCACCTGTGATGAATGTTTTCTGCCCGTTCAAAATGTAGCCGCCGTCCCTTTTCTTCGCAAAAGTTCTTATTCGCCAAGTATTGGAGCCGGCCTCAGACTCCGTAATGCAGAAACTTATCTTTTTTCCCTGCTCACATGTAGGTCTAACAAACCTCTCGAACTGCTGTCCAGTCCCATACTTGGCGATTACTGTCCTAGAGAGATGCGTAGTCAAAAATTGGAGAACTGGTAGCCCAGCCCTCGCAAGGCCCTCCTGAACGAGCGCGGCTTCCAAGAGACCTGTGCCCGAAACTCTCTCAACACCAGCGCTTGTTAGGTTTGTCTTTAAAAGCTCTCCCCACAACATGTCAGGACTTTTCTTCTCACGGGCACAGCGCAGCCAATAATCCCGACCAACCATCGTACCTACTTTTTCAGCTGTTTTAAGAATTAATGCCTCCTCTTCGGAGAGCATACGACTAGAAAGGCTTAGAGATAATTAAACATTTTAAAACAACATCGCCATTAGCAAATTCATTTTGAGGATGAAGTACATGACAATCTATACGGGAGCAAATAGAGCGGTCCAGAATAGCCGTCCTTTCTCCAACAGCTGCGGCTCAAAGCCTTTCTGCCTGAGAAGAGGTATGATTTCTGACGGTTCTGTGCCGTGTCCAAACATCCTTGAGGCTATCGGCTCATAAACCATGAGTAGGCTGTCTTGCTTAAGCTTACGTCTAACCTGACTAAGTGCCTGCTCCTTCCCCTCTATGTGGTGGAGGCTCAGCATGAAAACAGCTCTGTCGACGGAATTGTCAGGAATTCCATCCAGCTCTTCAGCTCTCGTCCTAACCGCTAGTATGTTTTTTACACCGAGTTTAGCGGCCCTCAGCTCTAGTTTCCACAGGTATTTGTCTGAAATGTCCACCGCATAAACAATTCCATTATCACCTACTATCGATGCGGCGGGAATTGAAAGGTAACCCGTCCCACAACCTACGTCCAATAGAATATGTCCTTCCTCCAGCCTCATGACTTTTAACAGTCTGTAAGGATCATGAATCAGTCTTCTCAGACTCATATCTAGGAAAAACTCCTCAAAAACATACACCGGAATTAATCACCCTGTAGCATCGGCAAGATTTTTTCGAAGTAGTCAAGCGATTCAGGATTGATCAGCGAGTCCCTGTTAATAACTTTTCTACCGTTTATTATGTTTGAAACCGCTATCTCCACCTTCTTCATGTTAAAGGTATACGGTATGTCAGGCGCCTCCAAAATAATGTCGGGGACATGTCGCGGTGAGACCCTCTCCCTCAGCTCTTTTTTAATCATATCCTTCAGCTCCTCGGTCAAAGAATACCCTGCAGCCATTTTCACGAAAAGTATTATTCTTTGGTCGCCCTTCCAGTTCTGCCCAACCGCTAGGCTATCAGCTATCTCCTTAAATTTCTCAACCACACCGTATATCTCGGCGGTCCCAATCCTAACTCCAGACCGCTTAATCACGGCATCAGATCTGCCTAGGAAGGTAATTCCACCCGTATCGCTGTGGAATATGACGTAGTCACCATGCCTCCACACCCTCTTGTGAGTATAGAACCTGAAGTATGCGTCGAGATATTTCTCGTTGTTCGGGTCGTTAAGGAAGTAAAGTGGCATAGAAGGGGCTGGAGCCTCGCACACAAGCTCTCCTTCTCTGTCGTAGACCGGGTTACCATGTTCATCGTAACACTTTATCTTCATGCCTAAAGCTGGTGATTGGAGTTGTCCCGCATAGACTGGTAACGTCGGGCTACCTATAGCAAAGCAGCCGTTGATATCAGTGCCACCTGATATAGAGTTGAAGTGATGATCCCTCTTAACCTCCTCATATACCCACTTAAACCCATCAGCAGAGAGGGGAGAACCGGTCTGCGATATCTCTCGCAGTGTTGTGAGGTCGAAGCTTCTCCGCGGTGACGCACTAAGGCTCCTGAGATAGTTGATGTAGCTTGCACTGCATCCGAAGATTGAGACTCCATGCTCGTCGATTAGGTGCCACATTCTTCTCCAGTCAGGATAGTTTGGGTCGCCGTCGTAAAGCAGCAGTGTAGCACCTGTGGCTAGTGAAGTCATCAGCCAGTTCCACATCATCCAGCTTGTAGATGTTATGTACGTGATCGTGTCTGCCGGCTTTAGATCTGTGTGTATGACAAGCTCCTTCAAGTGATTGACAAGAATACCTGCGACAGACTGGACTAGGCATTTTGGCTTACCCGTGGTCCCCGAGGTAAACATTATGTATATGGGCGTCGAGGAAGGAACCTGCTTAAATGAGAAGCCGTCTCCAGGCTTGATGAAGTCGTTGTAAAGGATTGCATTCTCTATAGCATCTATCTTAGGGTTCTCTTCAAGATATGGGACAACAACCACACTCTTTATAGAAGGTATATTCTCAACAATTTTCTTCACCCTCTCTAAGACATTGTATCTCTTGCCCTTGTAAAAGTATCCATCCACTGTGATGAGTACTTTTGGCGAAACCTGTCCAAACCTGTCGACCACTGCCTCAACCCCTATCTCTGTGCCTGTTGATGACCAGGTCCCTCCCAGCGAGGCCGTAGCGAGCATGCCTACGCACGCCTCAACCGTGTTAGGAATGTATCCACAGACCCTGTCACCTTCTCCAATCCCCGCCTCCTGTAAGCCTCTAGCTAACCCCACCACTTCACGGTATAGGTCGAGGTAGGAAATCCTTCTTGAGAACCCATCTTCTCTAACAGCTATGATAGCCGTTTTTCCATCTCTTACCCGGAGAAGGTTTTCAGCGAAGTTGAGCCTCGCACCGATAAACCATGAAACTCCAGGAAACTTATTCAAGTCGTCAACAACTTGGTCATAGGGCTTAGAGGCCCTGATCTCGACAAAGCTCCAGACAGCATCCCAGAATTCAGGGATATTTTTAATGGACCAGTCGTACAGCTTAAAATACGCGTATTTTTCGAGCGGGTCTATTCCCAATCCTTTCTTTCCATCGACATACTCGATGAATCGAGTCATGTTGGCCTTTTCTATTACTTCCGTTGAAGGCTCCCAAAGAAGCAAGGCCTATAAAACATGTGGGGAAACTATCTATAAATAATTTTTTATATCCTTAAAGGAACCTTTTTTCTTACCAATCATTTGCATCCACCTGTTACGATTATGGACGCCATGGAAACCAAGGCATACAGTATAGTACCAGAGGTTTTGGGATAAACCACTTTATCGCAAGAACGAGGCTGCCGAATGAAATCATAAGGCCCTACACTTCCCCTAGCCTCAGAACCGGCGCAAATGATCTCTTATAACCAGAGATGGAGGTATAGTGCTATGCGGTCTAGCCCAGCGCTGTCATGGCCCGCTTAACCGGCCACTAGTCTGCAGCCATGGTGCTCTCTGCGTTAAACTCTGCGTCTGTTTTAGCCGCTCCAGTATAAACCCTATGACCCACATGATACGTGAGCTCGTCTCTGTACATGTATTTTCGGCATGTGTGGCACCAGTAGAACTCCACATCCTCAAGGCCCGAGACGCTGAGTTCAGCCAAACCGAAGAATTCACAAGGCTCTTCATCACCAAACCTTACTCGGTCATAGTTTAAGCTGCCAGGGTTTGAGCACGTCCCAACCCCCTCAATGAGAGGGTAGGGGAGAAAGTGTATGCAGTCTCGGCATTGGAATTCCCTTCTAGTCACATAATGCAGACGATCTATGGCTCTATAATATTATCCCATTAATGGATTTTGTCCAATATTGTTTACAGTCCTGAATTCAAAGGATGGTAGGGTCAGCTTTACGCCACACAGTTCGTCAAGCTTTCTCAAAAGACCGGCCAGCCTCTCGTCCTTGACCAGCTGCTCCACGTTTCTAACAAGCCTCAGCGTGGTGAGGAGCTTTCGCAACACCCGCGGCCCAAACGGTGCCATCCTAAGAGACTTGTAGAGAGCCATTCTCTCCTCGACGCTGAAGGTTTTCCCATAGTTTTCCTTGAAATAGGTCTCCAACTCAATAAGAAGATGTTGTAAGCATTTCTCCTCACTGGTATAACCGTAGAAGCAGTTGCGGCAGTTTGGTGAAAATACCTCCCTCATCGGCCCCTGTGGTCTTCTCCGGCTATATCTCACGCGGGCTATATGGTCGGCTTTTTTAAGCTTTTGCACTATCTTGTAGATGGCTGCAATGCTCAGGCCGTAGGGACGCATCTTCACATATATGTCCTCCACCGACGCGTATATCTCCGTACAAAGGATGGACATGACTAGTTCTTCACTCCATGTGGGAATGTTTTGAAGTATATGGTCTAGGGCCTCCACGAAATGCCTACTTCCAGCCTTCACCGTCTCATCGCCAACCAGCCCCCTATCGTCAAGTATTCTCGCAAGAATCTCTCTACATTTTGCTTGGTCTAGGCCGCTTACCTCCGCAACCATCTCGAGTGGAATATTTTCCCATCCTTTAGCGGAGGCTACGTATAATGTGGACCAGATGACTCGGGCTGTCTCATCTCTCCAGCTTTTCCTAACTATCCATAGGAAATTTCTTAGGGTTTTGGAGACCTCGTTTTTCTGGATGAGATAGGCTGTTGGGGAGGTTTTTTGTTTTTGAAGTCCAAGGGGGCGGATGAGGTTCTCCAGAATAATCTCCGCCTCAGAGCGACTTGGAAAGAGAAGGAGTCTTTCATCGAACTCCTCGATCCTGTAAAGTGGCGAATGTATGAATCGATCCTCGCTCCATGCCAGTGGGGGATGTAAGGCTAGAAGAGTCATCAATAGGTTAGCTTGGCCCTTCTCCCCCACACTGATAAGTTATCTTAAAGGCCTATATATTGCTTAATGAAGCCCTATTCACATTCAATATATTGTATATTGGACTAGGTAGAATATTTGTTAGTGTATAATTATGCGGACCAATAGCGATTTTGTTGGGCCTTGGCGGCTCAAGCTTTGAAAATATTGCGTGAGCCAATCAACCTAGCTTTGTTCCGAAGACCGTTGGGGCGGGTCTATGTTATACCTGAGAGGTGTAAGGAGTGTAGTTTTTGCTGGAGTTTCTGCCCCATGGAGGTTCTCGAGCGGTCTGACGAGCTCAACTCTAACGGATATCGGTATCCTAAAATTAAGCCAGGGAAGGAAAACGACTGCGTCAATTGTAAGATGTGTAGCCTGATATGCCCCGAGCTAGCCATCTACACGGTTGAGGTGAGCTAGCCGTATGAGCAGTGGTCTGCCGAGGCCTGGTGTCCACTTTATGATGGGAAACTTCGCGTGTGTCGAAGCAGCTATACTGGCTGGATGCCGGTTCTTCGCAGGATATCCCATCACTCCCTCCAGCGAGATTTTCGAGAGGGCTTGTGTAAGATTTCCACAGGTCGGCGGGATAGCCGTCGAGATGGAGGATGAGATGGCAAGTGTGGCCGCCCTTATCGGTGCATCTTATGCAGGGGCCAAGGCTATGACCGCTACGTCTGGCCCCGGCTTCAGCTTGATGATGGAGAACATTGGATTGGCGTTCATCATGGAGGCTCCAATAGTGATCGTCAACGTTCAAAGGGCGGGGCCCAGCACCGGAATTCCAACCCTGATAGGGCAGGGTGATGTTATGCAGACTAGGTGGGGCTCTCACGGAGACATCGAGACGGTCGTCTACGCTCCCAGTAGCGTCCAAGAGTTCTTCGACCTAACCATTCGTGCCTTCAATACGGCGGAAAGGCTTCGCACACCCGTCATCGTGCTGGCCGACCAGCTGGTAGGCCTGATGTGGGAGAAAGTAGTCATTCCCTCCGCAGAGGAAGTGGAGGTTGTGGAGAGGAAAACTATGGATGCGCGGCTCCTCTCCAGTAGGCCGCCATTCGACTACTCTGCAGATGTAAACCCGATGCCTATAGTGGGGATGGGCTGCAGGGTAAACATTGACAGTCTCACCCACGATGAGAGGGGCTATCCAACCACATCCCAGGAGATCTCTGAAAAAATGTTACGATATCTGCTTGGCAAGATCAGGAATCATGCCCGTGAGCTGTGGCTGTATAAGGAGTTCATGACCGATGATGCCGAGGTAGTCGTGGTTGCCTACGGGTCTACGGCTAGGTCGTCATTGAATGCTGTTAAGCAGGCCCGCTCACGGGGGATTAAGGCTGGACTGCTTCAGCTCATCACCCTATGGCCCTTCCCGAGCGATGTGATTGAGAGGCTGAGCCAGCGCGTCAACGCCCTAGTAGTCCCTGAGATAAACTTCGGCCAGCTTGTACACCCAGTCAGAGAATACGCCAAATGCCCAGTCCTAGAAGTTAACTGGGCTCCAGGCAGCCTGATAGAGCCGATCGTCATCTTAGACGCTGTGGAGGTGGCTGCGGCGTGACCCAGGTAGTCAAGGCTCAGCGCCACCCGAGAGATAGCCTGCTGCGAAGCGAGAGGCTTCCACACATATGGTGCCCCGGATGTGGCATTGGCATAGTCATGGCCGCCTATGCGGACGCCATCGAGGCCTCAGGTATCCCGCCTGAGAAGCATGTCTGTGTTTCAGGTATAGGCTGTACTGGGAGGGTTTCAGGCTACATGCGTCTCGACTCTTTCCATACGACTCATGGCCGTGCTATAGCTTTCGCCACGGGCCTATCCCTCATGAGACCTGACCTAGAGGTCACCGTCATCTCGGGCGATGGAGATATCTGCACCATTGGCGGGAACCATCTGATACATGCTGCTAGGAGAAATGTCGACATCAACGTGATAATGGTTAACAACTTTAACTATGGGATGACGGGCGGCCAGCATGGCGGCACCACACCCCTAGGAGCAAAGACATACACGTCGCCTTACGGCAACTTTGAAGCCCCGTTCAACATACCCTACCTAGTGGCTGCTGCGGGAGCCTCCTTCGTGGCTAGATGGACAACGCTACACGTGCGGCAGCTGATCAATGCAATAAAGCATATGATGAGTGTGGAAGGCTTCGCGTTTATCGAGGTCATATCACCTTGTCCCCCCACCTTCGGCGAGTTCAACAACTTCCCCGAGGCAATCGATATGATGGAGTATTTCAGAAAGTATTCTGTGGTGGACCACAATGCCGATCTCAGCAAGATAGACATACGTCTTCAAGGCGAGCCACTGGTTGTCGGTAACTTCGTGGACAGGAGAAGGCCGAGCTACCAGGAGCTTATTCAGGAGACCATCAGAAAGGCTTCTGGGAGGGGAGAGAGTGTTTGAGACGTGAGATTAGAATCACTGGGTTAGGTGGCCAAGGAGCCATAACGGCTGGCCACATACTTGGAAGAGCAGCGGCAATATACGGCGGCAAAGAAGCAGTAGTGACTGAGGGCTATAGCCCATACATAACAGGAGGCTGGTCTAGAGCGGACGTAGTAATCTCAGACGAACCTATAGACTACCCGCTTATCACCAAGCTAGACGTTTTAGCCACAATGTATGACGAGGGTTTTGTCCAAAACCTCAGACACGTCAAACGCGGCGGAGTAATAATAACCGTGAAAGAACTTGTCAAACACACTTCAAAGGATTACAAGGTTTTGCCCATACCGGCCATCGAGATAGCCGAGCGTCTAGGTAGGAAGATAGTGGCCAATATCGTGATACTCGGAGCCATAGTGGCTGTTTTGGGTACACCGCCCCAAGAGGCGGTTGAAAAGGCGTTGGCCGACAGGTTTCCAAAAGCGGTCGATCTTAACCGCAAAGCGGTCCAACAAGGCTTCAACATAGCCTCTGAGCTGCTTGCTAGCGTAGACGTTTTAGAGAGGAGGTGGTAGGGATGGTGGACTCTGTTCTAGTTATAGGGGGTGGGATTGCAGGGGTTCAGGCATCGCTCGACTTAGCCAAGGCAGGTGCCAGGGTCTACCTTGTTGAAAAAAGCCCCGTAATAGGTGGGAGGATGGCGGCGCTAGATAAGAACTTCCCCACGATGGATTGTTCGATCTGTATTGAGGCGCCCAAGCTAAGCGAGGTGATGCAGAACAAAAACATTAAGGTCCTAACGCTGGCCGAGCTCGTTGAAGTTAGAGGCGAGGCTGGAAACTTCTACGTCAAAGTTGTCCAGAAGCCCCGCTACGTCACCGATGAGTGTACGAGGTGCGGTGACTGCGTACCTGTTTGCCCAGTCATACTGAAGAACGAGTTTGACGTAGGGATGGGTGCGAGGAAGGCTATCTATCTCCCCTTTGACCAGGCCGAGCCGGGAACATACGTCATAGACATTGAGCACTGTTTGAACAAGCCTCCCAACTATCTTCCATGCAGCAGATGCGTCGAGGCATGCGGGCCAAAATGCATAGATTTCGAGATGAAAGAGACAATCCATGAACTAAATGTGGGCGCCATAATAGTTGCAGCCGGCTCAGACCTCTTCGACGCCTCACTAATTCCGGAGTTCAGCTATGGAAGACACCCTGACATCCTCACAGCAATGGAGCTCGAGAGACTGCTGCAGTCGAGCGGCCCCTCAAGGGGTGAGGTCATAAAGCCCAGCAACCACCGCCACCCGGAGAGAGTGGCGTTCATCCTATGCGTTGGTGCTCGTGATAAAAGGTTCTACAGTTTCTGTAGCAGGGTCTGCTGCATGTACAGTATTAAGGAGGCGCTACAGCTTGTCGACCATGGAATCAAGGATGTCACGATTTTCTACATGGACATAAGGGCTTATGGAAAAGGCTTCGACGAGATGTTTGAAAGAGCAAAGAAGAGCGGTGTCAGATTTGTGCGGAGTCGGCCTGGAAGAGTTGTCCCTAATGGTGTTGGCATAGACGTTGTCTATGAGGACACGACTACTGGAGAGTTGAGGAAAGAAACTTTCGACATGGTTGTTCTTTCAACAGCCCTCGTTCCATCGGAGGAGTTGAACAGGTTAGCTAAAACCTTGGGGTTAGAGGTGGGCGAAGATGGCTTCATTAAATCATATGAAATAGACGGAGACTTCGTCGGGACGTCAAGGAAGGGGATATATGTCTGTGGATGCGCAAGCGGTCCTAAAGACATTCCCGACAGCGTGACAGAGGCTGGTGCGGCCGCTGCAAAGGCGCTAACCTATCTGACTTCAAGGTCCGTAGAACCTGAAATTTTTGAGGAGACCATAGAGGTCTCGGGTGAGCCTAGAGTTGGTGTTTTCATTTGCCACTGCGGCTCCAATATAGCGGGGGTAGTTGACATAAAAACGGCCGTTGAACAGTCCAAGAAAATACCCTACGTAGTGCATGTCGAAGACCAGAGGTTCTCGTGCTCTGGGACGGGTACGAAGCATATCGAGAATGTGATAAGGGAGAAGAGGCTTAACAGGGTTGTTGTAGCGGCCTGCTCGCCGAAGACACATAGCCCAACCTTCATGAGGGCTTGTGCAAGGGCTGGTCTCAACCCATACCTCCTAGAGATGGCTAACATACGCAACCTCAACTCTTGGGTTCACAAGAACCAGCCCATAGAAGCCACAAGGAAAGCCGTAGACCTTATCTCGATGGCGGTCGCTAAGG
>JAVYLC010000029.1:17048-22007 GCA_038741355.1 Nitrososphaerota archaeon
GCTGGTCTCAACCCATACCTCCTAGAGATGGCTAACATACGCAACCTCAACTCTTGGGTTCACAAGAACCAGCCCATAGAAGCCACAAGGAAAGCCGTAGACCTTATCTCGATGGCGGTCGCTAAGGCGGTCCTGCAAAAGCCAATGACCAAGCTGTCAACACCAGTCTTGCAAAAAGCCCTAGTCATTGGGGGAGGTGTGGCTGGGATGACCGCGGCCACGGCTCTCGCGGAGATGGGATTCGAGACCCATTTGGTTGAGAAAGAACATGAGCTGGGAGGCCTCCTCAGATATCTCAGGGAAATTGCTCCATCCGGACTAGATGCCCAGCTCTTCTTGCAGTGGAAGATAAAGCAGCTGGAGAGGTCTGGTGCCAAGGTTCATCTGGGCACAGAGGTGACTGAGGTAACGGGTTTCGTCGGAAACTACCATGTGACACTGTCTAGCGGTGAGGAACTCGATGTGGGTGCTATAATCCTAGCCACAGGCGGTAAAGTCCATGAGCCAAACTGGCCCAAAGTAGAAGGCGGCGGGTCAAAAGTTGCGACACTGCTTAGATACGAGATGGATGGCGTCCCAGAAGATGCTAGAAATATCGTCTTCATCGGATGTGTAGGTTCAAGAAACCCGAGTAGAGGCTGCTCAAGGTACTGCTGCCAAACCATCATCTATCACGCTCTCAAGCTTAGGAGAAGCGGAAAGAACGTTTCAGTTATTGTAAAAGACGTCAGGACCTACGGGAGGGGGGCTGAGGAGCTGTATAGGAAAGCCTGCGAAGAGGGTGTAAGATTTATCAGGGTGGGGACAGAGAAACCGATTGAAGACCTTGTCCAAATAGGTGAGGGAGGCCTAGTCGTACGGGATATCACGATAGGCGAGACACTAAACATGCCCGCAGACTACGTCGTGCTGGCCACAGCCATAGACCCGCCAGCAGAAATAGCGGCGGCCCAGCAGCTCAGGGTCGCCAAAGACTCTGAGGGATTCTTCCTCGAACTCCACCCAAAGCTGGGGCCTGTTGAATCAATAACACAGGGTGTCTTCCTCGCAGGCGTAGCTCAAGGGCCTAAGGATATTAGGGAGAGCATTTCGCAGGGATTGGCTGCAGCCGCAAAGGCAGCCGCACTACTCACATCGCCACAGCTGGAGAAAGAGCCTTTCATCCCAGTCATAAATCTGCAAAAATGCACAAAATGCATGAGGTGCGCCCAAGTCTGCCCATATGGTGCGATAAAGGGTGAGCTGAGAAAATGGATAGAGGTTATACCAGGCCTCTGCCAGGGGTGTGGCGCATGTGTTGCTGAATGTAATGTTGAAGGAGCTATAACGATGCCGGGATTCACAGACGAGCAATTGATAGCACAAATAGATGCAGCGTTAGCCGAAAACCCGGAAGAGAAGGCGATAGTCTTCGCATGCAACTGGTGTAGCTACGCGGGGGCAGACCTTGCCGGCATCCTCAAGATACAGTATCCGCCGGTATGCAGGGTCATACGCACGATGTGTTCTGCGAGGGTTTCACAGAAGCTTATCCTGCATGCATTCGAGAAAGGCGCCGGCGCCGTCTTCGTCACAGGCTGCTGGCCGCAAGACTGCCACTACAACTACGCTAATCTCAACACAAAGAGACGCTACGAGAGATGGCTCAAGATAATACAGGCACGCAACATAGACCCGAAGAGGCTCCAGCTACACTGGATAAGCGCAGCTGAGGCCAAGAGGTTCGCGGAGAAGATGACTGAGGCCCACGAGGTCGTGATGACCCTGAAAAAGGAGAAGATGCAGGTGAGTGGCTAAATGCTCATCCAGCCCCTTTCAGAGCTTTTCAACGACAAGGTGTTAGCCGAAAACATCACAGCCTGCTTCCAATGCGGAGCATGCACAGCAGCCTGCCCTCTCAACATCTTCAACGGCCCCAAATTAAGTCCAAGACAGTTTCTCCGAAAAATGCAACTAGGCCTTCCCGTAGACATCGACCCATATCTCTGCATGATGTGCAGAGCTTGTGAATCAGTCTGCCCACGAAATGTTAAAGTCACAAAAGTAATTCACGAGTTAAGGAGGATCTGGTTTAAGAACAACAGAGCTCCTGCACCTCTCACCCAAGCGCTCTGGAAGATCTATGAGGATGGGAATCCATGGGGCTACCCGTTTAGGACGAGAGGTCAGTGGCTCGACAAGTTGGACGCAAACATAGCGAAGAAGAGAAGCGATACGCTCCTCTACATTGGATGCATTTCATCCTACGATATACGCCTCCAGAGGATAGCAACCGCTATCGTAAAACTTCTGCTTAAAACGGGGGTTGATTTCACAGTCCTCGGTGACGAAGAGAAATGCTGTGGAGACCCGGTATTCCACGCGGGCGAGACAGACTTCTTAGAAGAGCTGGTCAACGAAAACATAGCAAAATTCAACTCGTTAGGTATCAGGAAAATAGTGACCATATCCCCGCACTGCTACACCATGTTCCGGGACATCTATCCTAAGTATGGAGGTGAATATGAAACCCTCCACTATACAGAGTACCTCGCAGAGCTCTTGGATGCTGGAAAACTATCAATCGATGCGCGGTTAGAGGCGAGAACAACCTACCACGACCCATGCTATTTAGGCAGATACGCAAAGATATACGAGCAGCCTCGGAGACTGATAGAAAGCGTCAAAGGACTTTCATTCTATGAGATGAGCTTCTCAAAGGAACTATCCCTCTGCTGCGGTGGAGGAGGGGGTCGGATACTCATGGAGTCAAAACCCGAAGAAAGACCCTCAAACATAAGGGTTAAACAGGCTGTTGAGACGGGGGCGGAAATCCTGATAACCTCGTGCCCCTACTGCATAATAAACTTCGAAGACTCTGCAAAGATCCAGAAAACACCCCTTAAGGTAATGGATGTTGCAGAGCTTCTTCAAGCTGCGGTAGGTGGCCAAGATGGGTGAGATATGGTCTTTTGTGGAAGTGGGTCCAGAAGGGATAGAGGACGTGTCGTTAGAGATAGTGGGTAAGGCTGCTGAACTTGGGGCTCAGGCTAACATGAGAACAGCAGCGGTCCTAACAGGCTGGGGGATGGAAGAAATTGTCAAAGAAGTCTCAAGATACCCGGTCAATAAGGTATACTATGTTGAACATAGTGAGCTGGCAGCTTACGACCCGGCGAAACACGCCAAGGCCTTACACCAACTGGTTGAAAAGGAGAAGCCCGAGATAGTACTCTTCGGAGCAACCTATAATGGAGTCGATATTGCTGCCAGATTAGCTATAAGGGCCGGGGCGGGCCTAATAGCCCATGTAACATACCTCGACATAGACCCCTTAGACGGAAAGCTCGTAGGACATGTCCCGGGCTTCGGGGGCAGCATCGTAGCCGTCTGCAAATGCAGGCCAGGTGTCCTACAGATAGCCACAGTTAGGCCGGGGGTTTTCGATAAGCCGAACCCGACAGGACGTGGGGCGGATATCCAAAGGTTTAGCCCGGAACTCCATCCGACAGATGGGTGGAAGATCGTCGAGAGACGTGTGGCAAAGGTGTTAGATGTTACAAGGGCTGAAAAAGTGGTAGTGGCCGGGATGGGAACCGGTGGAGACCTCTCCCTTATCAAGACGCTCGCCGAGAAGTTGGGCGCACAACTGGCTGTAACGAGGCCTCTCGCAGACCTAGGCCTTGCACCTAGGGACGTTCAAGTAGGCTCCACAGGCGTCAGCCTAAGATCCAAGATAGCTTTAATCCTAGGAGTGAGTGGAGCGTCACATTTCGTCTCAGGAATACGCGATGTGAAAACAGTAATCTCGATCAACATCGACAGAAACGCGCCAATATTCCAGTTCTCCGACTACTGCGTGGAAGCTGACCTCTTCAAACTAATACCAAGGATTATTGAGGAGCTTGAGAAGGAGGGTGTATGAAATGGACATAGTGGTGTGTGTTAAGGTTGTTCCAAAGGTTGAGCAAGTTAGGTTTGACCCCATAACCAAAACAGTAGACAGGGCATCGGCTGAGAATGAGCTGAACGACGCAGATAAAAACGCTGTCGAGGCAGCGCTGCAACTCAAAGACAGGCATGGTGGGAGAGTCACAGTAATGTCGATGGGGCCGCCCCTCTTCGAGCCCTTCCTAAAGCTGTGCGTGGCTATGGGCGCTGACGACGCGATACTCCTCTCCGACAAAACCTTCGCGGGGGCAGACACGTACGCCACATCATACGTCTTAGCCCAGGCCATAAAGAGGCTAAAGCCAGACCTAGTCCTCTGTGGCGAAAGCACCTCCGACTCAGGAACGGCTCAGGTCCCTCCCCAGATAGCAGAGTGGCTCGGATACCACAACGTCTCCTATGTCTCATACATCAGCATAGAGGATAGAACCGTAGTAGCTAAACGCACGGTAAAAGGCGGCTACGAAGTGGTGAAAGTACCACTACCTGTAGTCGTGTCGGTGGAGCTGGGAAGCAACACACCCAGATTCCCCGACTTTAAGAGAAAGAGATGGGCCGAACGAGAGTTCAAAACAACTGTGTGGACCGCCAACGACCTTGAGCTGGACCTAAACCTCACAGGCAAGACAGGGTCAAAAACAGACGTAATAGAGCTCCAGTCAATAGCACCACCCCAGAGACTGAGAAAGTTCCTAGAAGGCTCAGAAGAAGAAAAAGCAAGCGCAATCATAAAAATAATCCAAGAGCTAAAGGGCTAGTTTGGAATATCTCCCAACATTCTACAGCGGACAAGCTTAAACCTCCACCCCCCATCTAAATAACACCTGCATTTGGGTAAAGATACTTGGCTAAAGTATTATAGTAGATTTTATGGACATATACAAAAGGGTAACAGCATAATGCCGGTCAATGTCCTTCACGAATTAGAGAGGAATTATTTTTTGGATTTTATGCTCCACGAAAGGGCTATTTACCCAATAGTCAACTACGGTCATGCACGTGGGGAGTGATGTATCCCTATTGATAAAT
>JAVYLC010000030.1:0-21266 GCA_038741355.1 Nitrososphaerota archaeon
TGGCGTCGACCTCCGATGGCTGAATTATTCCGAGATAGGCCAGCTGCTTATTCAATCTAAGATGGATCGTCTCCACCGATCCGCTGCTCTCAACCCTTTCAGAAACATAGTCCTTTGAGAGGCTTTCTATGAGGTGGCGCGCCGCGCGTTCAGCCTCATCCTCAGAGACACCTACCTCTAAGATGGTGAGCGGCTCACCGAAGATCCCCGTCAGCCGGTGTACCTCGAATGGGGGCTCATGCTCCAGTGAGAGGATGTTGAGTATCGCCGTCCTCACTTTCGACTCTGACTCCGTGGGTCCGCATATCGCCCTTACCTTGACTCTATATCTTCTCATCTAATCTAGTATTTAGGCGCCCGCTACTATATACTGATTATGATTCTCAGTACCATTTCTCTTTCAGTCCCGCAAGATAGGCTAAGGCGTTGGTGGAGATGTGGAGGAGGGCAGTGACTAAGAGTAGCAGAAGGAGTGTCAACGGATCCGCCCAGCCGGGTGGCCCGTAGGGGAGCCACGCAAGCAGCAACGCCATCAACAAGAAGCCGAGCTGGTCCAAGACTGGTGCGCTCCCACCCCGCTCCAACCCCAGCCTCCTCTTAAGAAAAGATCCGAGTATGTCGCCTGCCATCGCGCCTATTGGCATGAGCCCGCCTTCGAGGAAGCCCCTGTAGACTCTGGGCAGAAGGGTGTATAGCAGAAAGGCTGCAGCTAGGCCTGCAGACACGCCCGAGACCAGCCCCTCCACCGTCTTGCCGTCGCCTAATAGCCTCCTACCATCTGGCATGACCAGCCTCATATCAAGGGGGTGGCTGCGTCTAGTGAATCTTAGAACCACTACTGGTGTCCCGTTGGCGATATATGCTGGGAGAACATATACCACCGCTGCCAGCAGTCCCTGCATCGTCAACTAGCTCCATAAGCTGCCTCTTTAACGATTGTCGCCACCCACCTGTCATGGACGCGGCGGGGGCGGTCGTATAGGCCTATTTGGCGAAAGGTGGGCCAATGTCTAGGACGATAGACCTGTTATCCACTAGTTCAATCTCGCGCGGGTCGCCCGAATACCTCTCCCCGTCAACATAAATTCTCATCGCTAGACCAGAGGACGCCAGATCCATTCCCAGTACATTATCGTTTGATAGCCGCTGCCCCCAGACGTCGAAGAATTGGCCAAGCGTAAATCGCATCTGTCGGGGCGCCTCGATATGTATTAGTCCTGTCTCGTCATGGGTGTGGAGCCAGTACATGCAGCGCCCCGGTATAATCCCAATATTGGCAGGGATCTTAACCTTCTCTCCCCTCACATATATCTCGAGCAGTGTGTGGACGTGATAGGTTACCTGTTCGCCGTTCTGGCACTCAATTCCTGAGACTGGGGAGCCTAAACCCCGCCTCGTGAGCAGAAAGGCCCCAGCAGCCACCAGCAATAGAGCGACAGCTATTGTTAAGACTATTCTTGGTGTATAGTAATGCGATTTGTGAATGTCCTTGGTGTGTCGCTTGAGAGCTGTCTCTGAGGCGAACTCTCTTCCACAGTATTTACACCTAAACTTCAAGCCTACCCCAATGCTTTAAGACGTGAATAAAATCGTTCACCCAGATCTCGGCCCTGATTAAGACAGTTTTTGGGAGACCTTCTACTGATATTGCTTGAAAAGGGGGAGTGGTGGCTTGCTGTCCGCAAAGGATATTACCGCACACCCCGCATGGGGTCTTGGATTTGAGATATATTGTCTCCATAGATCAGGGGACCACCGGCACTAGGTGTCTCGTGGCTGATGAGGAGGGGCGGCCAATCTCCTGGGCATACAAGGAGCACAAGAACATTTATCCTAGGCCGGGCTGGGTTGAGCATGACCCCTTAGAGATACTTGATGCAGTGAAATACGTGGTGAGGGAGGCGCTTAGGGGTCTGCCTTCGGGGGAGAGGCGTGTTGCTGCCGTAGGCGTTACGAACCAGCGTGAGACGACGGTGATTTGGAATAGAAGGACGGGGCTGCCGGTCTATAATGCGATTGTGTGGCAGGACACTAGAACGAGGGAGCGGTGCGACCAACTCAAGGCTGAGGGGCTGGAAGAGAACCCCATCCACAAGCTCACGGGCCTCTACGCATCAACCTACTTCTCAGCAACGAAGATAGAGTGGATACTCAAGAATGTCGCGAGGGCGGCTGAGCTAGCCAGGGCAGGTGAACTAGCCTTCGGGACAATAGATACCTGGCTGATCTGGAACCTGACTAGGGGCGTTGGGGAAAACAGGGGAGGAGCCCATGTCACCGACTATACAAACGCCTCCAGAACTATGCTGTTCGATATCGAGAAGCTGGAGTGGTCTGGTGAGCTGCTGGAGCTCTTCGGGATACCGGCCGAGATCATGCCCCAGCCCCTCCCAAGCATCTTCAAGGACTATTATGGCTACACAGATCTATGGGGGGTGGTTGATGGTGTGGTCCCAGTGTGTGGAGACCTAGGCGACCAGCAGGCGGCCCTTTTCGGCCAGGCATGCTACTCTGTAGGCGATGCGAAAAACACGTACGGGACAGGCTGCTTCCTCCTACAGAACATAGGCGAGAGGCCGGTCCTTTCACGGCACGGGCTCCTGACGACCGTGGCCTACAGCATGGAGCGCGGCAGGGCGGTCTACGCCATGGAGGGGTCAATAGCTATTGCCGGCTCACTCCTCAAGTGGCTGGCGGAGAATATTGGGATCATAGGCTCTCCTAGGGAGAGTGGTGAGGTCGCTGCTAGGGCAGGAGAGGAGGGCTCCGCAGGCGTGTATTTCGTTCCAGCATTCAGCGGCCTCTTCGCACCCTACTGGGACCCCTCAGCCCGCGGCCTCATAATAGGCCTATCAGCATACACTAGGAGGGAGCACATAGTCTATGCGGCCCTCGAGAGCATCTGCTGGCAGACCTACGATGTCGCCGAGTCGATTAACAGGGACACGGGAGTGGGGCTGTTGACGCTCCGCGTTGACGGGGGTGCTTCCATGAACGACATGCTGATGCAGTTGCAGGCAGATGTCTTGGGATGCGAGGTGGTTAGGCCGGAGTTCACTGAGACTACCTCTCTCGGGGCTGCCTATGCGGCAGGACTCGCAGAGGGTGTTTGGCAGGATATGGACGAGTTGAGAAGGATGTGGCGCGCATCAGCCGTATTTCGTCCCCGATGGTCGGTTGAGCGTAGGGTGAGTGGACTAAGGGCCTGGAGGGCGGCTGTTTCCCGCTCAAGGAACTGGCTTAGAGACACCGAATCCTAGGATCTTATGCGCGACTCTAGCTCCTCAACTCTCTCCCGTACAAGTTTTGTCAACTTCTCGACCAACTCCTCGCTCGTGTCGGCCTCAACCTCTCTAATCCTGTCTGCCAGCTCCCGGTCCCCGATAGTCCACCTCACCCACCTCTCCAGATGCCTACAGGCCATGTGGAAGAGTATGGACCCCCTTGTCGCCAGGGGTATTGTCTGTAGGAGTTCATAGAGTGAGTGGGCGGAGAGCCCGATGTACCTTCCATCTTCATGGTAGTGGAAGGCTCTGTCTGGTGGGACAGGTCTGAGGAGCTTGACAGCCTCACCCATCGAACCCTCTATCGCCTCCGAGGCTAGGAGTTGAAGGTGTGATAAGGCCCCTAGCATCGCGTAATACATGTTCATTTGGTCCGTGTAGCCGAAGTATGCGTGGACCACGCCTGAGGGGCCGCGCCTAGTATACATGTAGTACAAATGGTCGCTTATCTGCAGGGTCCTCCACGCCCGGAGTATATTCTTCGACCCAGTCCTCTTAACAGCCGCCTCCATCCTCTTCAAAGCGTTGAAGCAGGTTAACTGCATATCGTTGCCGAGCCAAGCGTCTGTGCTCTTCTCCACATCAGCCCAAGATATCGTCTCAAGCTCACCCACTGATATGACGTCTGAGGCCTCGAACTTCTCCAAGATTTCAGACGCCGTGTTGAAGGACAGGTTCTCATGCTTCAAGACCTCGCGGGGTAAGTGTCTCAGGAAGTCGTGTATCCCCGACTCGGGCCAGTGGTGCTCGCCGAAGGTCTCATAGTCTATGAAGATCAGTATGTAGTCTCCGGGTGTGGATGAGAGCCAAGAAGCGTATTTATCTGCTGTTAGGGGGTAGCCGGGCCAAGACCTCTCAGAGAATCTGAAGGCTATGTCGTCTGAGAGCCTGTAGTTCCTTGTCATGACCTTGAGTCCAGTCCCCGCGGCCAGGTAGAGGCGGTTGGGCGAGCGGCCCTGTAAAACCCTCTCCACGCCCTCAATCATAACCCCCTTATACCCCATCTCCCAGACAGCCCTAGCCACCGAGTTGTTGTAGATTAGCTCCGTATTCTCGAAGACCCTCGGCTCGTATCCGAAAAGGGATTTGACCGCCTCACGATGCATCGCAACCTGCTCCCTGAACTCGCTGCCATCACCCCCATATAGGCTGGCGAGGGAGTGATAATACGTCTGCTCAAGTATCTCTACATTCCCACTGTCCACCATAACCCTGAACTGGTCTATAACCTCTGGCGCCCACTTCTCCGCCTGCTCCAAAAAGACCCCCGACATGCTGAAGTTAACCTTAAACTCCCTCCCCCAAGCCCTAGCCTCGTCAATCGCCCTCAGGATAATCCCGTTTGCTGGTATGTAGCACTTCCTAGCAACCCTGAGGAAAACCTCCCTGTTTAATGTGTTGTCAAGAAATGCTTCGGGGAGGTCTTCAGCCCTGATCTTAGAGAAGCCCGCGCTGCTCAGCCTAGTGTTTAGCCGGTAGGGTTGGTGGACCTCGAATGAGAGGCAGACGCTTGGCAACTGCGCGATAAAACAGTGGCGGGGGCTATTATCCGTGTCGGGTTTTTATAGACGTTGCGATGGAGAAGAGTAGATGTCTGAGGAAAGCGGAGAGGCTAAGAGGAAGGCGGCTGTCAAGATCCCGCGGACCGTACTCCGGCTGAGAAAGGAGAGGCCAGAGTTTGTGAGGCAGGAGGCCTGGAGGTATAAGCGTCTTGGAGAGAAGTGGAGGAGGCCGCGGGGGAAGGATAGTAAGATGAGGCTCCAGAAGAGGGGGTGGCCGCCACTGGTCAAGGTCGGCTACAGATCGCCCCGCAAATACAGGGGGCTGCACTCGTCAGGCTTCCGCGAAGTATTGGTGCACAGCGTCTCAGAGCTAGAGGGTCTTGACCCAAAGGTTCACGCGGTTAGACTCTCAGGCTCGCTGGGCGCGAGAAGCAAGCTCAGAATTTATGAAAAGGCAACGTCTATGGGTCTTAGGGTTCTCAACCCGCCGCGGGGTGTGGCGGAGTGAGCCTGACAATACAGCGTAGGCTGGCGGCTGAGATACTTAAATGCGGTGAGAGCAGGGTTAGATTCGACCCTGAGAGGATTGAGGACATAGAGGACGCAATAACAAGAGCCGATGTTAGACAGCTGATAGCCGAGGGCGCAATCTATGCAGCTCCTAAACAGGGGAATACGCGGAGGAGGGAAGCTGGTAAGAGGGGGCCAGGCAGGAGGAAAGGGGGAAAATACTCCATCCTCTCGAGAAAGGAGAGGTGGCTATTGAAGGTGAGGGCTCAGAGAAGGTACTTGAAGCGATTAAAGGCCGCGAAATTACTTAGGGAGGGCTCCTACCGGCACGTCTACCTACAGATAAAGGCCGGCCGCTTCAAATCGGTCGCAGAACTCAAAACCTACCTTAAAGAGAATGGTCTATTGCTGGCAGGTGCGTAGGATTGTCGCCTAGAAATATTCTGGAAAGGAGGCCTCCGCGAAGGGCTTTGAGAGGGAAGACAAACTATAGGAAAAGGCTGAAGCTAGTGAAGTCTGGGAAGCCGAGGCTCGTCGTGAGGAGAACAAACAAGTATGTGATTGTGCAGATAATCGAGTCTAGGCGGGGCGGAGACTATACCGCAGTCACTGTCTCCACAAGGGCCCTCAGACAGTACGGCTGGATGGGCGGGACAAAATCCATACCCGCAGCCTATCTAGCGGGATTCATGGCGGGGAAGCTGGCCCTCCAGAAAGGGTATTCCGAAGCGATAGTAGACTTGGGATTACACCCATCCCACCCCGGCTCTAGGCTCTATGCCGCTGTCAAGGGCGCGCTGGACGCTGGGCTGTCAATACCCGTGGGCGGGGGGGTTCTCCCGCCTGAGGAGCGGATAAAGGGCCAGCACGTAGCAGACTTTCTCCAGATTGTTAGAGGATCTGGAAACACAACCCAATTCCACGCCCTAGACCCAGAGTATGTAGAGAACCTCCCCCGACGCTTCGAGGATGTAAGGCAGAAAATAGCGCAGGGAAGCCCTGCTTGAACCGGCTCCCACAGGCCCCTGAGATGAGTTGATGGGCCGTACAGGTAAGATATCTGTGGCTATTAGTGTAGCAAATATGCTCCTGTATGCTGTTCAGGGTGCTAGGTTGGTAGTTGAGGCTGGATTCACGCCCCTAGTCCTCTCCAACCTCTTATTTACAGCCCTGTTCGCGGTGGCCCTCCTACTATCCCTCACTAATAAACGCCCAGTAATTATCGCGGCATACAGCTTAGCGGTCGCAGCCTACGTCTCCTACAGGATGTGGAGCCCCGCAACGGATGCGGCCAGAAGTGTCGAGTTTAGGCTGGGCCACGGCCTCATGATGGCTCTTGCATGGCTGCTTGTCTCAGCCTCCCTGCCCCGCATGTTTCGGAGAAACAAATAGCCTGCATCCGAGGTCGCTGCTGGGACACATATTTGTAGAGGCTTGAAGATTTTCCCCATGGCCTTGGTGATTGAGGGTCTCGAGCTGCTTCTACTGGTCCTCGCGGTGGTGTTTTCCGCATTTGCCGTGGAGACCCGCAGCCTAACCCGCTCGGTCTTCGGGCTGCTGCTCTTCACCGTGAGCGTGGGCTTGATCTTCTTGTCGTTGGGTGCGGTCCATATAGGGGCGCTACAGATGATAGTATATTCAGGAGGCGTGATGGCCCTATTCCTGTTGATGATAATGGTGACTGCTAGGAGGGATGAGACTTGAGGCTGAACGAGATGTTGGGAATACTCGCTACAGCCCTCTTCTCGGCACTATTCCTGACGAGCCTAGCTACGCGTCCTCTGCTCTACGAGTATTGGGGTGAAAACCTGCGACGAGTGATAAGTGGCGGGCTTGATGATATAGGCCGGGTCTTGAGCGACTATGTCTGGGGTGGATTCTTTCCGGTACTAACAGGGGTCATAGTGATGCTTCTCACAATCGTTGTCGGCCTTGTCTCGCTTCTGAGGGAGGGTGAGTAGAGAGTTGGCCCTTAGCCCAACAATCTACACAATCTTCGCCGGCCTAATCTTCGTAATCGGGATATACACCCTCGCCACCAAGAGGAACATCATCAAACAGTTGATAGGAGTCGAGCTGATGATTAACGCAGCCCATCTAAACTTTGTTGTTTTCGCGGTGAACAGTCCGGGCGGAATAGACCCCTATGCCCTAGCAATAGTCGTCCTCTCTATGGCTGCGGGGGCCGCGGTCATAACAGTCGGATTCCTGCTGGTAATAAGTGTATATAGGACTTACGGCACGATGGACTTAGATGCTTTGAGGAGGCTTAGACGGTAACTCCCCCGGATATTGGGGGTAGGATGACTAAGGTGTCGCCATCCCTCAGCATTCTCTTAAGAGGCTCGTCCGAGACCTTGACACCATTTATCGCGATGGCGACGTTTGGTCTCAGCTCCATGTTATCGGAGAGTATGTAGCTTTTGAACCTGTCCCCGTATTTCTGGATGAGGTGGTCGACGAGGGTGCCGACCGTAGCCCCCTCACTCAGGGCTATCTCCTCCTCCCGAATGCCTGTCAACTCGCGTAGATATGCGTAGTATCTTGTCTTGACAGTGATCAAGGCACTCCCACCCAGTCACTACAGGAGCTAGAGAATAAGAATTAATTCCTATCTCTACTACCCTTGGCCATGGCTATTCCATGTATCTCTTTAGAGCCTCTGCGAGGTCTTCCGGCGTCATGTCTATTACGGGCTCAGCGCATAGCTTCTCTAGGAAGCCGTCATCGTTTACATAGAGTATTGAGGGGGCCGGTCTAGCTATAATCCTTGCGTGGAGGTAGAAGTATCTGCTTATGTCGTCTCCCAGTGGGCCGGAGTAGAGGAGCATGTTTAAACTCTCTAACCCAGACTCGGAATAATATCTCAGCACGGATGCTAGACCCTCTGCAAACTCCTCCACTTCGCTGGGCGTCAGACCATCCAGTGAGGACCTGCCCCTGAAGACCGCCAGGACCTCCCTGTTACCGATTGGAGAGAAACTTGTGATCCAATAGACCGAGTGGCTCGACTTCACAAACCTCTCCCCCCTCTCCTCTTCCGATTCTAGGAGCTCCTTCCAGAAGCAGCCACCACCCTCCGCATATTTTTCACTCGCCTCCATCTCTTGTGAGACTATGCTGGGCGGCCTCACATCGGCTAAGACTTGGAAGTGTGGGTGAATAATACTGGCCCCCGCTGGTGGGAGATTGTTCCAAGCAAGTACTGGATAGCGTGCGGCCCTGTCTATTGTTTGGATGTCGTTTAGATATTCTATCGCGGTGTTTATGCCGGCCTTGAGCTCCTCAGGCGTAATTGTGTCTAGCGGCTTGTAGTGGTGTGGAGTGAAGACTGTGACCGCGTGGTGTTTGGAGAAGGGGTATAGGTTTGGGAAGGTCCAGCAGTCCCCGCGGCGGAGGCGCCTGTAGGGAAGCAGCGTGAAGGTGGGTGTACTGGTCTCTATCCTCTCGGGGCAGAACGGGCATGTATCCCGCGTCCTCTCAGCCAGCTCCCGCAGGGGCGTTAACCCACTTGGAGTCTGCTTCGGCCGCCTAGCCCGCTCGATATTTATCCTACTCCATCTACCAGTCAACGGATCTCGCCGATACTCTATCTCATGAACCCCTTCAGCCCCACCCGAACCGGGCGGCGAAAACCGCGACACAACAGTGTACCGCTTAAACTCTATTGGCATGACTCAGAAAGAGTTTACAAGCTATTTAACCGTCGCATCAAAGCCTTAGACCCTTAACTCGACTATATCGCCATCCTCGAGCACGTGGTCTCTGCCAACCTTCTCCCCCTGCACCTTAGCGGAGGGGCCCCAGATCCTAGCGTACTTCAACGCTTCCGAGAAATCCCTGTGTATCTTCTCCGCGAGCTGAGAGACTGTCGCCCCCCTCTTCAACAGAATCGGTCTCTCTGAGATCACTCCATCCTTCCTTGTGTAGACCCTTATCATGTCGAGCGACTTGAAGATCTTGTGCTTCACGTCTTCGAGGTCTGCGGAGCTTGCTGAGGCTTTGACCGCACTGAATCCGCGTGCTTCTAGTTCCCTGACCGCAGCATCCGCCCTCGCATCGTCGATGTCAGACTTGTTTACGATCACTAGGCATTTTTTGTACTCTGGCCTCCTGATCAGCTCCTCTTCAAGCTCGTCAAGCGTGACTTCGCCCACGATCTTGATTATGGCTGACCTTATACCGAGCTGCTGGGCAAGGGCCTTAACAGCTTCCCTTCCGCCCTCAACTTGGCCCATCACGACAACCCTGACCCCCCCGCTGTCGCTCCTCTCAACCTCCACTTCAAACCGCCTCTTCTTCAGGGTTAAGCCATACTCTTCTAGAAGCGACTCTATTGCGTTAAACTCTGCCAGCGGGTCCCGAGAACCATCCAGCACTATGGCTAGCAGGTCGCTATTTCTCGCGATTCCGATGCTCTTTGAGGCCAGGTTCGTCTCCTCGAAGCCCTCTGTCATCAGGGCTGGAAGGTCTACGACCTGTATCTCGCAGCCCGAGTAGATCATCATCCCGGGGTAGGGCTTCTGTGTTGTGAGGGGGTAGTCTGCCACGGGTGAGGGAGCCCCCGTAAGTGCTCTGAAGAGGCTTGATTTACCCGAGTTAGCCACGCCTAGCAGGGCGACCTGAGCCCAGCCCTCCTTCTTCACGCTGAAGACCGAGACCCCGCCTGTCCTCGCAGCCCTCCTCTCCTCAAGCTCATCCCTCAGCTCGGCCAGACGCTTCCTCAACTGCCTCCTCAGCTTCTCAGTCCCCTTGTGATCAGGTATCAGTGAGAGCGCCTGCCTCAGAACCTCGATCTTCTCTTCGAGAGTCCTAGCCGATTGATATTCTGCAAGCTTGTGCCTGGCCTCGGCGGGGAGGTTTGTTGGCATCGCCCCTCCATCGGGTTTATGGATGAGGCGCTTTTAGGCTTTCACGGCAGTGAGGTGGGTTACAGGCAGGTACAGGGTATAGTGAGAGCCCTGTCCAAGAGGGTTAAGAGGCTTAAGGCTCCTGACTACACCAGTTTATGGGAGAGGGGTTCAAGGCTTAGGCCTTCTATAGATGAGGCGATAGGGGACGCCGCTTCCCGTAGCCTTCTACGGGCTTTACCTAGGACAGGGAGCAGCTACCAGGCCAGGTTCTTCCTGAGAAGCCTGGTGCTGGCTTATGGTGCCTGGACGGATGGAGCCCCATGGTATGCTGAGGCTGGGCCTCGAGCATCGAAGGTACAGGTTTTGTGAACGGCTCTTCGAGGCTATGGAGAGGGCGGGACAGAATACTTCGACGACCATCTCCCATACATGCTCCGACCATGAAGGTTGACTGCTGAAATCCAAAATCTGAGGTGGAAAAGCTTTAATCCGGTCTGTCATCCAGTATGTATGTTGATGCCCCGCGTTGTTATCGGTGTTGTAGCGGATCTTCTTGTGATTGGTTTTCCGGCGTTCTGGCCTACCGCTATCACGTAGTGAATGTCATCACAACATCAACGATGATATTGAGAACATTATTCCAAGACGACTGGGTTGAAAAAGTGGGTGGAGACCGACATCGCATGGATGTATGGTTTTGGTAGGTTTGAGCCGGGTGACCGTGTAAGGTTCACGATAAGCTCAGTATACAAGGTGCTGGTGTGTCTAGACCAGCTTGCATTCTCGACATCCGTTTGGCACGCTGTAAAATATTACTATGACTGCGTGTATGCTGAAGTACTGGATGAAGGTTCGCATGAATGGATGCTGAAAAGGGTTTGCCGGTGCTACATCAGGAAAACATAATTAACATAGATAGACTCTCAAAAGGAAGCCAGCCTCACGTTATCCTACGACAATCATTTGACGGCTATCCGCTTATAGCCATGTCTTCAAAGCCTTGAAGTTGATGAGGTACTGGCTTTTTCTCGTCCTGCTTCTACTGCTCCCCACGGTTTACGGGCTTTGAGCCAACTCCTTCTGGAACAGGGTTTGGCAGGTTTTACGTCGGGTTTCTTGACTACTCCAGCTCAAGCCTACGACAGTAATACACCTTTACAAAAATACAATTAAACCACAGCAGTATAAGATGAGAGAATATGGTGAAAGTGGGTCTTGCCAGACTATGTTTCATATAGGAAATCCCTATGTTGCATTCTCGACGATAAGCTCCCAGTCCCAGTTGGTTGAAAGCTATAACGAGGCCGTCTTGGATTCAGGGTTTACAGTATTGCGAAAGCCTCGGAGATAGCTGGGGAATCGGTGGTTGTTCTAGAGGATAATGGAGCGAGGCTTAAGGCTAGGGTGAAAAGTGCAGTGTAGAGATAGACATGGTTTCCAAAACAGTATACCATGACTGCCGACACTGTGAGATACAGCAACGATGTTGTAACTTAGGTTTGAATATAATACTTTTTATTACTATTCGGTGCTGTCAAGTTAAGCATGCTCCTTAACTGTGAGCCTCGGAGGAAGTAGAACTGACCCGTTTGATTAAGATATTCATGTGGTGGAAACTTCTTTTAGGCTGTGGGTTTTCTACAGGGGTCGAGGCCATAGCGGTGAGACTTGTGAGGTTGTTTTGGCGGTTTAAGGGCTGTCTTGAGGATGTTGTGTTTAGGCTGTGGATGTTTTTAGATTTGTTCTATTTTTAGTGGCGTTAGGTCCCCGCTCCACTTTAGGACCCATACGCCCTTCTCCTTGGCGTATTCTAGGGAGTCTGGTGTTGCATAGTCTGTGTATATGGCTTTGATGAGTTTTGGCCTTAGCAGGTCTGGCCTTTTAGACTTAAGCAGGTCTATTTTATTCAGTAGTTCTTCTACTAGTCCTGTTCCAAGTCTTACTGCAGCCTCTCCAACCACACATACATCCCCGGATGAGCCGTATATGTTGATCTCTCGCGAGTCTATGAAGATTCTGTTGAGGTCTATTTCTATTCCTAGGTCGCTTCTTATTCTATGTCTTATGAAGCTCAGGGCCTCCTCCTCGACGCTTATCGTAAGCCTATCCAGAGTGACAGCGACCCTGTTCAAAGTAATCCTCATATCCCTAACCTCCTCCCAAAGCCTGTTATTGCTCTCCCACAGCTTGTTCTGACCCTCCCAAAGCCTGTTCTGGTTCTCCCAAAGCTTCTCCTGACCCTCCCTCAGGCTTCTAACCTCCTCCCACAGCTTCTCCTGGTTCTCCCATAGCTTCTGCTGGTTTTCCCAAAGCTTGTTGTTGCTCTCCCACAGCCTGTTGTTTGACTCCAATAGCTTGTTCATTTCTTCCTCCAGCCTGTCTAAACGTTTTAATATCTCCAGTATCCCTATCCTGCCGGCCACGGCATAACGGAACTCCTCATCCTCCTCCAAAAGCCTCAACAGCTCCCGCTTAAGGTCAACAGCCAAACCTACTCCCAACATCCAAACCCTCAGCTTACCTAATAATTGTTATGGAGCCTGGCATCTAACTGTCCCACGGGAGGATAATGGTTCAGCCCAGGCCTCTCTAGCTGTTGAGAGGGCCTGCCTGTGAAACGTGAGGAGGCCCTTTTAACTATCGATAGAGTAGACTATAGGAATTGCTACTGTCTAGCTCAAGAGATTGTGCTTAGCGACCCTTGGCAAGGCTTGACAGATATAGGGTTTTGTTACTATGACATCGCATCTGGTCTTCTAATTAGAAGAGTGAAAGCAGAAGGTATGATGAGTTCTGAGCTACATGGTCTTGTGTAGCTCTTGGGATTCATTAGCCTTGGGCTCCTCACGGGTTCATGGGAGCCCTCATCAGCCTCTTCCCCTGTCAGGGTGAACCCACTCCATCCCCTCATCAGCCTGTTGAAGAGCTTTGGGGATGGAGAAAGCCCCTCCATCTGTAGGTATAGGTTTATGGCAGCGTTTAGCTGTCTATTAACCCTCAACCCACACCCCCTACACTCATATCTTGCTCCTTTTGGGGAATTAATCATCCCACATCTGGAGCATCTCTTACTTGTATTCTTCGGGTCTTTCACTTTTCCATAAATTTGCTATGCTTATTGCCAGTTCGCCAGAGAATGCCTTAGCGCCACCACTTAGCTCAATTTTTGCTCTATAATAAGCTTAAGTGCTTTGACAAAAAATTTCGAAAACAGAATGGCGGAACAACTTTGGAAACTGATGGCCAAACTAATTGAGGACAGGGGGTTCACGGACGTCTCACCCATACCAGAAAGCCAACGTCACATCGTGTTTAGCTCTTTTAGAAAGGACTTGGGACGGGTAGCGATAAAAGTACCAAAGCTCTATGGCACCATAGATCCCGAGGTGGCAGTGAACATCGTAAAGGAAGCACGTAATTAGAAACGGGTTATACATCCTCACATAGCAGTTTTGGTAGACATTCTAACTTTGCGTGGCGGCTTGCCTGCTTTGGTAATATAGCTACAACCTAATAACCTTAGAATGGTGCTCATAGAGCGTGGTCCTTTGGACCTTGGCTTGGCGCTCGGTACCGCACCAAAGCGTGCTAAAGCCATTGTTTATGCTAATAGCCAAGGGTTACACCATCTGGTCATTAAGCCAGAAAACATACTTCTTACGGCCGATATGGAGCCGAGGCTATCCGACTTTGGCAGCCCAACCTTCGTAAACCCTCAACAACTTCTCCGCAGGATTTGCCAGCGCCTCCAGCCTCACGCTCTCCCCCAAACCCATCAGCCTTGGACTCTATGTTTTGTGGGTTCTTTCCTGCTAGGGCTTGATTGGTAGGTGGTTGGTGAGGCTGCTATTAGGGAGATGGCAATACCTGTCGTAGGTAGGTCGGGCTCGATGGTGTAGACGGCTTCAACAGTCCTAGGCGAATCCACCTTCAGGGCGAGGGGGTATGGAAACCTGAACTGGGTAGCGTCTTGAGCCTTTTCCCTGTTAACAGTTTCGCAGACCATCTCCACATATATGTAGCTCACTATGGCAAGTTGATGACGGCAGGCTATGGAGAACTTCTCTCCAGCAGGGAGGGGCTCGAACTCATCATAGCCCAGGTAATGATGGATGTATACTCAACGCTTGGGAGGGAGTCATCCATAGAGGTGGAGAAGGGCGACCCCATGATCGTCCAGTATGTCTGCAACTGCTGGTACGTAGAGCTGGCTGAACAACTTTTTAACTGGGCCGCGGCTCAATTCAGGGTGGCATGGAGCTGGCTTCGAGGGAGGCATATGAGAAGATGCTGGACCGAGTGTTGTCCAAGGTGCAGTCCGGCAGGGCTGAGCGGGGGGAGCGCACCATCTCACTCACACCAGAGATAATCCACGAGCACAGACAGACAATAATTGCAAACTTCAAGCAGCTTGCGGATGCTCTGGGCAGGGAGCCCCAGCACCTAGCCCGCTTCATATTCAAGGAGACAGGGAGGCCCGGGACCCTAGCCGGGGAGAGAGCAATACTGAGCGGAAGGGTTGGTGATGAGGAGTTGGGGAAGCTCCTCCAGATCTACTTTAGGGAGTTTGTTAAGTGCCCGGTCTGCGGAGGTATCGACACGAAAATAGTCTCGGAGAAGAGGTTCAGATTCTTGGTCTGTGAAATATGCGGCGCCAAGACCCCTATCAGGAAGATATAGAGGATGGGCTGCTAGTCCGGCCATCCGCCACAAGCACAATAGCCGAACTCATCTATCCTACTGTTACAAACTTCACAGAAGGTTACGCCATACGAAACCTCATCTAACGGTTTACCGAAGATGTAGTCGTGCTCATCTGAAAGCTCACGGCAAAATACTTCTAACTCACCCCTAACCATGACTGGCACCACCCTCTATAGAGGCTCTCACGCATAGTTATCTATTGTAGCCCCGGGCCTACCCCCTTTTTAAAGCTTTAAATACCTCCACCCGGCTTTATAAAGCTCAGGGTTGGAACAAAAATATCCCGAACCGACAATTGAGATACAGAACGTTGTCGCCTCTGTCACGCTTAACCAGAGGCTGGACTTGAACGCTATACAGAACGCTTTTCCCGAGGCCGAGTATAAGCCTGCCCAGTTTCCGGGACTCGTCTTCAGGCTTGCTAAGCCGAAGACCGCGACCCTTATCTTCAGTAGTGGGAAGATGGTCTGTACCGGTGCTAAGAGCGAGGAGGAGGCTGTCAAGGCCGTCAAGATCGTGGTGAAGCTTTTGAAGAGGGAGAACTTCCTGATCAGGGAGGAGCCAATAATAGAGATACAGAACATAGTGGCCTCAATAGACCTTCACGGAAGAATCAACCTCATACAGGCGGCCCAGAGTCTCGAGAATGTCATGTATGAACCTGAGCAGTTCCCCGGCTTGATCTACAGGATGTCGAGCCCGAAGGTTGTGATACTAATGTTTGCGAGTGGAAAGCTAGTCTGTACCGGTGCCAAGTATGAGAAGGAGGTCTATGAGGCTATACGTATCCTGAGGAATGAGCTGATTGAGAAAGGGCTTATCACCTATATGGTCCAGTCGCAGGGAGTCTAATGCCTCGCAATATCACGCAACGCACCTCTGAGTTCACTGGGGGTTGAGGGATCGTTGAGTGGGGAGAGGTTGAAGGTCCTCATTGAGATGGGTGACCTGAAGGCCGAGGCGGAGGGTACGGCAGAGGAAGTCTTAAGATTTGTCTCCAGCTTTATTGGACAGCACCTGCCTGCCTACAGCCTAGCGCGCCGCCTTGCATCAGGCCCGGACCTCGCCAAGCTGGTTGACGCCCTACAAGATTTCCTCGGATACAGTGAGGGGGAGGGACTCTACATAAAGCCCACAGCCCGCAGCCTCTCCAATCCGCAGAGAATTCTACTATACCTCGCAAAGAAGCGTATCGAGAGTCTCATGGGCCTCTCAGAGAGGGGGAGCGCCGATGTACCTGCGCTATTGGCGGCCCTCGGTGTGGGGGCTAAAACGGTTACGGCTAGGCTTGCGGAACTTGCCCGTGAAGGACTAGTTCAAAGGGTTGAGAGAGGCGAGTACCAGATTACGATGGCAGGCCTTGAAGAGCTTCTCAACCGCCTCAAGACGCCTGGCCAAGAGGGGTAGCCTCTCCTCCAATCTCTCCGGATTTTTCAGCAGCCTCCCCAGCTGTCCTCTCTTGAGGCTTGGCCGCACGGTAGACGTATCTCTTCGGCTTCCCCTCGCGGATGAGAGCCTCCCGCCTGACAAGATCGAGGAGGCCGTGGGCCACGGCTGTGGGGTCATAGTGATAGCCCCTTCTCGCCAGCTCACCGACAACCTCGGAGAGGCTCCGCGGCGTCGAGAACCACTCCTCCTCAACCAGCCTCTCCAGTAGGTCTAGGCACGTCGTTGTACGGCGCTCCAGCCTTTTTGCTTGTGTAGTCTGTGGAGCCTTGGCCTGTTGAATCCCGAGAACTGAGCGTCTGACGGCCTCCTCGACGTTTTCCAGAGTTGTCTCTATCTCGACGGTCATGTCTCCGACGGACAGCCTTACTTTTACTGGTTCTTTATTGTTGGACATGTTGCTCATCTTGCGCAAAATTAATAAACAAGCAAGCCGCTAAGACAAGGGGGGTGCCCGGAGGCGTGGAGCACATCTTGAGCAAGCTGGACACCATGAATAAACCCATCGAAGAGGTATTTATGAATTATATCGAGGACATAAACACTATTTCACTCACAGAGCTTAACGGTAGGCTGGAGCCCTTCTATCGGCCGCCCGACTTGGGTGCTGACCTGTGGGAGGAGAGAGACTGGGTGCCGCTTGATTTAGTAGAGCTTGATTGCCCTGTCATTACACTAAGACCTGCGGCCCCCGCCGACATCGTTGCTATTGACGCCTCGGTGTTGCGGGTTGCGGAGTCGAGGCAGGGCCCTGTAATTGGGCTGAGGGCTGCGATCGTCTATAGGTCTCCTGAGGGGGTCTCTGTGAAGGTGATAGGCCCTGTCCTGAGGCTTGTGAAGCCTGCGTCGCCGCTGAGTGTAGGATACGAGGTCGGTGAGGAGCTTAGATATTTTGAGAGGCTTTTGCAGCTTTGGGCCGTCACAAATATCCGGGCCAGCATCTATCTCTTCGATGGGACGCTTGTAGCTGGATACGACAGGTCTAGCCATCTCCTAGAAGCGGCCTTAGAGGCGGCTGGCTATACAGGTTGCACAATACTCGCCTTTTCCAAAGAAAGCCTGCTGGCGAGGACAGGGTCTGAGAAGAGACTCGGGGACGGTAACGCGTCACCTCCCTATCTGCGCGACTTGACGAGCCCCGTAAAGTCGATTTGGAGCGGCATTAGGCCTCTTGGCAGCGTCTTTTTGGCGAGGCTCGCGCCATCGCTCTATCCCTTCAGAGTGGACGCTTATCCGGGTGAGAGGGGTGTTGATGCTCTCTCATCCCTACTCTCATCGGACGCCCTTATACATGGCTATCCTGAGACTCTCGTACTTGCTCACACCCACGCAACATTCAGCTGGATGGATGTGGTGGCTATGAGAAGCACCCTCTTGGGGCAGGCAAGCACCGCTACCTCAGTCATCTTCAATCAACGCCTGACGGTGTTGACACCCTTCGAGACAAGGGGCCAATGAAGATTCTAAGTAAGAGTAACGGCACATTTGAGATCCTCGCGCTACCTGGCGACACTGAGATAGAGCGGGGAGAATACATAGCCGCTGTTGAGGGTGACAAAGCCCTCATACTCGAGGTTATAGATGTAGAATATGCGGACATTCCAGGTCTCCTTGAAGACCTCCTCAGAGAGCTAACCCTTCAGAAAGCCTCCATGAGCATATATGATCCGCATGGGGTCAGCTCTATCACGTTCTCTATCCGGGAGTCGAAGGTAATAGTGGCGAAGCTCCGCACAGTTGTATGGCGTGACGGAGTCAGATTCAACTCTCTCTGGATTCCCTCAAGATTCTCGTCTAAGATCCAGCGAATCCCTACAAGCGAGGTGTTGAGACACGTCAGGGGGGAGCCACAAATACCAATCGAGATTGGAGAGTCATTCGGAGAGCCGATAGCAATAGACGCTGCAGACCTCGACAACTCATTAACAATTGTCACGGGGAGGAAGGGGACGGGGAAGTCGCACTCGGTAAAGGTCTTGTTATACGAGCTTGTCAGGCACGGATGCTATGCACTGGTATTCGATATTAACGGGGAATACTGTGGGCTTGGTCAGGCGAAGGAGGGGGAGTCGAACGATGTCGCCGACAAAGTTGTGGCAGCAAGACCTTGCATAGACTTCAAAGCTGGTTTGAAGACCATGGGTTTGGACGTGATTATGGATATCCTCGAGCACGTATTCGCTACCCCCCAGAATAGTATAAGGGAGTTTGCAAGGCTCTGGGAAAATTTAGAGAGGAGTGGCAGACTCACCGTCGAGGACCTTCTCAGCGAGGTGCGTAGAGCCCACATGAACGAGGCTGTGAGAGACGCGTTGATGAGCAGGCTACACGTGATCCTCAGCTCGGGCTTCATCCTCGATGGAGACTACGACCCAATATACCAGCTATTCAACAGCAGGGAAGACGGACTCCTAGTCGTGGTCGACCTCTCTAGGCTGAGGCCTATGGTTAGGAGGATGGTTGTCGAATACATCCTGAGCGGGATTACAAAACACCTCTCAGAAAACTCCATCCCACCACTCTTCCTCGTCTCGGAGGAGGCACACCTCTACGTCGGCGAGACGTATTGGGAGGATATAGTTACGCGGATGCGGCACCTCGGAATATCACCCATATTCGTGACCAACCAGCCCGACTCAATCCCTGAACTCATCTATAGACAGGCAGACAACTTGTTCCTCTTCAACTTCGTAAATGAGAACGACCTCGAAGCTCTCTCTAGATTCAGCCACGTAGACTCTGAGACGGTTAAGAGGATAGCCCCCTCGCTCGAGCTCGGCCAGGCCCTCATCGTCGGCAGCATCGTGGGCAACATACCGATACTAGTCAAGATTAAGGACATAAATGCAAGGGTTCTGGGCCGGACGAAGAGATTCTTTAAGAGAGTTGAGCAAAAGGTATAGAGACCGCACCACACAGACTCTACAATTGGAGTGAACCCCAACGTCAACGACGCGTATGTCGAGAGGCTGAGGGGGGAATATTCGGGTCTGAGGAGTCTGATTGAGGAGAGGCTTGAAGAGTTTAGGAGTGTGGATAAGAGTGATGGTGTTAGACTATTCGAGGAGCTTGTCTTCTGCATCCTTACCCCGCAGTCGAGTGCGCGTAGGGCTGACTCGGCTGTCAGGGAGCTGGTGGTCAGTGGGCTCCTATTCAACGGCAGAAGCCGCGAGATCTATCGCGTGCTTAGGCGGTGGGGTGTCAGGTTTCCGGCTAGGAAGGCACATTATATCCTGTTGAATAGGAGGAGGTTGGATTATGGGAGGAGTCTTACGAGAATGCTCGGAGCGGATTCCCGCGCTACTAGGGAGGTTTTGGTGAGGGAGGTCTGGGGGATGGGCTACAAGGAGGCCTCCCACTTCCTGAGAAACATAGGGTATAGTGGGCTGGCAATAATTGATAGACATGTCTTGAGAGGACTCGTTAAAATTGGCGTCCTAGACCGGGAGTTGGACGTCTCTAATAGGAGGAGGTACTTGTTTGTTGAGGAGAGGTTCATGGAGGCGGCTCGGATTGTAGGTGTGCCGCCCGAGGCCCTTGACCTCCTCCTCTGGTACGAGGGGACCGGTGAGATTTTCAAATGATAGCCCTCTCAGAGGATTTCAAAATTCTTGCATCGCAGCTCCCTGACCTCGACCTCGAAGCCTATCTGAAGGCGGTGGAGGAGCCTTTGCCAGAGTGTGTGAGGCTTAACACGCTAAAGTTCCGGGAAGAGGATGTTAGGGAGTTCATGCATGGCAGGGGTTGGAGGTTAGAGCCGCTGGCATGGGCGAGGCATGGCTACAGGGTTCTCGAGGCCCCGGTGACTAATCTAGGCGACTCAATAGAACACATGCTGGGGCTGATCTATATTCAGGGCCCGGTGTCGATGCTTCCCGTGGAAGTCCTCGACGTAAGGGCTGGCGACAGGTGCCTCGACCTCTGCGCCGCCCCTGGCAGCAAGTCTACCCAGATCTCCCAGCTCGTCGGTCTTGACGGAGTCGTCGTGGCGAACGATGTATCGAGTAAGAGGGTGAAGGCCCTCTCATTCAACCTGCAGCGTTGGGGCGCGGTCAACTCTGTCGTCACGCTCGCCGATGGCAGGTCCTTCAGCAGGTGGGGCGCGGGGCTATTTGACAGGGTGCTTGTCGACGCTCCTTGCAGTTCTCTAGGTGTGGTGAGCAAGGACTGGTCAGTCATCAAAAGATACAGGCGCAGCCACAGTAGGCGGCTTCAACCACTTCAAGTAGCACTCCTCGAGTCGGGGTACAGGTGCCTGAGGCCGGGCGGCGTAATAGTCTACTCGACCTGCACAATCCATCCGCTCGAGAATGAGGCAGTAATATCGCGGTTCCTAGATAGGCACCCGGAGGCCAGGCTAGAAGAGGTTAGGCCTCAGGGGTTGAGGTGGCGCAGACCCTTGGACGAGTTTGAGGGCGAAGGGTTCAGCCCAGAGGTTGAGAAGTGTTTTAAGTGCTACCCCTATGATAACGGCGGTGAGGGGTTCTTCATCGCCAAGATTAGGAGGGAGTGAGGCGTGGTTCGCGTCATAAGCAGAAGCAACTACGCCACCCTCACACGCTTTCTAAGGGTTGACGACCTCCCACCCCAGCTTGTCTTCACGGAATCGGGTAAGAAGGTCAGATGCGTGACCCAAGCAGCCCTAGAGACAGCTACACGCATGAAGGGTGTTGTCACCATGGGGGTTTACGCGGCCAAGAAGCTGGGCGACGGCTACTACCTGTCCATCGAGGGCAGCCAGCTCCTCGGACCCCACCTAGAGGCTGGCGTCATAGAGGTCTCTATGACCGAGGCGGAGAGATGGATGAGGGGGGCGCCAATCGAGAGGCAGGGCCTGGAGCAAGGCATAGCAGTAGTTAGGATGGGCTGGCTCTATCTCGGATCTGGCCGCGTATCGCGGGATGGTCGAATCTACCCCCTAGTCCCCAAGGAAAGGATGATAAGCCATCAAGATGATAGGGGCTAGC
>JAVYLC010000031.1:0-21235 GCA_038741355.1 Nitrososphaerota archaeon
AAGTTATTTCTCTAAATATAGATTAGCCCCATAGGTACTGGCATAATATTTTGTCGTATATGCCCGAAAAACTTCCCGAACCGCTAAATAAAGATAGGTAGAATAGAGATTTAAATGTTGGTTGAGAATGGTTGAAGAGATTAGAGAGCTCTATACACGTGCAGGAAAGCCTAGACCACTACTTTTTAAAAATTCAGTTCCTCGATCCTATTTCAGACGACTCTATAGATAGAGGGCAGCCATTACGTAGAATTAGCTGAATATTTTTGGATGCTTCTAAAGTATTAATACATGGTGCTTTAACCATTAACTCTTTGAAAGTTGCGGGAAGTGTAGGGTAGCCACTCGGGGCCTGTGAGCGTTTAGATTACGATATAGAAGTTTGGCGGAGCATTCACATAATTCAAACAGGGATGGGTAAGAGTAATGTAACACCCTACATTCTAATCGTACGAAGAGAGCTGAAAATGCCTTGAGAGTCCTGATGATTGGCCGAAGACCATCAATAGCACTAGACGATCTGAGGAGGTATTGGGGCTTGGTAGAGGTCTCTACGGGTCATATAATCCCTAGGAGGAGACGCTACGATCTCGTTATAGCCCAGGAGCCGACGCTCAGGATCGGAGTTCCAGCACTCGTACAGTCTAAGGCCTCAAGGGCAGTCTTCGCATGCGAAGTGCATAGCGACTATCTCCGACCTGGCTTTCTCCCATGGAAGGACTTAGCCGTGGCTGGAGTGGTTCTTAGGTCGGCCGATATTGTTAGGGCCGTGAACCGGAGGATAGCTGAGAACGTTAAGCGGTATGGTGTCAAAAACGTGTATGTCATCCCATCGATATATGTTAAGCTGGACGTATTCAAGCCCTCTATACCGCCCGAGGAGAGAGGCCTATTCGTCCTCTCGGCTTCTCGCCTAGTTCCTCAGAAGGGACTTGAACTTTTAATCAGCGCCATACCCCTTCTATTGAGGGATTTCCCTGGGCTTGAGGTGAGAGTTATTGGTGATGGACCTGAGAGAGCTCGGCTGATGGGTTTAGCCAAGAGACTGAGGGTTGACAGCGCAGTTAGGTTTTACGGGTGGGTTGGCTTGGACGAGCTTGTCAGGCATTATAATGAGGCTGCAGTCTTTGTCTGCACATCTTATCATGAGGGGGGTCCCCGCACTGTATTCGAGGCTGCAGCGTGTCTGACTCCTACGGTCTCTACGCCCGTGGGTATAGTGGTTGAGGCTTTGAGGGATGGTAAGAGCGTACTACTTGTTAGGGAGAGGTCTCCTGAACTGCTTGCAGAGAAGATAGCTGAGCTGCTCTCGGAGCCCGCCAAGCGCGCTGAAATCGCAGAGGAGGCCCGACAAGTAGTGGTAAAAGAGTTTGAGTGGGAGAAATCCGTTAGAAGATATGCAGAGAAGATAAGCGAGTTAGTCGACCTGGCCAGACATAAAGCCCGCGAACATCCCTAAGAAGGATCGGAAAACCCGCTTCCCGACCTACATGCCGACTTCTTTTAGCAGTTTTGCTATTTTTGGTATGACTACTTCGTGGCTGAATTCCTCGACTATCTTCTTTCTTGCCTGTCTGCTTAGGCGTCGGGCTAGCTGCTTATCCTGGAGGAGCGTCTCGATCGCTGCTGCTAGGCCTCTTATGTCCTGTTTGTTAACTAGTAGTCCTGTTTCTCCGTCTATTACTGCTTCTGGGATTCCTGAAACCCTTGTGGCCACAACAGGTGCCTCGCATGCCATGGCCTCGAGTAGGGCGCGGGGAATGCCTTCTCCCCCCCTGGAGGGGTAGGGGAAGACTGCCGTGTTTGCCATGTATTGTGGGACTTGCTCGTTGGGGATCGGCCCCAGGAATACCACTCTGTCCCTCACACCTAATGCCTCGGCTCGCTTTTTTAGATAGTTGATGTAGCCGGCTTCTCCGGTCCCAGCGATCCACAGATCAACGTCTCTTATGGTTTTTGATACTTGGGCGAAGGCAGTTATCAGGTCTTCGACGCCTTTACCTTCGTTTATTCTACCTACCCAGAAGATTTTTCGTTTATGATTATCTGACCATTTTTGAGGCGGTGGCAGGCCTGGTCTGAACCTGTCAGTTCTTACGGAGTTGTGTATTATCTGTATTTTGTCTTCCCTGAGGTGGGGGAGAAAGTATCTGACCTCGGGCAGCATGAACCATGAGTATAGTGTTATCCTCGTTGCCGTGTCTGCTGCTTGTCGAAGTATCCAGCGGAATAGCGACTTTTTCCAGCCCGGTCTTTCATATGGTTTTCCGAAGAGCCATGTTCCGCCCAGTGTAAGGACTGAGGGAAGTTTAGCTATCTTTCCTGATAGCCAGAGGGCAGCTAGCTCTGGGGGGCTAAACGTCCTCACATATAAGACGCCGGTGTTGTTGAGTTTTAGAAGTGGAGGAAGAGAATAGTTTAGTATCTTTAACGCACCGTAGATTTTTGGGATTTTTATCTTGGGTATTTTGAGTATTGTGAGATTGGGAGGTAGATCGGGTGGGGCGTATTCTACTGTGTCGGTTATTACTGTTATTTGGTCGAGATGCCTAGCTAGCGCTATATATTCTTCTAAATATTGGGCGTGGAGTGAGGCCGCTTTCAGCCCGCCAACCTTGCCTATAAAAGTCATCACAGATACCATCGTTTTATCTATGCCATATTGTCCATAGGGGTATTTATTTGGTTTGAGGTGCACCAGTCTGGTCTAATGTTATATTTGTGGCTGTTTCATAGCTTATGTGGAGAGAGTCAAGGCAGTATAATCCCATTGCAGACATTGCTAGCTACGAACAGCAAGTAGAGTAGGTCTTTGTAAAGCTACATGACAGAGCTAGGAAAGACACCGGGCTTTTTATTTTATTCCCTAATCGGCGAAGAGATCAAAATGAATCTAATATAGACGGCACACCTCACCCGCTTTCTTATAAAGCTATAGTATAAATTATTGGAGATAAAAGTGAAGGACAGCGTCAATGTATAGATTGGGTGTTATGGTGGATGATATAGAGTTATCAAAAGGAGCCTACATCTTATGGTCCTTAGCCAAGGAAATAAAGAGATTAGATCAGTCATTCTCACCCCATTTAATCGGCTACCATGAAATGGTTCTGCATTGTCAGAGCACTAAAACAATATATCAGAAGATTTATCCAATATTATACACCTTCTTCTTTGGAGGAAAAGGTCGCCGCTTAGTGCATCTATACGAACCCATTAGAGCAACAAAATACGTAGCACGAAATTTTGATGCAATATTAGCAAGCGCAACTGCACTAGAGTGGAAAGGCATCGCTACACTTGTAAAAAGAGGATATCCAACTATATTATGGGATATTGACTCGCCAAATATCAACTATGGGAAATATCGAAGCATCGTTGCCAATAAAAATGTACTCTTATTCTGTTACAGCCAAGGGGGGGTGAAGATATGGCGTGAATATGGTGTAGAACCAATCCCCCTCCCACTCGGAGCGGATACTTCCATCTTTTATCCCCTAGGAAAAAGCGACGCAACGATAGATATTCTCTTTACCGGACGATTTTTGAAAGACAGGATCCAAGGATACCAAACATTTCTGTATCCATTAATAAAAAGATTTAAGAAATCCGTGGTACTGGTGGGTTCTGGATGGGAAAAAGTCCATGCGGCGCGTGAAGCCTATGTTCTACCAAATTCACATTATTCTAGGCTTAATAAACTGTACAATTCTGCAAAGGTCTGTCTAAACATTCATAGAGATCATTCAAGAAGGTGCTTTGGCGCGATCAATTTAAGGACATTCGAAATTCTCGCTGCAAGAAGGTTACAGATAGTAGATCATGTAAAAGGGATTGATTCCTTTTTTATAAACCGGCAAGAATTAATAGTTGTTGAAGACACATCAGAAATAATTGAGTGGGTAGAAAGAGTCTTATACGATCAAAAGGAAGCCGCAAGAATTGCTAATTCAGGATATAGGCGCATTAATAGCGAACACACAATCCGACACAGAGCCAAGTCTGTGATAAACATTTTGCGTGATTTTATGCAACATTAGAAAAGACAGGAGTTAATTTTAGGTGCGTTGTAATATACAATGTGCTATTGTGGGTACAACTTGTAGGTTAGGATTAATCCACCTCTTTAAATAGTCCTACGTAGCGGTTGACCATGTGGTTCCAGTCAAACCCCTCGCGTACTCTACATCTTTAATGCTGCATTAACGGGATAATTCCTCGTCTTCTAAGAGCCTAATAACTGCCTCGGCCATAGCCTTCGCATTTATTGGTGTTATCAACCCGGCTCCAGACTCTTTGATGGGGAATGATTCGTCGACGTCGGTTGCGACAACAGGTCTTCCCGCAGCCATATACTCCAAGAGCTTGGAAGGGAGCCTTCCGCCTAGTGATTCGTCCTGTGGAAGGATGCATACTCGCGCTTTCTGAAGCCATCTTGGTAGTTGGTCGTGGGGTATGAAGCCCGGCATCTCAACCCTCGCGCCGGCATACTCTATTAAACGCCGCTTAACAGCGGGTGGAATATCTCCTATTAACAGGAACTTCACATTACTCCTCATCTGGCTGAGCGTCCTCACAAACTCCAACAACAGCCTAGACCTGTGAGGTTGAAAGGTACCATAGTAAAGGACGACAGGCTCTTCAGGAAGAGGTGAAGGCCTGAAAAGCCTCGTATCAACGCCGTTTGGAATTACTTCAATCTTCTCCCCATCCAATCCAAGCTTAACAAACTTACACCTAATCATCTCTGTTGGAACAACAATCTTAACGACTCTCCTATCCCGTAAAAGCCTGTACTCATTCAGCCTTGAAAAACCTAGTTTCTTTCTTGAATAATGCTTCGGCAGAACCAGAGCAGGATCATCGGCATCCAAGACCACAGGTTTTCGGAAGAACAATGGCGTTATAGGCATAGCGGTGTCAAAAAGCCAGACAACGTCATGCTCCACAGCATTAATCCAAAGCTGGCTTAGATAGGGCCCAACCCTGTATCTCACTCGTCTCGGGAGAGTGAAGGGCAAAACATGACGGACATAGGCAGGTGTCATAGAAGTTGCAGCAGAACCTTTTAATCTTGACCCTGCAAAACAGTAAACCACAAACCTTTTAGAAAACTCGTGTAGAAGCTTAAGATAGCGGAAGTTATAGAACGGATACGCCGAAACTGCCGTGACGAGCCTAAGCGTCATGTAACAGCCTAAAACCCCCTATCTTTTCTAATATATCATCATTTTTTAGTCTTTAGGACTCCAACTAAGCATAAAAGAGCTTTTTAGATACCCTTAGCTAAAGAGAGGTAAGTCTTGTCGGGGAGCATACGAGTCCGCTTCAGCGGCATCCTCATGTTCGTCGGCAACCTAGTCACACTCCTCACGGGACTGATCTTTAACATCCTCATAGCCCGCAACTTGCAGCCGGCAGCCCTAGGTGCATGGTTCCTCATAGGAAGTATAATTCCATACTTCCAAGTCCTAGAAAAAGCCATACCCTACTGGGCTGGTCGAGAAATACCCAGAGGACGCCAAGTCGGAAAAACAACGCTCACCTTCAACATCCTCATCTCAATCCCAATAACAACAGTCTTCATACTACTCTCCAATACACTTGCATCAATAGCTAACATCCAGCCGCGAGTCATCCTACTGGCATCACTCTTCATCCCCACATACTACGCAGCAGCCGCCCTAACCTCAATAACATACTCGACCGCACCTCACAGGCTAGGCCTCAGAACAATCATAATTGACGGAGTAAAAATCCCCCTAGCTCTAATACTCCTCCCACTCGGCCTCGAAGGCGTAATAATCGCAGTAATAATAGGAAACATTGTTTACACCGCCTACTTGTACAAAACCTCACAAAACCAGCTGGAAGGGAGAGTGGACACAGCATGGCTTCGACAGTCATTGAAAAGATCCTGGCTACCAGTTCATGAAACTCTCATAGGATACCTCTCGGCAGCTACAGACTCCTTAATTGTAGGACTACTTCTAACAATGGTGGACCTCTCACACTATGGAATAGCATTAGCCATAGCCAGCGTCGTAGGAATGGGAAAAGCATTAACGGGCGCAATATATCCAAAATTGCTCAAAGCAAGCACCGCCACGCTCGACGAGTTAAAAGCACTCTTCAAATTCCAGCACATCTTCATCACACCAATGGTCGCGGGGAGCATAGCACTAGCCCCACAACTAGTCACAATATTCGGGACAAGATACCTACCAGCAGCCCCCATCCTACCACTACTACTCCTATCACCCGCTCTAGGAATTACGTCGCTCACCATGAGAACAATCATAACCGGGATTGAAAAAGCCGACAAAAACACCAACAACAGAGACCTCCTCAAATCAACCCTATTCATAACCCAGCTACCCGGCTACCTCTACGCAGCCTCACTAATACTGATCACAGCCCTAACTGTTAGAATTCTCGGAATAATGGGGGCAGCATTGGCCAGACTAGCCGCCTCGGCAATAAGCCTCATACCAATGTGCATACTATACTCGAAGATCGCACCACTATCCACAACACTCCATGGACTCGAGAAAACAGTCCCCGCCTCAATAATCATGTCAGTACTACTACTCCTAATAAACCCACGAGGAAGCCTCTACACTATAGCAGCCATCGGACTGGGAGCCTGCGTATACTTCGCCATACTCTTCATAATTGATAAAGACTCGCGAGCACTGGCAGAAAAAGCCATCAACGAAGCAAAAAAACTATTAATGATCCAAGCCGACAACGCATAATTTGACTACAAACCCATCGGTCTACTATACTATTAGGAAGATTTTTTAATAGGTGGCCTTTGCTCTCTGGTGGCTTGATTCTTGTGACAGGAGCGTTCGGGTTTATCGGGAGCCATCTAGTTGAACGCCTACTTGATGGTGACGAGGATGTTGTTGCGGCCGGAGTGGCGCCACCACATGAAGACAACCTGCGCTACATCATTAGACACAAAAACGCTGCGAAGATGCGCATAGCTTATGTGGATTTTACAAATCTCCAACAGGTTAAGGCCCTCTTCAAGTCATTCCAGCCTAGGATCGTCTACCACCTAGCAGCTATCGCGTCGCACAGGCTAAGCAGACGAGACCCCTACCCCTACCTCAGCAACAACTATAACTCAGTCCTTGCAATCCTAGAGGCGACCCGCCTAACGGAGCCCACACCAAAGTTGGTCTATACGTCAAGCAGCACTGTGTACGGTGACCAGGAGCCTCCACTGCACGAGAGCTTAGACCCCAGGCCCCGCGGACCTTATGCCCTCAGCAAACTCCTCGGAGAACAGCTGTGCAGGCACTATCATGAGGAATACGGTCTAGAATGCCCCATCATAAGATACTTCAACATCGTCGGCGAGAGGTGTAGGGGCAACATAGTCTTCAGGGTCTTTGCAGACAGGATAAGCAGGGGCGAAGCCGTCGAGATATATGGGCGGGTTGTTGACGGAGTCTTCAGACCAGCGGAGAGGGACTTCACATACGTGAGGGACGCTGTCGAGGGGACGGTGCTAGCGTGTGAGAGAGGTAGAGGCTTCGACGTCTACAATATAGGGTTTGGGAGGCCTGTGAGTGTCCGGAGAGTCGCAGAGCTAATGATGAAGTATTTTGGTAAGAGTGTGGGAATATTGGAAAAAGAACTCCAGCCACACGAGGTGTTGGTCAGCTATTGTGACAACAGGAAGGCGAGGGTGAAGCTTGGCTGGAATCCAACCACAGACATAGAAGAGATTGTAAAAAGGTATGTGGACTGGTATAAGTTATCAGTCCTCTAAGACTTCTCTATAAATTTTAACCATCTTCTCGGCAATTACCTCGGGGGCGAAGAGCGCCGAGACCCTCTCCTTGGCATTCTCTCCAAGCTTCTCCGATAGGGATTTATCTGTGGCGAGCTGCAGGATTTTTTGGGCGAGGTCGCGCGGGTCTCCCATAGTGAAGAGCAGCCCTGTAACGCCGTCCTCAACTATCTCGATTAACCCTCCAACACGCGACGCTATGACTGGCTTCCCGGCTGCCCCACCCTCGGCAGCAACCATTCCAAACGGCTCATAACGGGATGGAGCCAAGACGATATCAGACTCTTTGACGAGTTCCTCAACATCGTGTCTGTAGCCCATGAAGGCCACCTGTTTTTCCAAACCCAGCTCATACACCATCCTTTCTAAGTAGTTTTTTTGGGGGCCAACACCTACAATCCTTAGAAAGAGTCCGCCCCCATACTCATTCTTCAACAATGAGAGTGCCTTTAGTGCGACATCTATACCCTTCACAGGGTGTAAGCGGCCTACGAAGAGTAGGTTTGTGACATCGCGGCTACCATGTTGTCTGGAAATGAGGGTGGTGAACCTTTCGACGTCGACGGGGTTGTGGATGGTTGTGAGCTTCTTCTCAGGGGCTCCTGCCTTTATACACACCCTCCTAAGCCATTCGGAGCAGGGAGCGATTTTGTTGGCTATTCTCTGGGATAGACGCCACGCGAGGATTCCGATTAGGCGAGCTGGAGTGTTTGCCTCCTCGAGCTCGTGTGGGGGATAGCCCTCCAGACTTATTACAATCTTCCTAGCGACTATTCGTGCGGCCGGGTAGAGATAGACGAGCGCCTTCGGCGTGCTGAAGTGTATTATGTCCACCCGTCCGTGTCTCAGGAGGGATAGGAGGCGTATAGCTAGGGCGAGCCAGTAAAGAGGGCTTGGGCAGCCAGTCACCCCGGTGTATATTACCTCAGCTCCTTTGAGCTTCAGCCTCTTTATGGCGGGGTACTCGAGTGCCTCACGAGAAGTTATGATCGTGACTTTAACTTTTTTAGGGTAGCGGGTCACGATTCCCAGCATTATGTGTGCGAGCGCGAGTGAAGCTCCTGTCACCCCGCCCTTGGCTGGAATGACCGCGGCCACCCTCAAAATCGCGGATTGGCTGCCCTTCACTACTTGTATCAGCCTTTTGGAGATATATTAGTTCAGCAATACGGATTCCATCCCTTTTCCTTGGGACTGTTAGGGGTTGGCCCGGTGGGGTTTTATGCTGTTTTTCTTGTTATGTCTGTTTTTGTTAGTCTTACGAGTGTGATTGCTAGGAGTGCTGCGGTATATAGTGTAATGTTTACGGCGAGGGTGGGGGTTCCTGCTGGCTGTGTAGCGCCGGCTAGTAGAGGGATTTGTAGGCCTTGTAGTCCGAGGCCTGACGAGACTACTGTGGCGGTCATCCTTGAGGCGGCCCATGACGGCAGGTATTCGGCTATGGCTGTTAGGGATTGGTTGCTCGTGATTGCTCCGACGAATCCTAGGTAGGTCTCGGCGATCAGCGATGTGAAGTAGGCGGTGGCTGCTAAGATTGTGGCCAGCATGCTACGCCTCAATAGCTCTCCAGCGGCCAGTCCTATTGAGAGGAAGGTTAGGGCTGAGAAGGCTGAGGCGAGGGCTGCTGTGGGGAGGAGGTCGAGCCTGGCCTGGGGGCCGAAGATCCACCAGGAGAGGGCTAGGCTTAGGGTGGTGTAGGTCGCGACTATGGCCGTTGTGAAGGCTAGGCTTCCTAGGACTTTGCCTGCGAAGTATTCTGCGCGTGTTATGGGCTTGGTGAGCCAGAAGTCCGCTGTGCCCATCTCATACTCCTCCGAGAAGGCTGCTGCGCCGATGGTCAATGCGAGGATGTGTATCAGGATGGTTGAAGGGACTATTAACCCGATTATCCAGGCGTAGGGTTTGAAGGGCTGGATAAATGTGGTGGGGAGTAGTGTGAGTATGAGGTAGAGTGCAGCCTCGGCTAGGAATATGAGGGCGATTAGGAGGATTATCCTCTTCCGTGCTATGGCCCTCCTCAGTTCGTATAGTGTGAGAGTAGAGAGCGCTTTAGGGCTTAGCACCTTTCCGGACCACCTCCATGAAGAGGTCTTCCAGCGTCTTGTTGACGATGCGTAGGCCGACCAGCCCCGTACCAGATTTGACCAGCCCCTCCGCGAGCCTCTCCCGCCCATCCACCCCCTCCGCGAACTTGACTCGGAGTCTTGAGCCGTCAAGCTCAAGGCTCTGAACCCCTTCGATTCCCTTTATCAGGGAGTTTGGGACCAGGCTTGGTCGTAGGATCTCGGCCTCAACAATCATACCCGATGTGTTTTGCGAGAGAAGCTCCTTCACCCAGCCCTCAACCATGACCCTGCCTTGGTATATCATTCCGACAATGTCGGCGACCCTCTCCAGCTCGTATAGCTCGTGGGAGGAGAAAAGTATTGTCTTGCCACTCCTCTTAAGATCTAGGAGTATCTCGCGGATCTGGACCCTCGCCGCAGGATCAACGCCAAGCATCGGCTCGTCGAGTATGAGTATCTCTGGGTCGCCCATGACCGCTTGGGCCACTGCGAGTCTCTGCAGCATTCCTTTACTGTAGCCGCCCACGCTTCTATTGGCATGGGAGACTAGGCCGGAGAGGTCTAGGACCCTGGAGATTTCGCGGCGGAGCTCTTCGCCTGAGAGGCCCTTCAGCTTGCCGGTTATCTTGAGTATGTCTCTGGCGGTAAGGAATGGTGGGAATGATGGGAGTTCCTGCGAGTAGCCTGTGATCTGCATCAGCTCTTTGGCCTCGGATGTCGGGTCTAGGCCTGCGACCCTTATTGTGCCACTGGTGGGCCTCTGGAGGCCGAGCATGCACCTGATCGTGGTTGTTTTGCCAGAGCCGTTCGGTCCCACCAAGCCGTAGATTACTCCGCGGGGCGTTTTGAGGGAGATAGGCCCCACAACTACTCCATCCCTATACCTTTTGACTAGCTCCTCGACCTCGATGAGCCAGTCAGACAAGCCGATACCCCCCCACCCCTAGACGTAGTGGGGCTTCCTCTCCAGACCCTCCACCTGCTCTGCCCTTCTCTGGTGCCTCAGTGAAAAAGCAGAAACAACCGCTAGCGCCACGAGACCAGCCACAACAACCACTAGAGCCCTCCCCCAGTAGTCATCCGCCGCTTGGGCGGCCTTTGCCTCTCTGCCTGTACCGTATAGTGGGGCCTGGAGTCCGAGACCATCGCTGGGTAGCGACAGCATCACGGGCGCAAGCCCCGCTATTGATGTAGATGAATAGCCTGTGGGATCCGCTAGGAGGTCCAAGTTAGTATCTAATAGGCTTGTGACGAGTCTGACTGAGCGGCCGCTGGAGCCTGTGGCCTCGCCTTCCGCACTGTAGAGTATGTTTGAGCCGTTAATCAAGGTTATGACGCCTGAAAACTCCATTCGCGTGCTCTGAACCTCACCTGTGGTTCGGTCTCTATGTGAAATTGTTGCGGCTCCCGTGATGCTGTAAATGTTCGCCAAGTAGGTCCGGCCACCGACTGAGACCTGGGCCGAGCCTATCCGCGTTGAGCTTACGGCGATGGAGTAGTTGGAGTTGCTGTATGTGAACTGGCCCTCGAAGAGGTGGGTCAGGCGGGGGATTATGAAGAATCTCTCAGGGACATTCTTCTCAAGAGTTGCGACTCCGTCGTTGAACGTCGCCTCCAGTCTAAGCCTGATTGTACCGTTTCCATAATCTCTGACAACTTCTTCGCGTATAACACCCCTCACAGACCTGTCACCATAGTCGACTGAGTAGCTGTAGGCGATGTAGGCACCCTCACCTACCGAAGATGCGAAGACAAGGCCCGGGGCTAGGCTGAGTAGGAGAAGCACACCTAAAAGGGCTAGTGAAGCCCTGCCCATACAACTAGTAAACACCTCGACATTATTAAGTCTTAACCATATACAATGCGCTACCATCAAAGAAGTACAGCGGAAGTCAAGACATCCAACTCAGGGGTGGCCTTGAAAGACCACACCCTCTCCCCGCTCTATAATCTCTACATGGACTTCAGACGAGCCTCGTCTCTCTAGCCCGAGTTTCTTCTTGATGGTTTTTAGGAGGCTGCGGTCGATCTCGTAGCCTATGCTGTTTCTCCCGAGGCTCATGGCTACCTTCGACGTGGTGCCTGTGCCGAGGAATGGGTCTAAGACCGTGTCCCCTATTATGGAGAACATCCTGATGAGCTTGTAGGGGATAGACTCGGGGAAGGCAGCGGCCCTCCTCTCAACACCCCTGAAACTCTGCCTCGCCCCGGCATCTGTCCATATCTGGGTGAACCAGCTGTCCCGCTCCTGCTTCGTGAACCTGCTCGCATACCTCAGGCTGTCTCCGGGGTTAAATCTCCTCAGCCCGCCCTTCCTGAATATGAGTATGAACTCGCAGTCGAGCGTGACGTATGCGTTGGGTGGGAGAAAGCCTGAGCCCAAGAATACTCCCTTCCCCTTATATTTGGGCTTCGTGGTCGGCTTCTTCCAGAGGATGTAGGGCAGCGTCTTGAAGCCTATCCTCTCGCAGTGCTCAATCACCCTCGCGTGGTTTGGGTATATCTTAAACTCGCCATCAATAGTCCTAGCAGCATCGCCGATGTTTATGCAAGCTATCCCACCGTTTACTAGGACGCGGTAACACTCCCTCCACACCCCCGCAAGATACTCATGCATCTCATCATAACTCCTACACCCAACTCTACTGAAAAATGAATCCCATATCTCGATCATGGGATATGGAGGCGAAGTGACGACTAGGTGGACACTCTCGTCTCCTACCTCACGCATACTCCTACTGTCCCCGATTACTATCCTATGCCAGGTCATCCCACCCTCCTGTCATACATTGATGTTCAACATTGAAATATATGGGTTGGCCGGGCGGTGGACGTATAGTTTTTAGCAACTCCTATATTATCGCCCATCGATTCGCGAATTTTTTAATACGGTTTACCTACTGGTGCTCTGATAGGCGGATAGTTTCGCGGCTAATCACCGCTAGCCTATCAACGTGGTAGAGGAATTCTGTGTGATCGGCCATTTTACTAGATTTTTCCTAACTTATATCAACCCTAATTAGACATGTAGCTTACTCATAAATGGTGTGAAAGGCATTTTTGTGTTGCTGTGCCAGACATTTATACTACTCAGCGATACCACTGAAGAAATAAAATGCCTGAAAAATGGAGTTATACAGGAGATTGGATAACATCCTGCAACTGCGACTGGGGTTGTCCATGCAACTTCAACGCCATGCCGACAAAGGGTCACTGCGAGGGCGTAGTGTCCTTAAAAATCAGGGAGGGTAATTATGGTAAGACGAGCCTAAACGGAGTCAATGTCGCAATTGCTGTCTGGTGGCCAGGTGCGATCCATCAAGGCAACGGTGTGGCACAGATCTATATCGATGATAAGGCGTCGAAGGATCAAGAGAAAGCAATTCTAGAGATTTTATCCGGCAATGCAGGTGGAAAACCGTGGTCGATTCTGGCAAAGACCTTTACCACTCTACTACCGCCTAAGCGCGCCCCGATCCAGATGGAGGTTAGTGGGAAGGACAGTGTGTTGAAGGTGGGCAACCATGTCGATGTACTAGCCGAGCCGATGCGCAACCCAGTAACCAAAGATGAGGCTTATGCTGATGTAGTGATTCACACATACTTAATCTTCAATAAGGGCTCGCTATTCTCTAATAAGATACACACAGTTAAAGAGACCGCGCACCCGAAGCTCAACTTCTCTCACCCAGGACAATACCTCGCAGTTGCAGAAGTGCGGCACCAAGGACCATAAGACTAGCCATATTCCTCTCCTTTTTAACGCCTCGTGAGAGGTAGCTTAACACTTCTTTGTCCACTCTGGTTGGTGCAATATTGTCTTACCTTAACCTAGGCCTAGGGCGCGCATTCCCCATTCAGGGAAAAAGATGAGGGAAGCGCCCAGGGCGATGAATAAGGCCCCAATTATATACGAGGCCATTAACCCGTGAGGCAGTGTCTTCTCTGCGAAGATGATGAGGGTGAGCAGGGCCATCCAAGGAAGCGAGGCTACGCCGACCGCGAATAAAACCAAGAATAGGGCCCAACAGCAGCCAATGCAGTAGGCCGCGTGGTAGAGTCCGAGGTATGCTGCTCCGGACACCCCAGCTCGCCACCGAAGGAATAGAAAAAACGGTGAATGACAGGCTGTTAGACAGACATTCTTAAGAGGTGTACACTGATAGACCCCCGCCACAATCAAGGCACCACCTGCTACGATCGGCTGCAAGGTTCCGATGTTGACGACACCCGATAGAAGAAGATAGAGTTCTCCCGCACCGAGACCGAATAGCGTCCAGACTACTAGATACGAGCTGAGGAACATGCCGGCCTGTGCTGAAATCCATTTACTCCCCCTAGCTTTCTCGACACTCAAGTTCACGTAGGCCCGGGCCATAGGCGTAGCGGCTGGAAGCATCATGGCGACCATCATGACCGCCCAACTCAGCAAGAAGAAGCCAAAACTCTCAGGGCCATTCATTGTCGCTATCATGGGAGACTTCATGTGAAGGTCAGAAAACAAAAGGGCAGCCCATGCAACCCCAGCAATAGCCGCCATCACCCCTAAGAGTATTATCACAAAACGCCCACCATGACCCCAGAAGACAGAGGCCGTAGAACCTGACAAAAAATAACTCATGACCAACCCCTAAGCTTCCTGTTAATTTAAAGCTTTTCAGATTCGTTTCGGGGACTGTCAACTTAAGGTCTAAGGTATCAGAGAAGTGGGTAAGGTCATGAGTGACCTTAAGTTGACAGTTTCTCACAATCGAGAGAAAGAGGCAGAGACTGGAGAACTACTTCACAAGCATTGGGACGGCTAAAACCCCCAGCCAACCTCTATCATCTATCTCCAACAATGTTATCATACGCAGACCACCACACGATAATAATATAGAAGTTTGGACCGGGCGGGATTCGAACCCGCAACCTCCCGCACGCCAAGCGGGCGATCTGCCATTGATCTACCGGCCCGTATCCTGGTTTTGTCCTGGTGAAATTTAAGCCTGTCTGGTTTTTCTGGCTTCTATTTCTCTCCGAGCGGTTTTTACGATCTCTGAGGTGGCTCTGTATAGTATCGCCACGTCTACTGAGTAGGCTAGGTATTGTATTCCTTTCGCGGCCCACTCTGCCGCGGCTTGTGCTGTCTCGATGAATGTGCCGGCCGCGACGCCTCTCTTCTTGGCCTCTGCTACTGCCTTCTCGATGAGGTTGGTGACTTCTGGGCTTCTTACCTGGCCTGGTATGCCGAGGGATTGGGATAGGTCGTAGGGCCCTAGGAAGACCACATCTACTCCGCCCTTCTCCAGTATTTCTGGGAGCCTCTTGACGCCTCCGGCGCTCTCTATGTGTATGATAACTGTCACGTCTTTGTTGGAGGTCTGGACGTGCTCTTTAGGCTCTCTGGCTCCGTATCTCCCAGCCCTGGTGTAGGGTGAGAACCCCCTCATCCCCTCTGGGTAATAGTGTGCGGCCTCGACAACCACTCTAGCGGTCTCGGGGTCATCCACATGCGGCACCTGGATGCCGTTAGCCCCACATTCTAGGGCCCTCAGAATATATGTCTCCTCACTCGAAGGCGTCCGGATGATGGGTGTGAGTCCGACGGCCTCGGCTGCTCTGACAAGCTCCTCGGCATCGGCGAAGCTGAATGGGCCGTGCTCCATGTCGATGATGACGAAGTCCAGCCCAGCCTCTCCGAGAATCTCCACAACGTCTCCAGAGTTGAGGTAGACGAAGGTCCCTAGCACTGTCTCGCCGGCCCTGAGGCGCTCTAAGAATCCCACACTCGAGCCCATTCCCAGACTCTCAAAACCCAACAGGGCTAGGACAACAAATTAACCGTTTTGGTTTGGGATTAACTTGCTTCAAGTCGAGACACCGCGTCCACTACATTCCCAAAGCTTCATCCCAGACAACCTGCTCGCCGACTTCCAGCTTAACATCAGCTCAAAAACCCTAAGATTTCTCTTACTCCACTGCAAGTTGGGTCCGCCGACTGTATGGTATTAAGTCTAGCTGAAGCGAAGGAACATACTCAGCCGGTGCGGACAGGTCAGGGGGTCACAGCTGATGTTATGGTAGCGTAAATCTGGCCAGCCTTGAAGATTTGATTGCCAGTTATCCATCCAGGCTAGCGTGTTATTCTAGAATCGAGACCTATTGTTTGGAGTTTTGGTAGTGTCCGGGTGAGCATGGTTAGCCACCTCCCCATCTTAGGGTTTGGTAGTATAGTGTGAATGGTTTGAGGAATAGTCTCTTGCGCTCAGCTTGTTATGGAATACTGCTTTCCCCTCCTCTAGGTGTCTAAAGAAACTCTCAAAACTATAGTCTAATCCTAGTCTTTGTATGGCCCATATATATCATGGATCCCTACCAACCATAATCCTAGGCCTGTTCAGGCATAGCCTTAAGGCCTTCTTAATGAATAGTAGGGCGTTAAGGCAGCTCCTGCCGTAAGAAGCCTCTAGAGCCAGCAACCCCCCTGAATCCACGTCCACCGCAGACCATATGTAGACTGTTTGGCCTGAAAACTTCTCCACAGTCTCATTCACAGCCACGAGCCTCCTACACCTACGCTCGGGTGTGAAGAGCTGTCTCAACCTATGGACCCAATCCCTAACACTCTCCCTAGATGCGCTGGTTAGACAGTACCTCTCACTAATGTCTCTAAGGCTCAACCCAGCAACAAACAACATAGCAGCATAAACCTTCTCGAAAGGGCTGTAGTTATGGAACCTGAAAAGCCTAGACATACAATCGACGAGATAATCGAAGACGTGCACAAACCCATCAAAACAACCCAGACCATAGGCCTAACCAACAACGCTTAAATAAAAGTTGACAGTGCCCCTGGAAAGATCTGAAAAGGTTTTTAACAGCCTGCAGAGACCCCACATCTTCTTGGATTATGTGAAGCCTGCCCAAGCCCTTGTTTTTCAGCAGGTAGCCGAGGTTTTCGTCTTTTGGAGCGGCGATCCCAACAGCCACTCCAACATCCATCCCAACATCCCAACTGCCACTACTTCCTCACCCCTCGACAGAAAACCCTCCACAAGATGGCTTCCTATGAAGCCATAAGCCCCTGTTACAAGCAGCAAGCCAAAAAAGGCTAAAGCCTCGGTAAAAAACATGAACACGCAAACCCATAAAACTAGCTCCATCCTCGCTGCAAAGCTGTGAAAACCGCCTAAGCTCGAGCAATTGAACGCAGTGTAAGCCCCTGACCCACAGCAATACCTCGGATGACACCGGCTTGCGGTGAAAAGATTCCACATGAGACTGGTCGATAAACTACCTACACAACAGCCTCCTTAATCTCAGATCCGAGAACCAGCCTAACACCTTTCGCATCTAAAACCTTCCTAAGCCTGGGTACAACCTCCTCCGCAGCACGGCCCACGCAGAAAAGCATCAGTTCAGGACTCTTTCCATACAATGTGCTTACCAGCCTAACCCTCTCCTCCAACCCAGCCAGCTCCTTCTCCGCATCCTCCCAGCTCCCTAGGATGGATGTGGCCTCCCCCATAACAAGCGGCTCCTCGCAGAAGATGTCTATCTCAACCGGCCTACCTTCTGAGACTAGGATTTTTCTATCCACCTCACGCCAGCCATAGCCCAGTTCCTCAAGAAGCAGCTGGGTGAAAGAACGGGAATAATCCTCGAAAGTTATGTGCAGAGCCTTTCTGAGGCCTTCAAAACCTGTCCGCACGTATTTCTCAAGACGCATGTGAGATTCCCATAGCTTGTTCAACCCCTCTCTTAGAGATTTAACCTCTTCCCATAGTTTGTTCTGCCCTTCCCAAAGGCGTTTTATTTCCTGTTCTATTGTGTCGAGCCGTTTGATTATTTCGGACAGGCCTAAGTAGCCTGCTACGGTATAGCGGAATTCGACGTCTTTCTCCAGCAGTTCTATGAACTGTTTCTTCAGCTTCTGGGCCACGGCTGTTTTCCAGCTGTAGATGCCGTATCAAGCATTTAAACGTTACATACTGTTTAGAGAATGAAACCTCTTTAGAGCTTCAGCAGACATGTAAACGCAGCGGGCTGTAATGCGGCAGGCGTGTTTCTGCATTCAACCTATTATGTACCGCCGATCCACTTTCCATATATGTGAAGCCTTTTGACTGTGTCTGAGTTCTGTTAAGCCATTGTCATCACCCCTTTATGTTATGGTTAGCATCTCTGGCTGGTTGAAAAGCTAGAATAGGCAAAGCCATCCCTATAAATGGCCGGTGGTACGGTTCTTCCTCCAGCATGGGTAGTGGTGGTCAAGGCACCCAGCCCTATCCTTAAGCATCTGGACGGTCTCCTACAAATCGGTGTAAAGCCATTCCCAGAACCTAGACCTAAAGTGGGTTAAGACATGCCTCGTGAATGCTTCAGGATATCATAGAGCTCTATGTTGTATGCTGTTCCTAGTACAGGAGAGCTAAAGCCAGAACCCCTCGAAGAGCAGATATGCTTGTGAACGTGGACGAGCTCTTCTTATGCAGTAAACCTCAAACCCCGCCCTCACGCGGGCTAGCTTAACCACAACCATCCCTTACCATCAACATCCTAAAGTTATATCCGCAGGTCGTTAGAGAATGAGCCAGTTGAATCTTATGGATAGGCTTTATTGTGGCTCGAGTAGGTTCTCACATATGTCATGATGGCTTCAGCGGCGCCGTCGCTCATAACCACAGTCCTGACAGCAGTCTCTTATCCAGTATTCCATCATAGGCTAGTGGTTATCTAATCTCCTCCAACCTCTCTAATTAGCTTGGCGGCTGAGATCGATGTTGCCTGCATGTTAATTCCTGCATCCCTGCTTAAGAGGAGCATGACCGCTAAAAGGGAGAGGTATAGTGGGCCTGTGTAGGCGTTGACGTGGACCCTGAGGGCCAGTCTGCTCTTCAAATACTCCCTGACCGCTGGGACCCTGTCGAGGTCAAACTGCTCGGTGCCGATTATCAAAGTGTTGTACATCCCCATAAATATGCCTATGAAGTAGTTGAGCGTCATTAAGGACGCCGCCATCCAAGCCGATGAGTAGACTGGGTTTACTATCGAGAGAATGTAATCGGAGAGGGCTATGCTCCCGAAGACGAAGGGGAGAGAGGAGATGCCGAGAAACACAACCAGGGTGAATGCGCTCACTAACTTCACGGTCTCGAATAACATGGAACCTACGCCGACATGGTGGGGAGTGTATCCTGACGCTATCGCTGTAGCGATGTTCGCTAACGCGTTGGGCACGAATATGAGGAGACCGGCCAAGAGTATGGTGAGCCCGACGCCTATCTGGCTGTGCGTTACTGTGGATAGGGCGATGTAGATCGTGAGCCCTGCAGCTATGAGGGAGAATGAGACCATGAGAGAGGGGTACATTACTTTCTCCCCCCTTGCAGCGTCCCTCGCTATCCAGCCACCAACCAAGGCTACGGGCATCAAGGAGTACGAGACCAGTGAGCCTACGTAAGCCCAGAGTCCGAATTCTGTCGTGGACAACTTCCTAGCGATCAAGACAGAGAAGAGAATCCCGATCAGTTGGGCGTAGAGGGCGGCCGAGAAGGCCACAGCGCCCGTCAGCCTCAGCTTCATTCCTTGCCCACCGTTTAAGTCGGCTTGCTATAAAAAGGTTGGCTGAAAAGTTAGAGGCATCTGACGACCTCTGGGAGCATATTCAAAGAGTATTATTCTGCTACCTGTATGATGTGCTGGTTGTAATCGCCAGTTCATTCTCCACCGTATCTGTCACGGTAGTGTCCGGGTGAGCATGGTTAGCCACCTCCCCGTCTTAGGGTTTGGTAGTATAGTGTGAATGGTTTGAGGAATAGTCTCTTGCGCTCAGCTTGTTATGGAATACTGCTTTCCCCTCCTCTAGGTGTCTAAAGAAACTCTCAAAACTATAGTCTAATCCTAGTCTTTGTATAGCCCATACATACCATGGACCCCTACCAACCATAATCCTAGGCTTGTTCAAGCATAGTTTCAGAGCCTTCCTCAGGAATATGAAGGCATTATGAAGCCTCTAGAACCAATAATCACCTCCACCGCAGACCATACATATACTATCAACAGCGATACACCTCCCAATCCTAGGCTCTAGAGAGCTTAACTGTTGAGGAGAACTTCCTAGAAAGCTCGTGTACCGTCGACTTGCTTATAGGCTCAAAACCCTAGAAACCCTCCCACAGCCACCATGAAAAATATACTCCAAGACAGCTAAGACCTTAACCTCACGGCTTTTTTATTCCTCTTGAAGCAGCTTGACACAAGGGCCACAACATCCACGCATACAAAGGAGACCCTCCCCACCCTTAAACATGCCCCTTATCCGGACACTATCAAGCCGCCTCATCTAATAGTTTTTTGCGGAGCTTAAGTAACTGTTTATATAGTTTGCGTTGGTCTATGCCCGTGAATCTCCCATTTGATACTATCTTCCTTCCATCAACGTATACATCGCTGATGCTTTCTTCGCTTAGATTGTACACCACTGTGGTGTAGGGGTCTTCCAGAAGGCCGATCGCCTTTATCTTATCCGGCTTTAAGACGATGATATCAGCTCTCAAGCCGGGCTCTAACGATCCTAACTGTTCTTGTAAGCCAAGGCTCTTAGCAGCATTTTTCGTAGCCATTTCCAGCACAGTATTTGGGCTGAGCTTGGTTGGCGTGGAGTAGCGGCTTGACTGCGCAGCCATTGCCACCTTCATCTGTTTGAAGAGGCTTAGATCTCCGTCCGTCACCGGCCCGTCTGTGGCGAGGGAGACTGTAACTCCCCTATTAATTAGCTCCCCCACCCTCGCGACCCCTTGCCCCCAATTCATAATTGTGAAGGGCGAGTATGCAACGTACACCTCATGCCCCGCCAAGTACTCTATATCCCCATCTGTTAGATATGTCGCGTGGGCGAGTAACGGCTTTGTTCTCATGATACCTAGCTGCAATGCAAGCTGTGCCGGTGTTACTCCGTATCTGCTTTTAAGATACTCGATTTCGTGGCTGGACTCTGCGAAATGCATATGGATTCTCAACCCAGTCTCTTCTGAATATTGGACGGCTTTCTCCAGGGTCTCGATGCTGCACGAGTACATTGAGTGGACGCCTATCATGGTTTTGATACGGCCACCAGCCTCGTTGTTGAATCTGCGGGCGAATTCTACGGAGTCCTCGATAGTGTGTTTGGGGGCATGCTCGCTATAATCGACTACCGCTTTGGCCAAGACCCCCCTTACACCTGTTTCATCCACAGCTCTGGCAACTTCCTCTTCATAGAAGTAGTGGTCAGCGAAGGTTGTGATCCCATTTTTAGCCATGAGAAGTATCGCTGCCTTAGCGGATAGATAGATGTGCTCTGGTTTCAGGAAACTCTCGAGCCACCAGATCCTCTTTA
>JAVYLC010000032.1:0-20455 GCA_038741355.1 Nitrososphaerota archaeon
CGCGTCAGCGCCTGATGTTTTTATACAGCGAGATAGTGGGCACTGATATGCAGGAGCCCCTGGTCTATATCGACGGCGAATTTTACGCAAAATCCACGGCAAAGATCTCGGTCTTCGACCATGGCTTCCTATACGGAGATGGTGTCTTTGAGGGGATAAGGGTGTACAACGGCGTCGTCTTCAAGCTTAGAGAACATGTGGAGCGGCTCTATAGGTCCGCCAAGGCAATACGTCTCGAGATCCCTATGACGGTGGAGGAGATGATTGACTCGGTCGTCAAGACAGTGAGAGTTAACGGGTCCCGTGACGCATATATCAGGCTGATTGTCACAAGAGGCGTCGGAGATTTAGGCTTAGACCCGCGGAAATGCGGCAAGCCCTCAGTCATAATCATTGTTGAACTGCTTGAGCCGATTCTCGGAGCGAAGGCCCGCGAGACAGGTGTCAAACTAATAATCAGCTCAACGCGGAGAGATCCGGTATACGCGACCTCCCACGAGATTAAGAGCCTCAACTATCTAAACAGCATCCTAGCTAAGTTGGAGGCTATAGCGGCCGGTGCGGACGACGCCGTCATGCTTGACTCACGTGGATTCGTCTCAGAGGCAACTGGAGCCAACATATTCGCCGTATGGGGCGAAGCCTTATTCACGCCGCCAGTAGCTGCAGGAATCCTGCCAGGAATAACCCGCGCAGTAGTAATAGAGATAGCCCGAAAGATGGGAATCCCCGTGCAGGAGCGCGACATAACCCCCACAGAACTTCTAACAAGCAGTGAGGTCTTCTTGACGGGGACCGGCGCCGAGATAGTCCCAGTGGCCATGATAAGCGGGGTTAAGGTAGGTAAAACAGTCCCAGGCCCCATCACTAGGAAGATAATCGAGGAGTTTGACAGGATCAAATCCGACCCAGCCAACGGTGTTAAAGCGTTATAGAGCGAGGATTAGAGTAAAGGTTAGACTAGAAAACCAGGGTACACAATGATTCGCGAGTTATTGGCGGTAACACAGGGGACAGCAATTAGGACAGCACCTATCCACACCCTCTCACCTCCTAGCAACTTCCTCACTGCAGCATATCCGCGCTCTATAGGTGGAGGGTTTGAGGGGGCGCGTTAGGTGTCGGCTTGAGTCGCGAAGGCTTCAGCCCTTTCCGGCTTGAAGCCCTCGGCCCTCCTGTAGACCCAGTATGCCTTTCTTCTCTTGTCCCTAATCCTCTCCAGGACGCCGAGTATGGTGAGGTGTTCTAGGGCTGGCCTAATGTGTTGGAAGTCTTTTGGAGCCCATCCCCTCCTATGTAGCTCGCGGGCCACCTCCGAGGGCGACCTATAAGAATCGAAGAATCCATCAACAGCCAAGAGAATAATCCTACCGTAGAGCTCACTCTCAGATATCTTCACATAGACAGGCTCCCTGGCCAGTACGACCTTGGGGACCTCAACCCTAACCTCCAGAGAGCCAAAATTCTTGAGAAGTGTTCTCACAGCCTGCTCAAGCGCCTCAACCCTGTGCTTTAACTCCTCAATCTCGGACTCGGAGCCCATACACCACAATTAGAGAATGGGGGATGTATTAAACAAATCTGTCTCTTGGGCCGAGAAATCTAGACAACCCCACCATAACAGATGCCGGATCGACAATCTTTAATACATCGAAACTCTACAACCCACGAGAAAGACATGCCAAGGGGGAAGAAAGCTAGCACCAAAAAGAAGAAGGCTGGGAAGACTAGGAAGAAATAAGCGACTGGAAAGACTAGGGAGGAAAGCATCAACAGTAGAAGCTGCAGGGGGTACACAAGGTCTGGCCTGAATGATGATGGAAAGCGGGGATGCTCCGTCCACTCCACATTTTTGGGTAGGTCTCATCCACTCAAACCTAGTCACATATTATCATAGAGTCTTGGGGAACATTGCTCTGCTTTGTGAGCACGTGTTTCCGGATCTTTGAGACGAGGCTGACAAAGCTATGAGAAGTTTAAGTGGCTTCTGTGGGTGAGGTCAGTAGCATTCTTTCATTTGCAGGCACCTACATAGCGTTTGTAGCTGTCCTAGCCGTCCTACAGGCGTATACCAAGCCTAGTCAAAAAGAGGGAGACAGCCGAGACGCATAACAAGACAAAGACCGTCGCAGCGCCTGGAGAAATATCCAGAAAATAAGATAGCAAGACGCCGAGGAAGAGCGAGACTTCGCCGAAAATCACCGAGAAGAGGATGGCCCTACGCATGGATGAGACAAGCACTCCCCCAGCCATCACCGGGATAACGATAAGCGCAGTGACGAGAAGAACACCCACAACCCTAACACTAACAGCTACAGCAAGACCAGTAACGAGTGCAAACAAAACCTCGTACAGCCCAACATTCACCCCCTTAACGCGCGCCAACTCCTCACCAACAGCATAAAGCAAAACACCACCAAAATTCCGCAAAACAAAAACCAGAGCAAAAACCGAGACCAAGACCCCAGCAACAACATCCTCCACTCCCACCGCCAAAACACTCCCAAACAAAACAGACCCCAAACTAACCCGCGCACCCCTAGAAATCGCAACAGACGCAACAGCGGCACTCAACGACAAAAGAATCGCCAAAACCTGATCACCCGAGAGACCAAACCCCCTAACAAGCCTCAAAGCCACGAAAACACCAGCAATCACAACAACATACGCCAAATAAACACCCGAAAAACCAAACAAAGCACCCAAGGCCACAGAAGCCAAAACAAAATGAGAAGAAGAATCACCCAAAAGAGAAAGCCTCTTAGGAACAATAAAACAACCCACAAAAGGCAAGATAAACCCAGCCACCAAGCCCGCCAGAAAAGCCCTCTGCATAAAAGGCTCCAGGAAAACCTCAAACACCAAGGCTAATGCCCATGCCTAACCAAGTAAACATGGAACCCATAGATGTTGCAGAGCTGCTCAGAATTAACCAGCTCACTAATACTCCCATCAAAGAGCGCCCCACGATTAATACAGATCACCCGCGAAGCCAGAGTCGACAAAGCCGCAACATCATGCGTAGCAACAATAGCCGAGAGCCCCCACTCATCCCGAAGCCCCTCCAAAAGCCGCATAAAAGCAGCCACACCACCCTGGTCAAGATAGACCGTCGGCTCATCCAGAAGCAGGAGCCCAGGCCTATTAACCAGAGAAGCTGCGAGCAAAACCCTCTGAAGATTACCACCCGACAAATCATGAATCCTCACACCCAAAACACTCCTAGGATCCTCAACACCCACCAGCCGCAGAGCCTCCACAGGATCCAACCCCTCCCTAACAATTCTCGAAGCCCTGAGAAACTCACCCACACTAATCGGCATCCTCTCAAAAAACGTCGCAGCATTCTGGGGGAGATAACCCACACGCCACCACTCCCTAAAACTCCTCACATCAACCCCAAAAACACTAACCACCCCCCTCGCAGGCCGGACCAGACCAACAATAGCCTTAAGAATCGTCGACTTCCCACCACCATTCGGCCCCAAAAGAAAAACAATCTCACGCGGACCCAGCCTGAACGAGACATTACTAACAGCCTCAACACCCCGGACATAAGAGACAGAAACATTATCAAAGACGACAATCGGCCCCTCAGCCACACCTGAACCCCTCCACCAAAGCCTCCAGATTAAGACGCATCAAATAGACATAACCCTTCCCCTCCCGCACACCCTCCAGCGTCAACCCCTCACCCGTATAAAGCATCAAAACCCTCAACCCAAACTCTCTCCCCAAAGACTCAACCAAGGGATGGACAAAACCATCCTCAGCATATATCGCACAGACACCCCCCAAAACCCTCCTCAACTCCAAGAGACGAGAAGCTGTAGGCTCCTCCTCCCCAGACCCCAAAACAGGCAAGACCCGCAGGCCATAAGCCCCGGCCAAGTATCCGAAGGCACCATGCTGAGTAACGAAGACCCGACCCCTATAAGGGGCCAGAGCGCTGGAGAAATCCCCGTGCAGCCTATCAAGCTCACCAAGCATCACCCCAGCATTCTCCCTGATCCTCGGAGCCAGCTCAGGAAACTCTCGCGACAACTCCCCAGCCAGGTTCTCGACCAAGACCCTCACATTACGCGGATCCAGCCAGAAATGAACATCATACCCCCCACTCTCCCCAAGCCTCAGGAGAACCACACCCTCAGAGGCCTTGAAACTCCTAACACCCGCCGACCAAGCAACCCTCACACCCCAGTCATCAAACCCCTCCACAGTCCAGACGAGAAGCCTCGACCCAGCAACCTCCCTAACAGCCTCGGCCGTAGGCTCCCAATCATGAATCTCTACACCAGGAGGAAGAAGCTGAACAACCTCAATCTCACCACCACCAAGCCGATAAACAATCTCACCCAACAACCCCCAAGTAACAGCCACCGAACGCCCACCCACCACACCGGGAGAAAACCCAGGCCCAAGCAACAACAAAACAGAAACAACTAAGACAGCAGCCACAACCACGGACAAACCCACGAACCGCAACCTCACAGTAGACGCCACCGAAAATTTAGGTCAAACCTAAATTTAGGCATTCACCAACACAGCCCACACAACCCAAGACCCACAAACCTCACGGAAAGCTAATATAGACGCTGAGAACCCATAGTTCCGGAAATGCCATCCCATGGCTCCATAACAAAGGCAGGCAAGGTCCGAAGCCAGACACCAAAGATAGAACCGCGACCACACAAGTCACCAACACCACGGGAGCGAAACCGAAACAACTACGTCAAGAGGGTTCTAACCGCCTCCACTCAGCGAAGAGAATAGAATGGAGGGCCCAGTACTATTAACAGGAGGGGCAGGATTCCTAGGAAGCCACATCCTAGACAGACTCCTCAACCAGAAAGTAGAGACGGTCATTCTGGACAACTTCTCATCCGGCCAATGGGAAAACATAGCACCCCATAGAGGCAGCAGACTTCTCAAGATCGTCAAGGGCGACATCAGGGACAGGGAAGCAGTCAACAAGGCACTACAGCGCTGCAGAACCATAATACACCTAGCCGCAAACCCAGAAGTAAGGATGGGAGACCCCGAAGAACACCTCGAACACAACGTAAGAGGAACACTAAACATCCTGGAGGCCGCCAGGCGACACGACATATCTCTCATAGCCTTCGCATCATCCTCCACGGTCTACGGCGAGGCAAAAACACTACCAACACCCGAAGACTACACCCCCATGGAGCCAATCTCAACATACGGTGCCTCAAAGCTAGCCTGCGAGGCCCTCCTCTCAGCCTACGGCCACACCTACAACCTCCCAGCAGTAGCCATGCGCTACGCCAACATAGTTGGCCCAAGAGCGAGGCGAGGCGTAGTCTACGACTTCACCAGAAAGCTCATGGCTAACCCCCACAGGCTCGAGATACTCGGAGACGGCACGCAGAGGAAGTCCTACATCTGGGTAGGCGACGCAGTCGAAGCAACACTAACATCTATTGAGAAGCGAGTCAGCGCCTTTGAGGCCTACAACGTCGGAAGCGCCGACGCTATAACTGTCAGAGAGGTCGCCGACACGGTCTGCGAGGCCCTAAACCTAAAGGGAGTAGAGTATGTCTTCACTGGCGGGCCTGGCGGCCGGGGCTGGCTCGGCGACGTTAAGTCCATGCACCTCGACATCAGAAAGTTGATGGGGCTGGGCTGGAGGCCAAGATACAATAGCAGGGAGGCCGTAGCCCTAGCAGCGCGGGAAGTAAAGAGAGAACTCTCAAAGGGGCAATAGGTTTCTTACCTATTTCTCTTCCGGTTTAGAGCCGCCTGCCTCTTGAGATAGCTCCTTTTCAATCTCTTCCAGCGGCTTTGGCGGTGGCGTTGTAGCGAGTGTGTACCCTATCCATGCGAGGACACCCAGTATCACCGCAACGCCTGCGAAGGCTGTAATCTGCAGGACAAGAAGCGCCCACTGACTGAAGAAGACCAGCCAGCCGTAGAGAATGATCCCGACGATGCAGCCAACAAGCAATACCACACCTATCTGCTGATCCCTAGCCAAGCCGAGAAGGTAACGAGTATAGCCACGATATAAGCGTTAGCCGCGGCACAACCCACATCAAACACCTAGTCAACGGCTATGCAGCAGATCCGCGCCTTTTCCTGAATAGTAAGCCCATCCGTTATACGGATGGGATTACGGCAAACCCCTACTGAATAAGCTCTTAAGAAGGTTTTGCCTAACAAAAACGATAGCATGGAAGGTGTCTCACAATTGAAAACCCCTGATCGGGCGATAGAGAGCCAAGGGCTGGTCAACATTAGGGATCTAGTACTCCTCCTTTTGAAGGAGCAGGGTGAGCAGGAAATTATCCCGACCCTATTGCCGGGCTTCGGCGTATACTACGTTTTAGCGGGATTCCAGATTCAGGCTGATAACGTATCGAGGCGCTATAAGGAGGCGTTCCTCGAGGTAAAGAGGTACGTCTCGTTCCCCTCATGCTCAATCTGCGGCTCGACCTCCCTAAGGCTTGAAGTCCAATGCCCGAGCTGCAGGCAGAGCGATTTACTCCGTGTAGATTTAGTCGTGCATTATGAGTGCGGCTTCATGGGCGGTGTAGAGGACTTTATTAAGGATAGTCAGGGCCTACTGGAAAAATGTCCAAAATGCAGTAAGCCTCTGAAAAGGGTGGGAATAGACTACGGTCGGCCAGGCCTAGGCTTCAGGTGTGAGTCGTGCGGAGCAATATTCCAGTACCCGCTAACTATTCTGAGATGCGATAAAGATCACCTGACGACACTTGACAAGATTAGTGTTGAGAGATACCCAGTCTTTACTGTGAGCAAGGATCTCCAAAAGGCTCGGCCGATACTTGACCTACTCGACAAAATACGTGCAGAGTTAGAGAGGAGTCTAAACTTAGAAGTTGAGGTCTTAAAGGTCTTTAAGGGTAAAAGCCGGATGGCACATGTAATTCACGCGTTGATTCGCTCAGACGATAAAGTTGTAGCTATTGAGATACTAGACGAGAAGTCCGATATCACAGATGCTATGAGCGTGGTTTCGAAGGCTGTGGACCTAGGCATACATTTTATAGTTATTCTGGATGAGGAGAAGGCGTTAGAGCTGAGAAAAGTGCTTAACCCGGATTACTTCACTCTGATCCCAACGAAAGAGAGAAGAGTGGAGAGTATTAGAGACCTCCTATTGGAGTCGGTGTATTCTTTTGTCTTTGGAAAGAGTATTTAAGAGAAGGATAATAATCACGGTTATTTTCCTGTCAGTGGTCGCATTTTCCCTATTTGCTTTCACTCGTCAATCACTAGTGTTTCTCGCATATTTTATTACTGTTTTCTATATCACTTGGGGCTTTTATCACATATTATTGACTATAAGGGGTGTGGGGCCGGTCTTCAGGCCACGTACACCGCCTAGCAGTCTTCCTAAGGTCTCTGTGATTGTTCCAGCGATGAGTGAGCCCATCCTACCAAGGACCATTGAGGTTCTTGTAAATCATCAAGCTTATCCCACGGGTCTTAAGGAGGTTGTCGTCGTGACAGACGATCCACTAGGCGAGCGGGTATCACTATTCATGCAGCAGAAATATCCTCAAAATGTCAGAGCCCTAGCGCGGAGAGCATTCTACCCCACCAAGCCGAGCGCCCTTAATGACGCCCTGCAACTATGCTCCGGAGAGATTGTAGGAATTGTTGACGTGGAGGATATACCTGACTCGGATGTTTTCCAGAAGGCAGTCTCAGCGCTGGTGGACCACGGCTACGATGCAGTACAGGCTATACTGAGAATAAACAATGAGGAAGACTCGTGGATAACGCGGGTCTTTGCATACGAATATGCAGGCTGGTTCCGGATCTGGCTCAATGGTAGAGCTCGCCTAGGCTTCTACACGCCGCTAGGTGGGACGGGCAACTACTTCTGGAGGGTTAAGGCTGCCCAAGTGAGTGGCTGGGACTCACTTAACGTGGCTGAGGATGCGGAGCTGGCAGTCCGCATGACCATCGCTGGGATGAAGATAGGCGTCATAGACGCTAGGCATTGGGAGGAGGCGCCTGTAACCTTCAAGACGTGGCTCAGGCAGAGGACCAGGTGGTATAGGGGGTGGCTCCAAAGCCTCTGGAAATACACGCCACTGCTTTGGCGGCCTAGCTTCGTGAGGAGGATAGGGTTCATTAAACTATTCTCCATCTTGTTCATGCTCTGCTCGCCAATAGTTGTTTTACTGAACTGGGTCAGCTTCGCTCTAACCGGGCTTTGGCTATTAGAGCTATACGGCTTCATCCCCACGCTCCTCAGCGGCGTCTTCCCGGTATGGGCGATACTCCCCGTCTTCTTCAACATAGTATTCATTTCAGCTTGGCTCATAGGCGGATACCTAGAAAAGGTCAGGACACCATGGTGGTCAGTTATTCTGCCGATGCTGTTTTACTCTTACGTCATGATGCCTCTGGCCAGTCTGAGGGCACTCTATCAGGAGATAGCCAAGCCGGTTATGTGGGAAAAGACAGAACACCCTGGCCGCGGGGTGGTCGGCTTTGTAGCGGAGGCAGAAGCCAAGCAGCAGGTTCAGGCATCTTACCAGCCCCACGCGTCTGAGGAATTAAGCGAATACTACACCACACCGCAGAAAACCATCTCTGAATTGGCTGCGATAGCGTTTTGGAGCTTTGTACTTGCCCTTGACCTCCTATTCATCTGGATTCTTCTATCCAGCCCAAGAATTCTAGGCTAAACTTATTTTTCTGCTGATAACATCATCTTGTTGTGAGGGCAAGAGTTACAGGACTGGCAGCCGCCTGGGCTGCATACTTCTTTATCGCAGCCGCGATAGGTGTGTCACCCTGGTTCAACATATACGACAACGCCCTAAGCGACCTCGGCAACTACGGGAGACAGGGGCTTAAAGCCGCGATCTTTAACACCGGCCTGATGGTCTCTGGGATACTGGCCGCCGTTACTGCGGTCTTGATACTTCGCGAAAGGCGCCACCGTCTCGTCATCCCGTGGTCTGTCTTACTCTTTTTAGCCGGCGTAGACCTATTGTTTGTTGGAGTTCTGTCAGAGGACTTTGGAGCGGCTCACGGCATCGTCTCAGTCATCCTCTTCACACTCTTTGGGCTGACACTGCTGGTTTATGGCGTCTGCTCCCTCTTCATGAGAGACTGGGGCCCTGGCGTCTACGCTATTACAGCTTTTTTGGCAAGCCTTGCCACGTGGATGATAGATTGGCCTTGGAGGGGTGTCGCCATTCAGGAGACGATAGCCTCCCTCCTCGTATCGGTTGGACTCACCATAATAGCCATCAAGCACGGCTAACACCCTTCTTTCTCCACCATTCAGATATGGGTATCGAGCAGAGGTGGTGTCCTCGTATCTAAAAATCGCAGCGTTCTTAACCACCACACCCTTTTCTCAAGTTGTCTTATTAGTTCTCCAGCCATGATCGTTTAAAAACCAGTTATAGTGTCGGATTAGTGGGAGGATGGGTGTCTAAAGGGTGGCCGCATACCGGTGAGGGAGCTTGGCGCGTCTGGGCGTCTAGGTATAGGAAGGGGGCTGTGGTAAATGCTTCCGTATCTGCTTTCTGGACCCTCCTCTACGTGCTACCATTTGATCCTTTCCCGACACTGTTGAAGATAGTTGTAGCAGGAGGCCCGGGGGTTTGGTTCATGCTCGGATACTTGCTATACATGATAGTTGGCTTTGGAGGATTCCTGGGGCTTTCATATCTATACTCCACTTCCGAGGACTCGGGTGGTAGGAGGGTTAACGATGCCCTCGCCCTCACGGGCTATGCTGCACTGTTCATCGGGTTTACCGGCACCACTGTTGGGCTGGCTGTGGCCGGGGCTGTCGGAGGCTATACTGCGGTTATATTGCATGCTCCGGCTGAAAACGTTCGCATGGTGATGGAGCCTTTTGTAAACCCTCTCAGAATCCTATGCCTAATCGCGGTGATGGGCGCTATCGCAAGCCTAGTGGCCGCCTACGCCCCCAAGCCCTCGCACCCCTCCACCACTACCTAATCTTGACCGCCACCAGGGTGATGACAGATATGGCGAGAGCCAGCAGCAATAGCATCAGATAAAGTGAGCCCCCGTCCGACGCCTCCCACGAGACGGGGGAGTACGTCCATAGGGCCTCTCCGCTTTGGGGGAAGCTGATGGATATGAAGCTGGGGACAGGGGCCCCACCCCCAACTACGAATAGAGATTCTCGGTAGAAGACTTGCCCGTCATCCACGTACCAGCCTCCAACCACCTTCCGCCTATCGACGAATATTCCGTGAAGGGTCATGCTTCCCATCCCGGCGAAGACCTCTTCGCTAGAGGTGTATGACTCGAGTGCGATGACCTCCTGTCCTCCCGTCCTGAAGGAAGAGCTTCCGTCAGCCACTATCGCGAAAACCTCCCTCTCACCCGACGCATAGTCGTATACTTCTCCAAACCATGTTGGATGAGAGCCTTGCACTACTGAATAAATCGATAGTGAGATCCTGTTGCCGGGGGCGGGGTGTGGAGGGGCCCTGTGGGCGACCAGCTGATAGTCCTTTCGCGACCCATAGACGCTCGTTACATACATTACATAGGTTGACCAGTGATTCTGCCCCGGCTCAATTCCTGCCGCAACCTGTAAAACCGTGCCCGACATCGTCATAGCGCTTACAATAACATAAATGGTGTTGTCGGTGTAGTTGATGTTTGGAATGGTGACGGCTACGGTGAGGTTTCTGGATGAAGACCAGCTGAGAACTCCTCCGTCATCAAGGGCGCAACCGTCAGGCAAAGTTAGACCCAGCGCCCAAGGCCGCCTGCTAACAACCCTTTCCCATTCATCTGAGCTAGATGCATATGGTAGCAGCGCCAATAGGGCTAGGAGTAAAAACAGATGCGTTGCTGACCGCCGAAGGCCCACCCCTACCCGACAACTTGAACACCCCACCAGATTATTATCTTAAAGCCCAATGGTTTTCAGGCGGGGTTTGTTAGAACCACGCCGCGGGGGTTGGTTTTAGTCCTCTGGATTATAGGTCCTTAGTCCTACTGCCGCGGCCTTTTCTAGCAGTAGACTATCTGCCGACACAAACAGGTCAGCATTTACCCATTTTGCAGTGGATATCTGCACAGCATCAGCCTGATAGATGTGTAGCAATAGTATGAGCCTTCTTGCTTCATGCAGGACAGTCCTAGTCATTGGAATGATCTTTAGTGCTCTTAGGGCGGACAGCTTCTTTGTCTCACCCGCAAATAGTTTGATAGTTGTAATGAGTTGTCTCTTATCCAGCTCAGCTCGCATATATCTCGCATCGAAGACCCCGAGGACCTCACCTATATTCCATGCAGAGTAGAAGAGCTGGCGTTCTCTCCTTTCCGCACCCTCGAACAGCTCATCAACCTTATCGCTGCCTCGCTCGTGAAGATATCTCTTCGCTATGGCGCTTGAATCTAGATAGACTCTCAAGACCTAGGCCTTCTCATTGCAACAATGATTTCCGTTGAAGAGCCTTTAACACGCGGCCTATTATTCCTGATGTATGAACTCGATGGGAGCTCGTCAAGTTTCTCTCCAAAGTCTTTTAAAAGGTCCTCAAAGTCTGCACTATAAACGAGGTCCTCTAAAGCGTGCTCTACTGCCCTGCTTAACTCGCCCCTTGTGAGTGCTACGTCGAGGGCTTCCTTGAGCTTGGAGTCGATGTACGCCGTTATTTTTGACTTCATGCCGTCATAGCGTATAGACGCTTAATATATAAAACTATCTGGAATTCGACTATTTCAGAGCTTAGCGGTTTTCAGGCTTAGGGAGTTGGTTAGGACTGAGACTGAGCTGAGGGCCATTGCGATGGCTGCTAGGATTGGGTTGAGGAATCCGAAGGCGGCTACAGGTATGAGGGCTGCGTTGTAGATGAAGGCCCAGAAGAGGTTCTGCTTTATCTTCCGCATGGTTAATCGGCTGAGGGTGACAGCCCTCGCTATGTCGACCGGGTCGTCTTTAATCAGCACGATTCCACCCGACTCTACCGCGATGTCTGTTCCGCTACCTATCGCTATTCCGAGGTCCGCCTGTGTAATGGCCGGCGCGTCGTTGATTCCATCACCAACCATAGCCACCCTTAAGCCCTGCTGCTGAAGCATCTTCACCGCGTTTAGCTTGTCCTGAGGCTTCACATTCGCTAACACTTCAGTTATTCCCACCTTCTCAGCTACCGCCCGAGCCACTCTCTCATTATCGCCCGTAACCATTAGGACTCTCAGCCCCATCCTGCGCAGCCTTGATACAGCTTCAACGGCGCCCTCCCTCAGCTCGTCGAATACCCCGATGAGCCCGGCAAGAACGCCGTTAACAGCAACAAATATCACGGTATAGCCCAACGACTCGAGCCTCTCCACCTCAGGCTCTGCCTTCTTAAAGTCTACATTCTTCCTCTCTAGGAGGGTCTTGTTACCGACCAGTACAACGCTCTCCTCAACTATTGCAGATACTCCGTGACCCGGCATCTCCTCGAGACCTTTAGGCCCGACAGGCCCTAGGCCTAGCTTTCTAGCATGCCTAACTATCGCGTCGGCTAGTGGGTGCTGTGAGCCGAGCTCAACTGAGGCAGCCAGTCTGATGACGGTCGCCTCGTCAAATCCGTTCAGGGGCACGACTTCAGCGACCGATGGTGTGCCCTTAGTGATTGTCCCTGTCTTGTCGAGGAGGACGGCGTCGATTCGCTGCGCCCTCTCCAAAACCTCACCACCCTTGATCAGTATTCCCCTCTCGGCCCCCTTCCCAGTTCCCACGACGATTGCTGCCGGCGTTGCGAGCCCCAGCGCGCATGGACACGCTATTATTAGGACGGCTATGAAGGATGTTAAGCCGCGCAGTGTGTCGCCGTTAAGCAGAGTCCAGACAGCGAGTGATGCTAATGCCACAGCCACGACTAGTGGGACGAAGATTGATGCTACCCTGTTGACAAGCCTCTCGACGGGCGCCTGGGCTGCCTGGGCTTCTTCTACGAGCTTTACTATCTGTGAGAGCGTCGTATCGGCGCCAACCTTCGTGGCCTTCACAACTATCATTCCTCCTAGGTTGATTGTTCCGCCTATGACTTCATTGCCCGGCTCCTTGGCTACAGGTATGCTCTCTCCCGTGATCATCTTCTCATCGACACTGGTTAGGCCCTCAACCACAACGCCGTCCACGGGAATCCTCTCGCCTGGCCTTACAACAATTAGGTCGCCAACGACTACTTCTTCAACCGGTAACTCCACCTCCACGCCATCCCTGACAACCCGCGCCGTGGATGGCTGCAACTCCATCAACTTCCTAATCGCATCAGACGCCTTCCTCCTCACGAGATGCTCCAGATACCTTCCGAGGAGTATGAAGGCGATTATGAGCGCGGCGACCTCATAGTATAGGGCCTCGGGCAGCACCCCAGGGATAAAGGTGACCATGGCACTATATCCCCACGCGGCTGTTGTCCCAATCGCGATCAGCGTGTCCATGTTAGACGTATGAGCCCTGAGGGCGTGTATCATCCCTCTGTAGAACCTAGAGCCTGCGATGAACTGGACAGGAGTGGCTAGGAGGAATAGTAAGACAGGGGTTGGGATTATAGGGATGGACACCGGTATCCAAGTCAGGATGAGTGTAGGGATGCCGAGGGCGAAGCCTAAAACTGTTAGCCATCTGATCCGTTTAAGCTCTATCTCTGGCGCCATGAAACTCGCGAGGCAGGTCTCAGAGCAGAAATAGTAGGTAGTACCTCTCACAGTCGCTTTTAACGATCCCTCCGACTCGGCCACAAACATCCCGCAGACAGGATCCTTAGCCATGCACAGTCACCACCCATTCTACGCATGCTACGTGGCGATGATAAGATAGTATTCCAGCGCTACTGCTCATTTTCTCAGATATTTCCCTGGATCCTTGTCGAAGCTATCCTTACACACCTTAGAGCAGAAATAATAGGTCACACCACCATACTGTGAGGTATACTTTGCTGTCTTCTCATCCACGTTCATATGACAGACTGGGTCGATTGCCACAGTTTTCATTCCCTGCCGCCGCCTATTTATGGGCTTTGCTTTAACCTGACCTCGGTTAAGCCACAGGAAGAACATCTGTAGTGCACGAAGCTTTTCTCCTCTTTCTCAGACCGCATCTCACCGCCACAGCAGGGACATCGAAGCACTGGCATCGGGCAGAGCCTGTTTTACTTAATTCTTCTAGCCTTTATGATCCAGAGGGATGCACCGATCTTCTCCGTCCCGAGATATTCTTGACCATTGTTTTTGATAGATCTGGGGACAGTCTCGCATGAGGGTGGGTTGTCTATTAGGACTTCTAGGACTGCCCCTTTTTCTATTTGGCTTAGTGCTTTTACGGTGTAGAGCTGTGGGTAGGGGCATGTGTACCCTCTGAGGTCGAGACGGTATCTCTGGTCTTCGAGCTTTGCGAGGAGGGTGGGAGGTATCTGGATATTCTGGGCCATAGCAAGTAGCCTTTGGGTTTGGGTTAATTTAAATCTTCCATTATTCATGGCTTAGTTCAGAATTATAATATATAAATAAGGGCGGACCAGCTACACTGCGAGGTGCAGAGGACTGAGCCGGACCATCTACATCTCGGCCGTGCTAATAGGGCTGGTCTCAGTCGCTCTTGGTTACTCTGTGTACTATGTTGCGGGCAAAGGGTCGATCTGGGGCATAACGACGGGAGAGTCGAAGCTTGGAGGACTATTCTGGAAAAGCTTAGGACTCCCTGTGGACCAGCTGCGGTACTATCAACAGTTCAAGCTCCTTAGCCCCATTGAGGACCACACCCAGGCCGTCGTGTTCGCCATACTTCTCGGAGGGTTTGCGGCAGCCCTCTTAACCAAGAGCTTCGCCATCAAGCACATCCCAGACAGGTGGATGCTCCTCCAGGCGATGTTAGGTGGTGCCCTACTAGGTTACGGAGCTAGGCTAGCTCTGGGATGCAACATTGGAAACTTTCTATCTGCTTGGGCGGCCGGGGGGCTCCACGCCGCAATATTTACCGCAGCTCTGCTCCCAGGAACCTACCTCGGCCTCAAGGTGACTGAGAACGTCTTCATGACTAGGGCCGCTCCGAAAAAAGCCTCATTCACCATATCTCCAGCAACTCAGCGATGGATTGGAGGGGCTGTCGCGTTAGCCGCGCTTGCAGTTACACCTCTGCTTAAACCGACGGTAGCTGTCTGGTGGGTTGCAGGAATATCCCTCGGCGTGCTCGGATGGGTGTCGAGCATATGCTTCGCCTCATGCTACAGGGATATGGTTTCGCCTAGATACGCGAGCGGTGTCATGGTTAAGGCCGTAGGCCTCGCGATACTGACATACAGCACCGGCATATACCTGCTCCAGCTGATAGGCATACCGTTCTCGCTGACCCCCCCGCAGATAGGCGTCCTACAGTTCTTCCTAGGCGGACTTATCTTCGGGCTCGGAATAGGCGTCGCGGGCTCCTGCATATTCAGCAGTGAGTGGAGGGCAGGTGGAGGTAGCGTCTACTCAATGATAGTATTGCTATCAACAATATTGATAGGGATGCCGGCGCTCTCACTTAACTATGAGTGGTGGCTCACAGTCCTACCACAGGAGCCAAAACCGCTAACACTGTATACGTTTGGGCCACACATCGGATACATAGCTCCACTATCATTCTCACTGATAATGATAGCCTACGGAGTTTACGCGGATGCGTCAACCAGGGCGGCCATATCATCACTGCTAGGGACGCGACTTTTCGGCAAGCAGGCAGCGCCGAGCCCGCGATAGAAGGCAATAATTCACAGTATTTTTTGGTATTACGTGTAGCACGACGCTACGGTAATATTAATCTATAGGTATCAGCTACCTGAGCCTTGCGTCGCCATGCCATACAGGTTGCGGCGAACACCACTTGCGCAGGCTGTTTACCAAGCCTCTCTAGACGCCCTCCGATACATAAAACGCACACACAATTACAGAAAACTAGCCGCTATACTTGGTACATCGCCATCCACACTTTCAAGATACTTGAGTGGAAAGACGCTACCTAGGTCCCGGAGGGCTGTAACAATGCTTGAGAGGATTGACTCTCTAATAAAATATGATGAAATTGTAGAAGAATTCTTTGGCGGGGAGCTTGACATCGAAAACGGAATCCAGATCTGCCACGATACAGATGTCATCAAGCTCCTCTCAGCCCATATTTTGCGACAATTCATCGGCAGCAAGATCGACTCAGTCCTAGCCGTTGACCTTCACGCAGTCTCTATGGCTGTTTGTTTCGCCTCCCTGATAAATTCGGAAGTCTATTTTACTCTGGACAGGCCAGTATGGCGTGAGAGCTTTGAGATCACCTACAGGTCTGATGGGGGGAATGTGAAGAATAGTATCTGGCTTCCGAAGAGCCTGATTAGGCGTGGTAGGAGCATACTATTAATCACAACCTCCGTCCTATCCCATAGCCCCTACAAGGAGATACTTAACCTGATAAGAGATAAGCGCGCCTACACCGCAGGCCTGTTTACGCTGGTCTCCAGACGGAGTGTCTGGAGCACACTTAGCGTAACACCTGGGTGCAAAAAAGTGGTTGTGAAACTATACACATAGGGGCTAAAGGTTAGGGTATATATTTCCAGCCAGTTCCATGACACATAGCAGAGTTGATTTCTCCTCTAAACATAACAGCCTACATCATCCTGCTCATCTTATCGACGGTCATTTTTGCGGATGGGATTGAAAAGGTTGCTATGAGGCTGGGGCTAACCAGATTCGCTACAGGTGCGCTCTTAACCGCTGCTCTTACAGCGCTCCCAGAGACCATTATCGCGATTTTATCCCACATTCAGGGAGGGTTGTCTTATCTTGAGGTGGGTGCCGGAAGCGTCTTAGGCGCGCCATCAATAACTATTTTGGTGGGAGCCCCAATAATGGTTTTAGCCCATCATAGACGACCAGTTAATGTAGGCATATCGCGGAACTACCTCCTCTTCGCAGCAATGTTCCTACCATCCATCCTTGCCCTGCTGTTCCTCAGAGGAGAGGGCTTCAGATATGCTTTAGCTTTTGGCCTCATGGTTCTCTACGTACCGCTGGCAAGGCGGATCTACCGCGAGGAGGGGGAGTTGATGGAGGGTGGGTCGAGAACAGCCTTGGAGAGGGTCTTACGGACCGATAGCATGACCCTCATGCTGACGCAGGTCTCAGCATCCTTGGCCTTGATGATTTATGCAGCTGACTCGTTCATGGAGGAGATTGTGGCGAACGTGGATCCATTAGCCTATTCTTTACTCTTATCGCCCCTCGGGACTTGTATAGAGGAGGTTTTGGTCGCGGCTTACTGGTCTTTGAGGCGTAAGGCCGATGTTGCGCTCAGCCTTCTCTCCGGTGAAAACCTGATACAGACTACATTTGTTTTGGGGGTCGGCATCTTCGCTACAGGTATGTACCTGCCACTCAGCTCCGCTACCATAGCTCTAGTCTATACCACTGCCGCGCTTACCCTCGCAGCCATACTGAGAGCGGGGGCAAGACCCATAACCGGGCTACTTATCATCCTGCTCTATCCCCTATACATGGTCACAGCGCTCAACGTGTAGTCCCACTTACTACTAAGGACACATACATCTGAGACGTCGAGCCCCATATTATCGCTGGCTTGGCGGCACGAGCTGTGTCGAGGAGAGCCTCTTACGCAGGATCACGGCGTTGAATGCGAGTAGCACTGCGGAGACGAGGGCTGGGACTAGGCCTAGACTGGACGCCAGAGACACGCCTAGTATTGCTACTGTTGGTGCCCAGCCGCAGCAAGTGTAGGTCGCACTGGCGATGGATGATAGAAGCACGGCCAAACCGGTTCCAGACCCCCTAACTAGACAAGACTTCAAGTGCCCAAGGATCCAGAGCCTAAACAGCATGAGCATGTTGAGGAAGACGAGGAATGCGAGTAATCCGCCCAGCAACACTACTAGAATTCTTACCGATATCATCGACCCCCCGTAGAAGAGTTGAAGGCCAGGCCCAGTATAGCTCTGAGACTCATAATATACAAACACTACGCTAGGGGCTGCTGTGTCAACGCTCGGAAGCTCGAAGTATTGGATACCGCCGCTTAGGTATGCGAAGAGCATAAAATATGCTAAACCAATAAGTACGGCAATCGCCCAATTCAGCCGATAGGGCACCTCACGCTTCACCTCGAAAGAATGTATCTTGCAGCCTGTAGGTATTCTTCCTGAGGCATCTCGGCTGAGAGGGCAAACCTCAATACATGCTCTCTATCAGCTACGAATACGAATCCCACATGTGTGACAAAGTATGGCTTTCCGTTTCGAGCATACTCAGCAGGATCTACTCTGTTACCCTTCTCGTCAGTATAGACTGCGGCGACGTTATATTTCTTCCAGATAAGCTCTAGCTGCTCTGGCGAGCCTGTGAGGGCGATTATCCTGTCATCAAACCTGCTCACCCAGGTCTTCAGTGTCTCAGGGGTGTCGCGCCATGGGTCCTGTGTGATGAAGATGAATACGACGTCGTCGGCCCGGTCGCCGAGGTTTTTCAACGCATAGGCGTATTTGAGGAGTATGACGGGGCAGATGTCGGGGCAGTTTGAGTATCCGAAGAATAGGAATACGGGCTTGCCCCTCACGTTGCTTAGGCTGAACTCCCGCCTATACTGGTCTGTGAGCTGAAAGTCAGGCAGAGGTGCTGGATTGAGCTCGATGCTGGGCCTATACTGAGACATCACCAAATTCTGGTAGGTCATGATAATGGTGACCGTCAACAAGGCTACCAAAGCGATAACAGCGTAGAAAAGCCTCCTCCGCATCCATCGGGCAATCCTCCTAAAGAAATATTAAGGATTCTCCATCAACAACCACTTACTAAGTCGGAGTCGTTGAGGATTAATTAGTCGGCTGGTGTTTTAGGTGTTGATGAGCACAGAGGCCGCGAAACTTGTCTCGGACTTGAGGCTGAGGCCTGGCTCCAATCTCTTGGTGGTGGGTGATGTGGGGCCGCAGGCATTAGAGGCGCTCGCGGAGGCTGTGGGAGGCCTCGAGAACATATTATTACTCCATAGGGAGCCTGAGCCTCCTATATGGGCGCAGAGGCTGACTGATAGGGGCTTAAGGGCTAGGCGGAGCATGGTACTTGAGCATAACGACTTTCTGGCCACGTCCAGTTTTGATGCAGTATTAGCGCAGGATGTCTTACACAGGCTCTTAGGCAAGCGTGAATTTTTAAACGAGGCCTATAGACTGCTCAAACCCGGCGGCCGCGCATCCATAATCCAGAGACTCTGGCCCCTCACGTCCTTGCGGAGAGGTGAGTTTAGAAAACTCCTAGAGAAGGTCAGGTCCTATACCCCAGTCGAGTCGAGAATAGGGATTTTCTCGGCCTATGTTGTACTTGAGAGACCTGCGTAACAGTTAAAATCTGAGACAGACATCGATGAGCAGGTGTGACCATAAGCCTAACCACTGAGGCGGAACAAGTCTTAAGGAAAGTTAAATCCAAACATGGGGAGCTGCACATGATAATCGGCGACACTGGTTGCTGCGGATACAGCAACGTCTTCATTACCCGCTACAGGCCGGTAGGAGACTATGTCAAGATAGGAGAGACATCAGGTGTCACAGTATATCTGAGGCCTCCGCTAGACGCGACACTCAACCCAAACAGCGTAGTGATAGACGTGGTTGAAGCCGTGGCGGATGATTCTCTCTCGCTTGAGACAGAGCTGGGCTACCGCTTCATCCTGAGATTGAGACTGGAGTAGAGTAGCCCGCTACTTCGCGGAGACTGTCCACCTAACCACACTGTCTTATACTCGTTCTTCCTAGGATAGGAGTGGAACACAGGCCTCATATTCAAAAAGGTCTTAATGACAGCCTAGACCTCTCGGTTGCTTTCAGGGCATGGCGGTATATTTCCACACTCATGCAGAAGTCCGCGTCGACGAGGTTGTCCAGCATCTGCATAGCCTCCCCTTTTAAAGCTGCTATAGCACTACGTAAATCGTCTCCTTCGGAGCCAGGTTTAGCTGTCGGGCAGCCTCTTTAGCGTTTGTCTGGTCTATTATCACTCCCCCTCTACACCTCATCGGCCTAGTCGCGGTTTTCCTCATAGCCTTGGCCGCAATCTTGGTCTTATTCTTTAGAGCCTACCGCAACGCCGGGGAAGGCTGACAGAACAAACGGCGCCGAAACCTATCATAAACCAGATGACCGCGGCCACGGCCTCCCTGCCCTTCTTGATAAGCTCTCTGGGTAGAACATCTTAGTCAACCATCTATTGTTAAAAACTCTGGGACGCTCTCTTTCTTCTCGGTTTTTTCCTTAATACTTTGTTGCAGTTGGGGCATTTATCCCTGTTGGGGAAGGTCTGACAACATTTACTACAATACCACTCCCCCCTACCATACTGTGGCAGATGGCCCGATGGAATAAACAGAGACTCCCCACCCCCTCATAGCTGAAACACGGTATACCATCCTCAACCCATA
>JAVYLC010000033.1:0-19799 GCA_038741355.1 Nitrososphaerota archaeon
ATTAAGCCGTATCGACGCCTTGCCATCAGCCTTGACGACCCTCTTCAAGTCGGCAAAGAATCCCAATAGGGGGTGCGACCCACCTGACCCGCGCCCCGGCTCCACGAGGGGCTTGGTGAACCCCTCCACCACTTGGTCGAGAAGCTCTGAAAGCTCCCCCCTCCCAGAGACAAACTCGTTATAATCCTTCTCTTCAGCCTCGATGACTACGTCAAACGCGTAGACCATCGTTATGGCCTCTGAAATGTTTTGGCAAGCTATGTCGCAGAGGCTGCAGCCTGTGCACTTCTCGAGGATTAGTAGGTGCCGGCCCTTAAAGCCTGGGTAGGCGAACCCCTGCTTGGGGTCAAACCTGTAGTTTTCACTGGGGAGGTTAGGTATCTCCTCATATGGATACTTGTAAGTGTAGGGCTTGAAGAATACATGCCTAGCGGCTACCCATATCGGTCTCAGAATCTTTTTTATTACGCCTAGAACAACCTGAGATGAGAGCCACAATATCCATCCAACCAGAAGAAGCCTCCCAGCCTTTAAATATAACCTTTATCCGGACACTATCTTCTTTGAAGAAGGGAGAAATAGGGGAAGGTTTGGCTGGAGGCCAACCAGCCAGAACAACATCAAGGAAACCCATAAGAAAGGCCGGCCGTAATCGCTCTAGGCCGTATCCCATAAGATACGGTATTCTAAGACGGCGCCGGCCTTTCCAGAGGGTTTTTTCCCTGCTGTTCAGGCCGGCGCCCCCAGCCTTTCCCGGGTCTCCTTAACAGTCGTCCAGATCATCTGAAGTATTCTTTCTTCGTCCCTTGCTCTGTGGTGTGTGTTTTTCAGAACCGCTGCTGTCAGCCTTGAAAGCGCGTATCTCGCAGTTTTGCTGTAAAATTTGTTGACTCCTCTCCTGGCTTTGAATAATCCGAAGAAATTTTTGAGACGGCTGAAAGACCTAGTCCTTTCTATGTAAGGCATTATCTCTGCCAGGGCCTCCCTTGCGAGTAGATGGTTTTCTCCGGTTATACCAATAACCTCCACCACCTTGTTGAAATATGGGTATCTTTTCTCAGCCTCGGAGACAATTATTTCCGCTATTGCGTTCATCTGCTCCTCCAAAGACTTGACAACAAATTTCAAGACGTTTCTTCCAACACCGCTTGAAGCCCTCATCATGTTCGTTAGAGAAACATGGCTTTTGACAAGACATCTGTAGCCGCTGACAAGCCTACGCATAACCAGAAAACCCTCATCAACCTCTCTGAACCACTTAGACTCTAAAGCCATCAACACCTTGACGTCGTTCTTCGCGCTCTTGGTCTTGATGCCGAGCTTTTGGTACATCAGCCTGAATAACGTCAGTCGTCGGACGTAGAAGACCCTGACCCCGCGTCGAAGAACCTCTACGAATTCATCTGTGAGCTCTACGGGAATTGTATCCACGTAGAGCTCATCCCCTTCTCCAGCAGGGATGTCAGTTATCTTGCGGGTTTTGGCAAAGTTTATGCCGTCAACAGTGTAGACATGGAAGTTCTCTTCGCTCTTTCTGCTTCTGTTTTTGTCCGCCATCCGGTGAATGTCGGCAAAGAATCGTCGCTTCTCTCTCCCGAGTGTGTCCCCCCTCCCCCCACTTGCGCGGCCGCTTGGGCGGGCGGCCGCGCCTAGCGGCGAGTCCGTGGTGGGGCATCGCCCCTCCCCACCACGGGCGCCCTCTTCAAAAGCCCCCCGGGCGTCCAAGGGGGCAGCCATGGAATCTTTTTCCATGGCTTTCCCGGGAGGCCCCTAGGCCGCCGTGCTCCCCGACAGGAGAACCCCCGCCGGAGAGCATGCCTCCGGCCGAGGGTCCTCCTATCGGGGCCTAAGTGGGTGGAGATCCGCATAACAGTTATTTATCGATTGTCTAGTGTTTATTCTGCCTTCTCCCGATGGCCGTCAACATCTCCGGGGCGGCCTCAGCTGCTCGGAGAGGGGTGGAGGACCCCACCCCTCCACTCTGTGGTCGTCATGGATTGTCTCCGGAAACCTCATTCTCTTTCTTCTTGTCTCCAGCATCCATCCACAAACCCCTCCCAAACACCCCCATGGTGTCTGAGAAGGGCTCAGCTACTGTGGAGAGGCCCCATGCCCCCCACAGCATCCCAGACACCCCCACGGCGTCCGGGAAACATACATGGAATGGATGTGGAGAACATCATCAAGCACCGCCTATTATCATCAGGATGTCATCTCCATCGCCTGTCTCCCTACCGCACGCCTGTCAGCCAAGCGGCCTGTCCAGGCGTGTTTCGGGAGCTTCAGCCTCAGCGGGGCCCACCCTCACACATGCATGCCGCCACCACCAGTCAACCAACCGGCTGTCCTGGTGGTGGATGCACGGCCAGCCAAGCAGCCGCTCCGTGCATGGGGGCTGTCTACCAAGCGGCATGACTAGCCCGGGATGGCGGTCCCGGCACGCAGTGCTTCAGGCCGCACCCGTCAACCAACCGGCTGTCCGGGTGCGTGGTCAACCAACCGGCTGTCCCAAGGCCCCAGAACCCAGCCAAACACCCTCCCCCCGCCACCCCACAGCATATAGGTAGGGGTGGTCGCCCATTTTAGGGCGAGCTCGGGGGAGTGGTACCGGTCTCTAATAGTTGTCTATACTCTCTGTCCGGGCCTTTAGCCGCGTCTTTTCTTCTGGGCGCGCGGCCTCAGCCCGGCGGTGGATGCCCAGCTCCGCGTAGGCGTGGTGGCTCCACACCCCCGCGGATGCTCCTACTGCCGGCCGAACATTCTCGCCCCCACCCCCACCTGGGCGGAGGCGTCTCGGCGGCCGACCCGCCTCACAGATCACGTCGGCCGACGGGGAGGACAGCCCCACTAGGGACCATCCAATCCAAGAAAGAGACAGGAAGAATCCATGGATATAAAGCTATAACATGGTATGGAGGGGGCTGGGGTCAATGAGGCTTAAACTACCTATTTACTGTTTGGAGGTCTTTAAACATACCGGATAAGGGAGACTATATCGGTGTTGTTAGGGGGTTTCTGTTCAGGGGGAGGTATGACACTACGGCAGGATGGAGGCTTAGAATACCACATGTATAACCGCTTTTCTATTTAGAGGCTAACGATGGGAGAGAGGTTAGAATAGCCCTGTGGGTTGAGGATGGTATACCGTGTTTCAGCTATGAGGAAGATGAGGAGTCTCTGTTTATTCCATCGGGCCATCTGCCAAATTATGGCAGGGGAGAGTGGTATTGTAGCAAATGTTGTCAGACCTTCTCCAACAGGGATAAATGCCCCAACTCCAACAGAGTATTGAGGAAAAAAGCAAGGAGAAAGAGGAATAAGAGCGTCCCAGAGTTTCTAACAATAGATGGTTGACTATGATGTCCTGCCCGAGGGCAGGAAGGCTTCAGAACCAAAATATTTTAAGACGATTAGGGGAGAGCTTCGTGAATCTCTCTAAGCAGAGTGGTTGCGGACATCTGCGCCACTAGTCTGCCCCCCGGTAGCCGAATTTAAAGGCTACACAGGCCCCCAGATGGGAATTGTTATCTCACACCTGAACGCTTCCTATGCCGATTGACGGTCGGCGACGAGATTCTCCGAAGGCTGAGAATGCAGTACAGGATACAGGCGGAGGAGTATGTCTCACTCTACACTCATCTCCAGAGTAGAGACCCATTCCAAGTCCTAGTAGCAACAATATTATCGCAGAACACGACGGATAAAGCTGCCCTCAACGCGCTCAAGACGCTTGAGAGAGATGTGGGGCTTTCTCCTCCAGCGATTTTAGGGGCGGGAAGGAGGAGGGTTGAGAAGGCTATACGAATGGCTGGCATGTACCGGTCTAAAGCCCAGTACCTCCTCGAGGTCTCCCGTATTATAGTGGAGAGGTATGGCGGCGATATGTGGAATCTGCTTAAGGGTGACGCTGGGGAGGTGAGGGAGCGGCTCATGGAGCTGCCTGGTGTGGGTAGGAAGACGGCCGACGTCCTTCTAACCACGATGGGGATAATACATACCGTCCCGGTGGATACTCATGTCCGGAGAGTCTCAGCCCGCCTCGGTCTAATAGATGAGGGTGCAAGCTATGAGATGGTCCGTAAACGGCTAGAAGATGTCTTTAGCGCCGGCTCGAGACACTTGGCGCACCTTCTCTTAATAGCCCACGGACGAAGAGTCTGCAGGGCCAGAAGGCCCCTGTGTGGAGACTGTGTCCTAAATGATCTCTGCAAGTATTACAGGGAAATCCGGAAAAACCAGCTCTAAACCCAAGTGATGCAGGACCTGTAGAAGTAGCGCCGGTAAAACCGTGAGTGCTTGAATACAAAAGCATACATTTGCATACATTTTTAGACTTTATATTAAATTTGCCTAAAAATGTAGTCAATAGCGTAATGATGCGGCATGTCAGGCGTTAGCAGAAGGGACTTTATGAGAGTGGTGTCAGCCACCGCAGCTGCCAGTGCAATAGGCTCACTCATCGCAGCGCCGAGAGATGCTCTTCTCAGCCTACAGACAGACGTACTGCAAGCTAGGTCTGACTATAGGTTCGTTGAAGATAGCTGGGTGACGAGCACGTGTCTGCAGTGCCCAGCCGGATGCGGGATAGCTGTGCGGGTAACAGGGGGAAGGGCTGTCAAGATAGAGGGTAATCCTCTCCACCCGATTAACAGGGGCTCAATATGCCCCAAGGCACACTATGGTCTCCAAATACTATACGACCCTGATAGAATCACGGGGCCTCTCGTCAGAGTGGGCGAGAGAGGTAAAATTGAATTTAGAGAGGTTAGCTGGAGGGAGGCAATCGACCTAGTTGCTTCAAGACTCTCTGAGTTGCGTCGTGCCGGAACACCTGAACGTTTTGTCTGGCTTGATGGCAGGGTTCGAGGCAACATGGGCGACTTCATCTCGAGGTTTACGACTGCCTTTGGAACACCAAACCGTATAGGTCATAGTAGTATTTGTTCTGATGGTGCGGTAATTGCGCATTACCTTATGCAGGGTGTCAAACATTATCTAGGCTATGACTGGCAAAACACCAACTATCTGCTTCTCTTCGGGGCAGGCTTCATAGAAGCATGGAGGCCGACAGTGAGACTTCTTAGAAGCTATGGCCACATTAGGGGTGAGAGGCCTGTGAGGGCCAAGATAGTTGTAGCAGATGTAAGGTATTCAACTACTGCCAAGAAGGCGGACGAGTGGATTAGGATAAGGCCTGGTACTGACGGAGCCTTAGCGCTCGGAATAGCACATGTGATAATCAGAGACGAACTATATGACAGGGAGTTCGTCGAGAACCACACATACGGTTTTGAAGAGTTTGCAGAGACGGTCCTCTCCAAATATGGAGTGGAATGGGCTGAGAAGGTTACCGGCGTTTCTGCCGAAACTATTGAAAGAGTAGCCCATGAATTCGCGACGACTAAGCCCGCTATCGCCGCCGGTCAGCGCGGTGCTATGATGCAGCCCAACGGCGTCTATAGCTACATGGCTATCCACGCCCTGAACGCGCTAGTCGGAAGCATAGGTAAAAGAGGCGGTGTGATCGCGCAAAAGTCGCCACCTTTCAAAAAATGGCCGGAATTTAAGCCTGACGAGGTCGCTGGCAAGGGGCTGGCTAATGTGCGCATAGACTATGCTGGGACAGAGAGGTATCCATTTGCGAAAAACGTGTATCAGCAGGTGGCCGAGTCGGTCGTTGAGGGAAGACCCTACCCAGTAGAGGTTTTAATGATCTACTACACTAACCCGGCATTCTCATCCCCCAACGTGGCCTTGTGGGAGAAAGCTTTAGAGAAGATACCGTTCATAGTTAGCACCTCTCCATTCATGGACGAGACAACAGCCTACTATGCAGATGTGGTCCTACCTGACCACACATATCTCGAACGCTGGATGGATGACGTAATCTACCCAAGCCTCGGCTACCCCGTTGCCTCAATACGCCAGCCCGTCGTTAAGCCTCTCTACAATACCGCGAATACAGGGGACGTGATAATAGAGCTGGCGAAGAGGATTGGTGGCGTCGTAGCTGATGCTCTTCCGTGGAATAGTTTTGAGGAGGTTATCAAGTTTAGATGGAGCGGGATATGGGAGAGCGGGCGTGGAAAGGTTGGCCCCGTTCCTGTATCCCGAATGAGTAGTTTTGAAGAATTCTGGGCTAATGTGTTGAAGTATGGTTTCTGGGCTGATCCGCCTTACATCTTTGAAGACTACAAACACGAGTTACAGACAAAGACGGGAAAGTTTGAGTTTCGCTCTAAAACCCTCGAGGAGAAGCTGAAGAGTCTCGCCCAGAAAATCGCAAAAGAGAAGGGGGTAGAGTTTGATCAGGCATATGAGACGTTGCTGGATAATCTAAATATCAAGGCAAGAGGGGTAGAGGTTTTCATACCACATTATGAGGAGCCAGAATTCGCTGGAGACGCATCCCAATATCCCTTCATCCTAATTACATACAAGTCGATAATGCATGCAGAGGGGAGAGGGACAAACTCTCCCTGGGCTTTAGCCAGTTTTGGGCCGCACGTCAGGATGGGCTGGCGTAACTGGGTGGAGATTCATCCAGAGACTGCCAAGCGGCTCGGTATAAGGGATGGTGAGTTGGTCATGGTCGAGTCGCCTGCGGGAAGTTTGATTACCGTGGCGAAGATACACCCGACCTCAGTGCCTGAGGTCGTGGTCATGCCTTTTGGAATAGGTCGGAAGGCCTATGGTAGGTGGGCATCGAAGACGGGAACGAATGTCAACAACATCCTTATCGAGAGGCGGGAAAGGTTGTCTGGCTCGGCTGGTTTCTCATCGACACGTGTCAGGATTACAAAGTGGGGTGGTGCCTGATGGTCCGGTGGGGTATGGTTATAGACTTGGATAAATGCACAGCCTGTCAAGCGTGCGTCGTAGCATGTAAAGCCGAGAATAATATACCAATAGGTAGTGAAGCTGAGCAAGCGGCTGGCCGTCAAATCTCTTGGATGGACTTAATAGTTAAAAATTCTGAGGGGAGGGTCGCTATGCTCCCAAGGCCCTGCATGCACTGTGACAACCCTCCATGCGTCCAAGTTTGCCCAGTAGGCGCAACGTTCAGGCGCGAAGATGGGATAGTGGATCAAGACTATAACAGATGCATCGGATGCAGGCTCTGCATGGTCGCCTGCCCCTATGGTGTCAGATACTTTAACTGGCGTGAACCATCATGGCCGGATACCTATCTGGAGTATCTCAATCCGACCGTGCCAGTAAGGCCTGCGGGGGTTGTAGAGAAATGTACTTTCTGTGTCCACAGAATTACACGTTTAAAGAGAGACATAAGTGCTGGAAATGTCCCACCGGCCATAACCAGGGTCACCAAGAACAATATGAGCCTAGAGGAGAAAACCAGTAAAGCCGTGGATACCCTAATGCGGAGACTTATCATGAAAAGTGACGAGGTTGAGAGAGCGGATCCAGAGGATTTGTGGATCGACTTCGACTTCAGAGAACTCAACTACCTGCCGTCATGTGTCAGAAGCTGCACCGGTAGAGCACTAATATTCGGAGACCTTGACGATCCAGAGAGCTTGGCTTCGCAGATGGCTAAGAGTAAGAGGGCTTTTAGACTGTTTGAGGAGCTGGGCACAAATCCGAAAGTGATATATCTCCAGGAGGGGAGGTAGATGGAGGTAGGTTATGACAAATACTATAACCCCGGCGGCTTCAGCAGAATAGCATACGCCACTCTGGGAATATTGATAATCGTGATTGCTCTGGCTTTGCATGCGTGGCTTCAGCAGTTGACACAGGGGCTGGCTGTCACAGGTCTTAACAGGCCTGTCGTCTGGGGGATTTACATGGCTAATTTCGTCTTCTTCATAAGCATAAGCATGTCAGGGACTTTCATCTCATCTGTTATGAGGCTGCTCAACCTAGAATGGGGCAAACCGATAACTAGGATAGCTGAAGTCATAACTGTTGGAAGCCTCCTGATGGCCGCCCTTAACATATTGTTCGATGTGGGAGGGCTCTTCCGCGCCCTCATCTACATACCCCTCTTTGGCAGGATACAGTCGCCCGTCGGATGGGACGTAATCGTCCTTCTCTTCTATCTTCTCACAGGCCTAGGTTATCTACACGTAGCGCTTATACCCGATATAGCGGTCATGGCAGGGAGGGAGAGCCGTTTTTCATGGCTCTATAGTCTGCTACGTTATGACTGGCGGGGAGATAAAGACCAGCTCCACCTACTTGAGTCAGGGCTTAAAATCCTCGCAATAGTGACTGTGCCAGTTGCTGTGATGATGCACACTGTTACCGGCTGGATATTTGGCGGGATGAAGGCTGTCTCAACATGGAACGACGCAATCATGGGCCCATACTTCATAATAGGCGCGCTCCTATCAGGGTTGTCTCTCGTCATAATAACCTCGGCCATTATCAGATGGAGATTCGCTCTCCACGAAGTAATCCCCGACAGAACATTCATTAACTTGGGAAAGATGCTCGTGGTCTTCTTGCTGGGCTATCTCTACTTTATGCTTGCAGAAACATTCACCGTCAGGTACGCGGCTGTATCTGAAGACATTAGAGTCTCAGAGTTTTCATGGACTGGGCCGTATAGCCCTCTAACATGGTATGTGTTAGCCTCTCTTGTAATAGCTAGTGTTGTTTTGCTTATACCGAGGCTAAGAACCTATAAAGCGGTTGTTGCCATGTCTGCGGCGGTCCTCCCAGCCACGTGGGTTAAGAGAGTGTTAATAGTTTTGCCGGGGATGATTCACCATGACAGTCTCCCGACAGTTCAATCAGCCCTCCCCCAATATACGCCTACATACGTGGAGTTTTTGCTCACTGCAGGCTCTTTCGCAGGTCTCGCGCTGATTCTATTGTTGTTCGTAAAGCTATTCCCAGTCTTTCCAGTCTGGGAGGTTTTCGGGGTGCAGAAAACCAAAACCGAGCCAACTACAAACATCTCGCTACGCGCTGTCCTAACCGGGTGGATGTCAGGAATATTAGTCTCCACAGCTTACGTAGCTGCATGGGCTGCATCAACTATTATATTCGCAGGAGAAAACTCGGCGGTAACTTACTCTGTCAAGCTCGCGCCAACAGCTATTCAGGTTCAATCTATACCAGAACTCGCCACGACAGCTATGTTCAACCTCCTAATCATAGTTGCACTGGCAGGCGTTTTAGCTATATTGTTTGTTAGAAGAAGAGGCTGAATAACTCCAGCATCTCGCCTATCTTCATTTTTTAAGTGTAGCGCCAAGACTGTAGGAAAGCTACCTGTATCTGTGTCGTCCTGTCCTATGGGAAGATTTTAGAGTAGGGCTGAGGTGGATGGTGGTGTCGTCGTGAAGGGTGTTAGAGAGTTTGTTGACCCATCGGCTCTGGCAGCGGCCATGTCTGAGAGTTCAAGGTTTAGGAGAGGGGTCATTGTCTTATCGGCTGCCTTCATCTCTCACGTGTCCTCATCGGTCTACTACGTCTTAGAGAAGCTGCGGGTCAGATACGCTTCACCAGCTATTGAGCTGCCTCTCCCCCCTATAACTGAGGCTCCCGAGGCCGTCTTTTTGGCGACGCTGTATCTGAGCATGGGATTTCTAGCAGTTATCGGGGTATTCTCGATCACCGTTTATCTGAAGGGGAGGGAGAGGAGGAGTCTTATACCCGTCTTTAGCTCAGCCATGCACGGCTTCCTAGCCTTCACAGCGGCAACACTACTCCTACTCCCCATCCTACTTACAGCACCCCCCGCCGATGTGGCTATAACCTATGCAGAGGTTAGCGAAGTCAAGCTTGAGAACGCGAGGATAGATGGAATGCTGAGGTCTAATGGATCAGAATTGACGATTACTGCCCAAGTCTTGCGGTCACCACGGCTAGTATACAACGTCTCAAGCCACAGCCACCCCCTCCTCATAGAGTCTGCGACCGCTAGGGTCTCTGACCAGATTATAAGTCTGGGGGATATACTGGTTGAGAGGCTTTCGTGGGATCGGGTAGAATTCAGTGGCTACAGCTTTGCGACTGAGCCGGCTATGAGCCGCGAGCCGTGGAGTGCCCTTGCCACTGAGTTGTCTTGGCTGTGGCTGGTCTTATACGTTGGACTGGCTTGTAAAAAATTTTACAAGCTTAGCTCTCAGACCGTTACACTCTCTATCATCATCACGATTATTGTCCTGCTTGTTTTCGGCCTGCTATGAGTCTTCCAGCCCTATCAACCTCGCCTAGCCTAACCCTCGTACTGCTGATGGGCCTACCATCCTCTGCGAGCACAAGGGGGGAGAGTTCAAGCGATACTGGTGGCAGCCCTTTCGATACTCTCAGGTTAACTGCCTCCTCAGCTCTGTCAAGCGTTATCGGGCCTGTCACCAGCGCGTTGATCCCCTCATCGGATAATAAGGGGCCATAGGGGTCGTTGAGTTGGGTTATCTCAGCCCTCGATAACCAACCACACCTATCTAAGGTTCTTCTAAGCTCCTCAACCCTCTCCCTCATAGGCGAAACCCTCCCTTCCTTTCTTAATTTTGAGGCAAATTCGTCGCTGGTGACTCCTATTATCACCTTTTTCGAGAGTCTAAAGGCAGTGTTAAGAAGAGCGATATGGCCTATGTGGAGTTCGTCGAATGTGCCTCCAAGAGCGCTAACGTTATAGATTGGCGTGAAGTTCCTAGATAGCTCTAACTCCTCCTCTACCTCGTAGTACCAGAGCCTGTGGCTCCTCAGCAATATTAGAGCCTCCCCCTTCAGCACTCCAAGCTGCAGCGCAAGCTCATCAAGAGTAATCTTCGGATGCTTCACCAAGATCTCTTTAACGAGTAGGTCACGCTTACTGCTGTAGCTTCCCATCCCCCTAACAACTTCCCAGAGCATAGGATAGAGCTCGGCTACCGTAACTTTATCCAACTTCACTTCTCAGTGTAGATTGCTATAAGTTATTAAACCATTATGCTGTGTTAGGAAAGACTTATAGCTTGAGTTGGACTTTTTTAGAGCGCATGACGGCGCTTAAGCAGATACACAGAATCTACGAGGAGCTTAAGGATACGGTGGACTTCTTCGAGGAGCAGGTCAACAATGGTTCTCGGCTTGAGATGGTTGCAAACAACATCTCCGAGGTCATAGAGACGATTGAGAGCCTGCTGCTAGACCCACGCCTCTCCCCCTCAACAATCAGCATGTTCGAGGAGCTTAGGATGCGTGCGCTTGGAATCCGGCGGAAGGTTAACAACGCGCTAAGCAAGATGGAAGAAAATATTAGTAGCGAAGGTGAGGGTTTTGAAGGAAGAAGATGGCGCCGTTGGAGGACTTATTAGATTATGCTTTAAAGACCGCATATAGGCTGGGTGCTTCTTACGCCGAGGCCAGATTTGAAAACCACGTTGGTGAGATGTTCGTTTTAAGGAATGGCGTTGTTGACGTTTCTGCGCGGGCTGTCTCGCGGGGTGTGGGTGTGCGTGTCCTCTACAACAAGGCCCTCGGCTTCAGCTCCACAGGGGATCTAACTAGGAAGGGGATCTCTGAAGCTGTTAAGAGGGCTGTAGAGCTTGCCAAAGCCTCGGCTAGGCTGCTCTCCAAGGGCGTGCTTATGTCTGACGAGGTTATGGAGAAGGCGAGGGTCATAGTCAGACCTCGCGTTAAACATGAGAACGTCGCGACAGAGGATAAGGCTGAGCTTCTGAAGATGGCTGATGGAGCGATCGTCGAGGCCGCCGAAAAAAGGGGTGTCAAGGCGGTCTCCAGAGTGTTTGAAATGACGCTAGGCCGTCTAGAGAAACATGTTATGAACACGGATGGCGCTGACGTCTACTTGGACAAGCCCCTATCAGCCCTCAACTGCATATTCACAATATTCGGAGAGGGCAGGTATCTTCAGAGGTTTCTTAATCTCGGTGAGTCGCGGGGGTGGGAGGCGGTTGAGAGATGGCGGATAGATGATATGATGGCTGAGGAGGCGGCGGCCGTGTCTGAGGCGGTTAGGAGAGCGGTTGAGCCGCCCAAGGGGAAGATGGATGTGGTTTTGGGCTCCGAGATCATCGGCCTCGTGTGTCATGAGTCTGCGGGACATCCCGGGGAGGCAGACAGGATGCTTGGTAGGGAGGCGGCGCAGGCAGGTGAGACATACATCACCCGGGAGCATTTGGGCTCGAGGATTGGCTCCGAGCTGGTTACAATCGTCGACGACCCCACACTCCCCGGCTCATTTGGCTACTACCTCTACGATGACGAGGGTGTTAAGGCTTCAGAGAGGGTTCTAATCGAGCGCGGCGTGATTAAGGAGTTACTCCACAACCGTGAGACTGCCCCTGAGTTCGGTGTGAAGAGCAACGCAGCCTCCCGCGCCAACAACTACAACAGGGAGCCCATTGTCCGGATGGCGAACACGTACATGAAGCCCGGCGACCACACGCTTGAGGAGCTTATCGAGGACATCAGGGAGGGTGTGTACGTGAAGAGCTACATGGAGTGGAATATAGATGATAAGCGGTGGAATCAGAGATACGTCGGAGTCGAGGCCTATCTCATCAAGGATGGGGAGCTGGGAGCCATGGTCTATCAGCCAGTCATAGAGCTGACTACTCAGGCCCTCTACTCAGCCATAGACGCGCTCGGCAGGGACCTAAAATTCTACGCCGGTTACTGCGGCAAAGGCGACCCCATGCAGGGTATACCTGTCTGGCTTGGAGGACCATCCGCCCGGCTCAGAAACATTAGGCTAAGCCAAATTAGCGCAGAATAGGCACCGAGACTATTTAGAGGATAGACTCGCCAAGGCCTCGCGAAGCCTATCGGCACCTATGTCAAACAGGTAGGGTCCAAGTCGGGGGCCGCTAGGCCTCCCCAGAAGGAGGAGATAGATCTTCGAGAATAGTTGTGGTGGGTTGATGCCCCTGCGCCTCGCCTCCTCGAATATTGCTGCTTGGACCTCCTCGCCGTCCGCCGCTCTACCGGCCCTCTCGATCAAGGCCTGAATAGCCTCTTTCTCGCGCTCTTCCAGCTCCACCTGAACCTTGACCCGGGGTACTGCTCCGAAGTCCAAGGCATAGAGCTTCGCCTTCTCAGCCTTCTCTAGGAGGTACTCGTCGACCCTGTATCCATATCTTCGAAGCCTCTTTTCCACGAACTCGCGCGCGTTCTCGCTGGGTACCAGAGACCCCAGCTCGGCGAGTAACTTGAATGGTGCGTGTGCTCTTGGGCTCTGGGGCGGTCTCAGAAGGTAGATATACTCGAAGAGTCCGCGTAGTTTTGCTCTGACGCGCTCGTCAGATATCTTAGCCTTCCCGAAGTATATGTCTTCGAGCTCCTCGACTTCGTCCCAAAGCCTGGGTATCAACTCGGGTGTCACGATCCGGGCGCCCACGCTTCTCTTAAACATCAGCAGGAGGAGGGTCTCTGGTGGGGCATATCTGAGCCACATCTGCGGGGTGAATACGTTTCCCACGGATTTTGAAAACTTCTTCCTACTGGCGTCTATAAAGTGCTCATACTTGACGTGCATCGGTGGTTCGAAGTTGAGTATGTTTCTGGAGACCCAGTCGTTGACCTTTACGCTGTCTATGAGGTCTTTTCCATAGGCCTCGAATCTGATGTCGAGTAGCTTCCACCGTGCGGCGAACTCCACCTTCCACGGGAGCTTGCCGTTCCCATCCCTTAGGCTCGACCAGCCCTCGTAGCCGCATCCCCGGTGTAGTCTCTTCTTTATCTCGATATCGCTACACACATATCTCACCCTCCAGCTATTCTTATCGAACTCGACCGCCTTGGCCGTGTATATCCTACCGCATGATTCGCAGACGGGGTAGTAGGGCAGCTGCTCCGTGAATTTCTCCTGGCCGACCAGGGACTTTATCGCCTCTCCCACCCTCCCGGCATTACTCAATATCTCCGCAGCGATCCCGGCTAGTTTCCCGCTTCCATAGATCTCGTGGGCGTTATACAGCCTGTACTCTATCCCGATCTGATCGAGGGGGTCGGTCATCATGGTGACCATGTGTTCGGCGTAGCTTTGGTGGCAGCTGTAGGGGTCTGGAATCCTCGAGACAGGCATTAGGAGGTGCTCCTCCAGCCCTTTCGGGAGGCCTTGAGGGACGCTTCGAAGACCATCCATGTCGTCGACAAATAGTATCATCTCCGAGCTGTACCCTAGGCCTCGGAGGGCTAGGGTTACCCCGTAGGCGCGGACGGGATCAGAGAGGTTCCCTATATGTGGGACTCCGCTGGCCGCTACTCCGCTCTCAGTCAATAGCAGGTCAAGGCTCCTCCCAAGCCTCTTCTCCCTCTCCACGAGCCTATGCGCCACCCTGTCCAGCCACGTTCCTCGACCAATTATCGGCCTCGACATCGGTGCGGCTCCCTCAACCACCAATAAGAACCTGACAGGTCAGCAATATAGCAATAATCGCGCATCCAGTGTGATGTGGGGGGAGTCTACTGGTTTGAAACTCTTCCACCTTCCTACGAAGTGGCGTCATGGGCACCCTTACCGATAGTTGCGCCCACTGGTTAGCGCCGCCCAGCTGGCATCTCTCAGCGATAGAGCCTGCTAATCTCGAGCCGCTTCAGCAGCTCTATACTCGTGAAGGTTGTCGCGGCTCCCAGCCCCATCCATGCCGCGTCCCTGAGGTTGGGAAGGACTATGTGTAAAGCCGCACGAGTTACGGGGATGATGGTTAAGATTGTTATCAACGCGATCTCCCAAAGTATCGAGATGAGGAGCCACTTGTGGGGGCGGACCTTAAAGATTGGCTGCGTGAGCGAGACAGTGTTGAGGGCGATGGCCAGCTCGACGAATATGAGCATGAGGAAGAGCCTACTGCGGGCTGCTTCGATGCCCAGTGGAAGGGCGTCAATAAATCCCAGAAGTAGGACAGGCGTCTCAACTAGTAGCGCGTTGACTATATACTTCTTGATGTCGCGGGTAAAGACTTTCTCGCTCCTTGGGCGGGGGGCTCTTCTCATTATGTCGGGCTCCGGAGGGGTGAAGCCCAAGGCTATGGCTGGTAACCCGTCCGTCGCGAGATTGATGTAGAGTATCTGGACTGGGAGGAGTGGTAGGAGCTCCTCACCGCCAACCCCTAAGAAGGGTAATATTATAAGCGCCGAGATCGCTATCACCGCTATCTCGACGAAGTTCGCTTGGAGTAGATACGCCAAATACTTCCTAATGTTGTCGTAGATCCATCTACCCAGCTCGACGGCCTTAACAATCGTTGAGAAATTATCGTCTAGAAGTATTAGGTCTGAGGCCTCCTTTGTCACCTCTGTCCCTGTTAACCCCATAGCGACACCGATGTCTGCGCGCTTAAGGGCCGGTGCGTCATTAACTCCGTCCCCCGTCATGGCTACCGTCTTTCCCCGCTTCTTCCAAGCCTCCACGATGCGTAGCTTGTCACTGGGTGTTACGCGAGCGTAGACGGTTATCTTCTCAACCTTCTCCTCGAGTTCTTCATCGCTCATCATCGCAAACTCCGCTCCAGTTACTACTATGTCGCCCTCTTGGTGGATGCCAACTTCTCTTGCAACTGCTTGGGCTGTTAGACGGTGGTCGCCGGTAATCATTATAGGCTTTATCTTCGCCATCCGGCACTTCTCCACAGCCTCCTTTACCTCAGGTCTCGGGGGGTCTATGATGCCCACGAGCCCAAGCATGGTGAATCCTCGCTCTACCTCCTCCTCAGAGTAGCTAGTCATTGGCACGTGAATTTCCCTCTCGGCAACAGCAAGCACTCGTAGGCCGCGGGCGGCCATCTCCTCGTTAGCACTCGATAACCTATTCCTCCACTCCTCAGTGAGTTCAACATCAGAGCCGTCAACTAGGACCCTGCTACAGAACCCAAACACAACCTCCGGAGCCCCCTTCATGTATGCCACGAGCCGGCTTCCCGCGGATACGATGGTGGTCATACGTTTGCGCTCAGATGTGAAGGGTATCTCTGAAACCCTCCTATGCTTAGACCGCGCCTCGATATGATTTACTCCGAAACTCTCGGCCATTAACACGAGCGCTGCCTCGGTTGGGTCGCCGTAGGCCTCGTAACGGCCTCCAACCTTTTTGACTACAGCGTCTGAAGAGAGTACCGCGGCCAGTGCTAGTCTCTGGAGGTCTTGCAACTGCTTGCTCTCCAACCTCTGTGAATTGAGCTCGGCGGTGCTCTGTGTGTTTGACAGTTCGTAGAATCTCCCGTCCAGAAATACTTCCTTAGCCATCATCTCGCCCTTGGTTATCGTACCTGTCTTATCAGCGCATATCACCTCGGTTGACCCGAGGGTCTCGACTGCGGTCATGCTCCGCGCAACAGCGTTCCGCTTCGCGAGCATCCACATGCCCACCGCTAGTGTGCTTGTCACTATGGCTGGAAGGGCCTCGGGCACGGCAGCTACCGCGAGGGCGACGGCGAACATGAAGACGCTTATCAGTAAGTCATACGAGAGTGCTTTCCCCAGAAGTGCTATCTCTGCCAGTTCAACAACCGCAACCACAGCTATTATTAGCAGGATTATCTTACCTAGGTATCTTGCAACCTCCTCCATCCTCCGTTCAAGTGGGGTCTTCTCTTCCTGTATCTCTAAGACCTCCTTAGCAATCTTTCCGAACTCTGTCTGCATCCCCGTCGCAGTAACTACTGCTTTGCCTTTACCCGCAGTTATCATTGTCCCAGCATAGAGCATGTTCACCCTGTCTGGCAGGGGCGTATCCTCGGGGAGCGACGATACGGTTTTGACGACTGGTATTGACTCCCCCGTCAGGGCTGCCTCATAGGCCTGTAGACCATGCGACTCCACAACCCTGGCATCGGCAATAAGCTTATCCCCCGCCTCGAGGAGAAGGATATCGCCGGGAACAACATTCTCCGCCTTCACCTTGATCATGACGCCGTCCCTGAGGACGCTGCAGCTTGGGGCCATCATCCTCTTCAAAGCCTCGAGAATCCTCTCCGAGCGGAACTCCTGCCAGAAGCCTAGAATCGCCGCCAAGAAAACTATCACAAGAATCACTATCGAGTCAATGATCTCTCCGAGGAGGGCCGATATGGCCGTGGCCGCGATAAGAATTATGATCATGAGGTTTAGGAACTGTCTCAGAAGGATTCTCAGAGGGGAGACCTTCTTTCCCCGCTCAATCACGTTTGGGCCAAAGATCTTAAGCCGCTCAGCCGCTTCATCCCCCCTCAGACCGGTATCAAGATTCGAGCCCAGCAGCCTCAGACACTCAGAAGCCTCGAGGGCATGCCAGGCATACTGCTTCTCAGCCAACCTTCACATACACCCTGCGCCCCCTCCAATATATTTGGATAATTGATCGAAGCACATTTAGAAGCATATGTGATGTTGACTTAATAGGCTGCGCTTAAGGGCTAAGTATGCTGGTGCCGGTCAGGATAGCTCTCGACCTAGATGGAGTGTTGTCGGACTCTATGGGGCGTTGGGTCGAGGTCTGGAACTCGAGGTATGGTCATCCGAGGCTTTCAGTCGAGGACATTCGCGAGTGGGACTTCTGGCGCGGTTTAGGAATAACTCAGAAGGAGTTTAACGAAGTGTTTGACGAGGTCTGGCGTGAATGGATTTACCTGAGGCCGCTTGAGGAGAATATAGGCGGGAAGGTCTCACGCCTCGCACATTTTGGACGGGTCGACATCGTAAGTGGGAGGTCAACGAGTCATCTACCATACGTTAAGAGCTGGCTTAAACACCATGGAGTAAAATACGACTCCATCTTCCTAGGCGTCCCCTCGAAGAGCAGACTTATCCACGACGTGTTTATCGATGACTCGCCAGTTGAGGCTGCCCGAATAGCGGAGACTTCAAGGTATATCCTGCTCCGAGACCAACCCTGGAACAGGAATGTTCCTAAAAGCAAATTCATCATAAGGGTCAGAAATCTCGAGGAAGCCTTCAAGAAACTGGCCGAGGAGGTTTTCCCTGGAGCCCTCCCCTAAAACAGCTATTTATTATGGTTGACAGGTGGCTCGAGGTGAGCATGGAGATACTTGCGCTGAGCCCGCTTATCCTCTCAATAGCCCTCCCACTCGGCCTCTCACCTATAGCCGCTTTCTTTGGCAGGGTAATGCATCCGCGCAGCGCCGGCATATTCGCTACAGTTGTACTCTTCTTCCCCATGCTTTTCAGCCTCCTACTCTACCCAGCAATAAGCGGCGGCGCGGTTGTGGAGGAGAGATTTAGCTGGATTCCAGAGCTGGCCCTCACCTTCACGCTGAGGCTTGACCAGCTGAGCTATCCATTCTACCTCTTGATCACTCTAGTGGGCTTCCTCTCCACCCTCTACTCCATACGGTATATGGAGCATGAGAGGGGGCTTGGCTCCTACTACTCCCTGACCATGATGTTTGTCACTGGGATGGTAGGCGTCGTCCTATCAACAAATCTCTTCCTCTTCTATATCTTCTGGGAGCTGATGCTCATCCCCAGCTACTTCCTCATAGCCTACTGGGGCTCTGGAAACGCGCGGATAATAGGTTTCAAATACTTCGGTATGACGCATGTCGGGGCGGTCGCGCTTCTATCCGGGATCATTTGGCTCAATTCACTCTACGGGAGCGTAGACCTAGACGTCCTCCGCATAGCTCTCGCAGGAGGGTCACCGGTAATGCTGGGCATAGCCATCCTCATATTCATCGGAGCAGCTGTTAAGATGGCCCTCTTCCCACTCCACACTTGGCTCCCTGATGCCCATGCTGAGGCACCGACACCTATTAGCGCCCTCTTGAGCGGCGTGATGATTAAGACCGGGGTGTACGCATATGCTAGAATTATTATCGAGCTGATGCCCGCTGCCTTCCAGCAAGCTCTACCAATAGTCACGCCGTTAGCTCTCGTAACTGTTTTTTGGGGCGGGATGATGGCTCTGGTTCAGACAGACATTAAGAGGATTCTCGCCTACAGCTCTATCAGCCAGATAGGCTACATGGTCTTCGGCCTCTCCCTCCAGTCAAGCATCGGCTTGGCCGGCGGGCTCCTACACGTAGTTACCCACGGACTCGCCAAATCCCTTCTCTTCATGGCCGCTGGTTCCATAATGCACTCGACTGGGGAGAGGGACATAAACAAGCTTGGAGGGCTTATGAGGCCAATGTGGTTTACCGCATCAGTCTTCCTTATCGGCGGCCTCTCCGTAGCCGGTACACCCCCCCTAGCGGGGTTCTTCAGCGAATGGATGATCTTCACAGGCGGATTCCAATCCAACGCCATGCTATACACAATACTGGCCATATTGGGGACTGCTTTAACTCTGGGATACTATCTCAAGGCGTTTATGTACGTCTTCACTAGGGGTGAGGCTGTCGGCACTGTTAGGGAGGCCCCGGCCAGCATGGCGATACCGATGGGCATACTTGCAGTCATTATACTCTTGGCCGGAGTCACCACACCACCGATAACCGGCATCCTAAGCATGGCGATAGCTAGACAATAGCGCGGACCACGCTTGGACAAATTTCCGAAGCCTCTCCACCACCCCCCTGTAGAGTCTCAGACCCTTAGACTTCTCACCAGGCCGCCCAACATAGTGGACCAGAACCCCTCGAGGCCTGAGGATCCTGAAAAGCTCCCTGTAGAACACGCCCGAGTAGAGCTCACCCGCTAGAGAGAGTCTGGGTGGGTCGTGGATAAAGCCTACATAACAACCCGATACCCAAGCGCACACTCATTCCTCTCCCCACGCAGAAGATACACAAAAGTAGAGGCTGAGAGAATGATATACTATCAAGGCTTGCGAAAAATGTTAGGGGCAGGCCCGTCATAGGCTTCTCAGGCCCCCCAGGGTCAGGTAAAAGCACCCTCATAGGCAGAATTGGAGAGTATCTTAAGGGTATTGGTTTGAG
>JAVYLC010000034.1:0-19450 GCA_038741355.1 Nitrososphaerota archaeon
CACGAAAAGGTCCCAGCCGTGCCCAGTATAAGCTGAGGGGGCTAGCCTAATGATGAGGGCTAAGGCTGCTATACCGGCTAGCCTTCTCCCCCTTCCCAAAACTTTTCAGGATATCACGGGTTAGGCTTATTTAAGTTGATTTTCTTTGCAAAGAAAAACGCTTATACGGCTAAAGGGGCCAAGAACCATTTAGATGCAGTTGAGGCTAGGTCAGGGCGAAGGGGTGGGCAACAAGCTTCTTCTCCTATCGGCGGGATACGACGGGGAAAAGGGGCTCGCGTATCTTAAATTTCTGAGACAAGACACTGGCAGGGTCGAGATTAGGTATGATGATTCAGGCCATCTCCCCTACTGCTACACCGATCTGTCACCGCAAGAGGTCCTGGAAGCGCTGAAGGACATGAAGGACAGCATCGTCGAGGTGAGGGAGGAGGAGAAATTTGACGCCCTTAGACTGCAAAAAATCAAATTAACAAAAGTAGTAGTGAAGGACCCGCTCTCCATAGGTGGTAGGAAGAACTCGGTCAGAGAGCGAATAAAGACGTGGGAATCCGATATCCCCTACCACCTCAACTACCTGTACGACAAGGGCCTGATCTGCGGAATGCCGTACTATTCCTTAGGAAATGATCTCACACCAGCGACGCTACCCCTAGACGAGGCGAAGAAGCTCGCATCCCAGATCAAAAAGCTCAGCGCGGACGACTTAAACGAGGTTGCGAGCTGGATAACAGTTATGGAGGCGGAGCAGCTCGAACCCCCCTACTGCGCCCTCGACATCGAGGTTTTTAGCCCGGTCGCGACACACCTCCCCGATCCCTCAAAGGCTGAAGACCCGGTCATCGCCGTCTCTATCTGCGGGTCTGATGGCCGGAGAGAAGTCTTCATGTTGAAGAGGGGAGACTTCTCTCTTGACACCTCTGGACTGAGTTTCAAAGTCTCGGTGTATGACTCCGAGGAAAAGATGCTTGGAGACGTTTTCGACAACCTCTCCAACTATGCGATAATTGCCACTTTTAACGGCGACCAGTTCGACCTGCCATACCTTCACAACAGGGCCAAGAGGCTTGGGGTCAACCGAGGTAGGAACATGATTGTGATCGGGAGGGAGGGTGCAACATTCCAGAATGCTGCTCACATAGACCTATACAGCTTTTTCCTAAATAAGTCAATACAAGTCTACGCCTTCGATAATAAATACCGCGAATATACCCTTGAGGCGATCTCACAAGCGCTACTTGGAAGGGGGAAGATCCAGATTGAGAGGCCGATCTCGGAGCTCTCACCCCGCGAACTTGCGACATACAGCTTCGGAGATGCTCAACTAGTCTACGAACTCCTCTCAAACAACGAGAGGCTTATCATCAGGCTGATCCTAGTATTGTGCCGCATTAGCCGTCTGCCTGTTGAAGACCTTTGCAGACATGGAGTTTCAGGCTGGATAAAGAATCTCATCTACTTTGAGCATAGAAGGAGGGGGTGGCTGATACCTAGGCCAGAGGAGATACTGCAAGAGAAGGGTATGACCACTACAAAGGCGATAATAGAGGGAAAGAAGTATAGGGGGGCAATAGTTGTTGAGCCTATACCTGGGATACATTTCGGCGTTAAGGTGCTTGACTTCGCCTCCCTCTACCCCTCAGCGCTGAAGAGGTGGAATCTAAGCTACGAAACCATTCGCTGTCCTCATGAAGAGTGTAGGTCGAATGTCGTGCCTGAGACCGGTCACTGGGTTTGCACGAAGAGGCGGGGACTTCAGAGCCAGATTATAGGTTCTCTAAGAGACATACGGGTTGGAATATACAAGCCGAGAAGCTCAGACCCGACGACACCAAGAGAAAAGAGGATCTGGTACGACGTGATACAGAAGGCTCTCAAAGTTTTTCTCAACGCCAGCTACGGCGTCTTCGGATTCGAGGAGTTCCCGCTATACTGTCCCCCGCTCGCAGAGAGCACAGCCGCTATAGGCAGATACGTCTTCTCAGAGGCGATTGAAAAGGTGAGAGAGCTCGGCGGAACGATAATCTATGGCGATACCGACTCACTATTCCTGAAGGGCTACGATGAGGAAATGCTCAGGACACTCATCAGATGGGCTGACGAGAGCCTGGGCCTAGACCTTGAGGTAGACAAAGAATACGTATACATCGTCCTATCCCAGAGAAAGAAGAACTACCTTGGCTTAACCGTCAAGGGAGTGGTGGACGTTAAGGGGCTTACTGGGAAGAAGAGACACATCTTCAACCTAGCCCACCACCTCTTCGAGCAGATGATAGAGGGGTTGAAACAGATCAAGAAGCCTGAAGACTTCGAGAAATTCAAGGCAGACCTAGTAAAGCTGATAAGGGAGAGCTACAACAAGCTGATAAACAGAGAGTTCGAGGTCTCAGACCTCGCCTTCAGTGTCATGCTATCCAAATCCCCCGAGCAGTACACCAAGACAACCCCTCCCCACGTCAAGGCAGCTCAGAAACTGGCCGCGATAAGTGTCAAGGTAGGTTCAGGCGACATAATCCAATACGTTAAGACAAAAGACAGACTTGGAGTCACACCACTACACCCGCGGATAGAGATCAATAAAAACCAAGTCGACGTAGAAGCCTATGTCGAGTATCTAAAGGGCGTTTTCCAACAAGTTCTGGATAGCTTGGACATGGACTTCGACGAGATCGTCAGCGGAGGGAAGACCGTTAAGCGGACCCTAGACGAGTTCCTCTAGGCACCCCTCTTACCGCTGAGACGATAGAGATTACGTCTCCTGGCCTCAGCTTATAATCTGACGAGAGCTTAAGCTTCCTCCGCGCGTCTATGGCGTAGAGGTAGGCCTCCCCCAGCTCGGAATGGATCTTGTATGCCAAGTCCTTGGGACCCGAGCCCGGCTTTAAGAGATACACGTCAGGGAGGACATTTCCATTCTTGTCCATAAGCCTTGTGGGATCCTCAACAGGGAATACGGGGATATAGCCCAAAACACCTAGATAGACCCTGTCGATCAAGTCTTGGACACCTGTTCCGCCGTTCTTCTCCATAAAACCTGCAAGTCTGTCGAGTGCTTTTTTCTGGGTCGGGGTGAGCCGGGCTTCGTCGATGACCTTGAACGACTTGTCCCCCGGCCTATAGCTTATCAGTCCCTTCTCAGCCGCTATTCTCAGGGCCCGCTCAGCCTCGGCGCTGCAAGGTATGGTCTCATACCCCGCCTCCACAAGCCTTTTGACACCCTTCTGCGCCCCCGGAACATCCGCCTTGTTTGCCGCCACTATTATCGGCTTGGACAACCTCCTCAACTCGTTAACAAATATGCGGAGCTCCTCATGTTTCCAGCCCGTCGGATGGGCTGGGTTTAACTCCGACTTACTGATGGCGGTCTCAACATCCTCCCTATTAATTCCCAGCCCAGAAAATACCCGCGCAATCTCGTCAGATAAGGAGGCCTGTTTCGCCTCTACGGCGCGAGCAATCCTAGGCCAGTCCCTGGAGATGATGCCGAGAAGCCACTCAGCCAACTCCCTCTCAACCAGCCTCACATCCTCCACGGGGTCTTGGGTTCCGGGCTCAACGATGTTTCCCTCAAGATCTGTTCCACCAGAGGAATCAGCAACAACAATCAAGGCGCTGGCCTGCCTAATCTCGTCGAGGAACTGGAGACCCAACCCCCTACCCAGGTGAGCCTGAGGAACAATGCCCGGGCAATCAATAATCTGGATGGGAATAAGCCTTACACCATCTACACAGAGCGAGTTTCTGGGATTATCCTTCACGCCCAGCTCTCTGCAGACACAGTTAAACCGGAGATAAGTTACCCCTCTGTTAGGGCTTTTGGTAGTGAATGGGTAATTAGCAATCGGCACATCTACCATCGTTAAGGCAGAGAAGAGCGTACTCTTACCCACGTTCGGCTTACCCACCAATCCCGCAAGCTCCATCCAACTATCCAACTACAAGCCGGGCTATAACCCCAGCGCTTAGCCCCAACGAATCCTCGACAGGAGGCATGGCCCGGCGAACACATGAAAGCACGGCTAACAGTTAATCATGAGCAATCAAACCAATTCCTGAAAAGGTAAGATAGGCCGCATTTGTGCCGCCAGGCGAAATGGTGCATCACTTTATGGATCAAACTGCATACTAATAAGAGTTAGTTTTATATTAATGAGAGTTAGGCTAAAGGATAGATGAAAGGTGGTAGTATTTGGTATATAGGATAGGGATTGATATCGGTGGAGCTTTCACCGATCTTGTCGGCTATGACGATGAGACTGGCGAGCTAATCTGGGTCAAAGATGAGACAACCCCCCACGATCCCTCAATCGGCGTATTAAGAACAATATCTAAGAGTAAAATAGACTTTTCTAAGGTCTTCTCCATTATACACGGGCAGACCCTTGTGATCAATACGATCATAGAGAGAAAAGGAGCTAAGGTCGGCCTAATAACAACAAAAGGGTTTAGGGATGTCTTGGAACTTCAAAGGTCAAATAGGAGGGACATGTACAATTTCAGATACCAAAAACCCGATCCTATTGTTCCGAGATATCTGCGCGTAGAGGTGGAGGAACGTGTCACCGCAGACGGAGAGATACTTAAGCCTATGAAGGAGGAGGATGTGGAGAATGCGCTCAAAAAGTTTGTGAATGAGGGTGTTGAGAGCATTTGTATAAGTTTTATAAACTCTTACGCAAATCCTGCCCATGAACTTAGAGCTGGCGAGATAGTGCAGGATAGTTTAGATATCCCTGTAACCTTAGGTCATGAAATAACTAGGGAGTGGCGGGAGTATGAACGAACTATGACGGCTGTTCTTAACGCCTATGTTAAACCTAAACTGATAAAATACTTGGCAAAGCTAGAGGAGGCTTTCAAGGAGAGGGGTTTCAAGAGAAGTCCATTTGTTATGCTCTCCAACGGCGGTGTAGCTACTTTCGACATTGCTAAGAAATTCCCCATATATACAATAGAGTCCGGTCCCGTAGCAGGCGTGATAGGTGGGGTATACATAGCGAAACTAGTGGGGGACAGTAATGTAATTATCTTGGATGGGGGAAGCACTACGACAAAAGCCAGCCTTGTTGAAGGCCTCATCCCCCGCGTCCATACAGAGTATTACGTAGAGAGGACGAAGACTTCTGCAGGATATCCGGTGAGGGTACCGGTAGTTGATACTTTCGAGATAGGGAATGGAGGTACAAGTATTGCGTGGATCGACTCTATAGGAAACCTGAGAGTCGGCCCTAAGGCCGCAGGAGCCTACCCCGGCCCTGCCTGTTATGGGAAGGGAGGGACTGAGCCAACCGTAACGGACGCCTACGTTGTGAATGGTTTAATCAATCCTGAATATCTTCTGGGAGGAGCTATGAAAATACATAAAGAACTCGCCCATGATGTGATTGAACAAAAAGTTGCAGACCGCTACAACATCTCCGTCCAGGAAGCGGCTGAAGGGATCATTAAACTTGCAAACGAAAATGCGGCCTTCGCCATCAGGGTGGTCTCGGTCCAGAGAGGCTATGATCCAAGAGACTTCACACTGATAGTACACGGTGGATCAGGGCCAATGTTTGCCCCCTTCATCGCTCAAGAACTTGAGATAAGGAAAATAATCGTTCCAGTGATTCCTCCGGGGGTTTTCAGCGCTTGGGGGATGCTTACTACAGATATACGGCACGATCTTGTCTATACCGAGATTATCAGGTTGGATAAGGAGTCAGAAATGAAGAAGATAAACGATATATACTCACAGCTCGAGAGGAAAATCCTTGAAATTTTCAAGGAAGAACTAGGTGTAGGTGAGGTGGTGATTCAGAGATACGCTGACATGCGGTATTATGGTCAAGAGCATACGGTGAAGGTCCCGATTCCATCGGTAAATTTAGATGCTGAGGAAATCAATATGATAGCAAACAGATTTCACGAGCATCATGAGCGAGAATATGCATTTAGACTAGAAGGTCCTATTGAGATTGTCAATTTCCATGTCGTGGGAGAGTATAAGATAAGAAAGTTTGAGTTGAAAGAGGTAAAGAATTCAGTTGAATCGTCGGATGACGCCCTAATTGGGGATAGGAGAGTGTATTTGAATGGTGATGATTTAACATTGTCAGTCTATAGTAAGCAGAAGTTATCTCCTCGCTTCAAGATCGAGGGACCAGCTATTATTGAAGACCCCACGTCCACCATTCTAGTTTTGGATACGCAGAATGTGTCAGTAGATAAATATGGTAATGTAATTATCTCTGAGGGGGGAGGAATATGAGCAAGTCCGACCTTTTCACTTTAGAGATAATTAAGAGCGGCCTTATTACGGCTAATGAAGAGATGTTCTTCGCTTTCGGAAGAACTGCAAAAAGCCCCGTAATCTATGAGGTCTTAGACTATGCAGTCGCCATGACCAATGCAAGTGGCGATTTAATCGCTCAGGCCCCAGGTGTCCCTGGTTTCTCAGGTGTCCTTGATTTTGCGGCAAGAGAAGTGCTCGATAAGTGGAACGGTGAACTATTCCCCGGAGATGTAGTCGGGCTTAATGTCCCATACAAATCAGGCACGCATTTAAACGATGTTACGCTGGCGTTGCCGGTCTTTTATAAGGATGAACTGCTTTCTCTAATTTTGAACAAAGGGCACTGGAGCGAAGTTGGAGGGATGCACTTTGGCAGCTGGACATCAGACTCGACGGAGATTTATCAAGAAGGAATTCTTTTGCCCTGCATAAAGGTGTACAAAGAAGGCAAACCAAACAAGGACGTGATAGACATTATTTTGGAGAACTCCAGACTTCCTCAACACACCCTTGGCGATATGGAGGCGCAAGTAGCTTCGATGAAGGTCGCAGCCCGCCGCGTTGAGAGACTGGTGGAGAAGTATGGCATCGAGATGGTTAAGAGCGCAATGGAAAAGATTATAGATGATGGGTATAAACTCGCTTTATTAAATATCAGTAAGTTGCCGAAAGGGGTCTTTGAAGCAGAGGATTACATCGACGATGATGGTCTAACAGATAATCCGGTGTACGTGAAGGTAAAAGTGACCATAAGCGAGAATGAGTTTCTAGCCGACTTTACTGGAAGCGGCTCGGCAAAGGGCTCCATAGCGTCACCCTACCCCGCAACTGTCTCGGGTGTAAGGGAAACATACATGGCGGTTACTGACCCACATGTACATTTCAACGGTGGATATTTCAGACCATTAAAAGTAATCGCGCCGCCTGGTTCTGTTTTTCACCCGGTTAAACCTACACCCACATCTACATACTGGGAGTCAATGGCATATGCGACCGATTTAGTCTGGAAAGCTCTTGCACCTCATGTGCCGGATAAGCTGACTGCAGGTCACTTTTTATCGATTTTAGCAACGATACTTGGAGGGGTAGATAATAGAACAGGTGAGCCTTTCGCAATCGTTGAACCACAACCAGGTGGATGGGGGGCAGGATACGACAAAGATGGTGAGAGCGGACTAGTAGCCTGTGGGGACGGTGAGACTTTCATAGCATCCAACGAGGTTTACGAGAAGCGTATGCCCATACTAGTGGACAGGTATTGTCTAAATGTAGAAGGGGGTACTGGTCACGGGAAGTTTAGAGGCGGCTTTGGAGTGATAAAAGATTATCGCGTCCTATGTGATGAGGCTTACTTTACCGTCTCGATAGGTAGGAGCAAATTCCCGCCATGGGGGGTCGCGGGGGGAATGAATGGCACCCCCAACTATTGCGTAATCTTCAAGCACGGTGAGGACCCAAAGGTTACCAGAAAGATTGCCGCACTCAAGTTGAGAAAAGGAGAGGTCGTAAGTCTGAGGTCTGGCGGCGGAGGAGGATGGGGCGACCCATTGGAAAGGGATCCAGAGCGGGTGAGGATGGATGTAAAGAACGAGTACATAACAATCGAAGTGGCGAGGAGCATATATGGCGTAGAGCTGGATCCGAACACCCTGGAGATAAAGTGGGATGCTACAAACGAGTTACGACAAAGGATGAAGAGAGAAAGGCAGAGGAAAACAGCGAAATAGTATAATCTAGAGATAATTCCCCATATAGAGTCATTTAGTCCCCTACTTCCTGCCAGCCCTAACCAACAGTTTATAGCCAACCACTATATTCTGGAGATTCGCTATGTACTTAGACAGGATAAGGAGATTGAGAGAAAATATGGATCGCCTAAGCCTCGACTCGGTTATGCTGACCTTCGAGCCGAACATGTATTATTTATCTGGGTACAGCGCAATTTCCCTCGAACGTTTAGTAGCGTTGTTGTTATTCAGAGAACAAGAGACGACGTATTTAATAGTGCCTCAGCTTGAGAAGAACAGGGCCGAGGAGAATTGCAAGTTAAAAGACGTAGAGATCCTCGCGTATAGTGATGTAGAGGACCCGATAAATGTGTTGAAGGGGCTTCTTTCCAAATACCGTGCCGAAAAATTAGGGTTGGATGGGAATGTTCCCTTTAGATTCGTTTACCCGATAATTTCCGGAGGTCTTGTATCAGGCCTTTCACTGGTTGACGACATAATGTACTCTCTAAGGATCATTAAAGATGCAGAGGAAGTTAGATGCTTGGAGAGAGCCGCAGAGATCAACAATAAACTTATGGTAGAAAGTATTGGCCACGTCAAGTCTGGCTTATCTGAGAAGCAGCTCGCCGCCTTCGTCAGGACGCGGGCATTAGAACTAGGGGCTGATGAGGTAGCCTTCACACTGATCCAGTCGGGAAGCAACTCCGCACTTCCGCATCAGGAGCCAACGGACAGGCGAGTAGGTAACGGAGAAATAGTCCTTCTGGATATTGGTATCAGACTTATGGGGTACTATTCCGACATAACTAGGACTGTCGTATGTGGCAAACCCTCACAGCAGCAGCAACAAATTTTTGATATAGTGTACAGAGCCCAATCAGCTGCTCTCTCAATAGCTAAAGAGGGCTCCAAGGCTGGGGATCTGGATAAAGAAGCTAGACAGACTATATCCGAGTCAGGGTATAGGGAATACTTTATTCACAGGACTGGGCATGGATTAGGATTAGAGGTTCATGAACCCCCTTATATTAAAGGAGGTAATAACCAAGAGCTAAGAAAAGGTATGGTGTTTACCGTGGAACCAGGAATATATCTGCCTGGCAAATTTGGAGTTAGGTTGGAGGATAATATAATAATTACTGAAAGCGGTCATATCAACTTAACTACGCTGCCAAAATCCCTCTCAATCGAGGATTATCTATAGCTATTGCCTATTCGTAAAGCCAGCACCTGACAACATGTCCACTATCCGTCACGACATCGGGTGGGTCCCGCTCACTACAAACGGGCTTTGCGAAAGGGCATCTAGTATGGAATCTACACCCCTTCGGCGGGCTTAGTGCACTGGGGATCTCTCCCACAGCCTCTATTCCCTTCGGTTTGATTTCTTCATCCGCCTTTGTCAGTGTTGGGATCGAAGATAGGAGCATCTGAGTGTATGGGTGTAACGGTTCTCTGAAGAATTCCTCCGAGGGAGCTTCCTCATATATTTTCCCAAGATACATTATCATTACGCGGTGTGCTATGTTCCTTACAACACCTAAATCATGAGTGATTAGGAGATAACTAATGTTGCGCTCCTTCTGAATCCTACTCAGTGTGTTAAGGACCTTTGCTTGTGATGAAACATCTAATGCGGATGTGGACTCGTCTAAAATTATAAAGGAGGGATTAGGAGCGAGTGCTCTAGCTATCGCAACGAGCTGCTTTTCCCCTCCACCAAGCTCATGAGGATATTTGAACATAAAATCCTCCCCCAAACCCACAAACTCTAACAATTCCGCCACTTTACTATAGACACTTGACGTATCAGACAGTCGGTGAATACGTAATGGCAGCCCAACGATATCCTTAACCATGTGCTTGGGATTAAGTGATGTCGCCGGGTCTTGAAATACGATCTGAATCTCTCTCTTTAACTCAAGATCTCGCATCTTGATTGGGATTGATAAATTGTGCCTCCCCTTATAGAGTAGTCTTCCGCTATCTGGTGGATAGAAACCCATAATCACATGTCCTGTTGTTGTTTTTCCTGAACCTGATTCGCCTACGAGGGCGAGTGTCTCACCGTATTTTACCGAGAAGCTTACCCCATCTACGGCCTTCACTATCCCCTCTTTTATCTTGAAGTATTTTCTGACATCAGAAACGGTCAGGATCGAGTTCTCTTGCATATTCGCGCTTCCCTCACTCATAGAGGTGACACGCCACCGTGTGGTCTGCATTGATAATAGTTTTCTTGGGTTTTACTGTATGGCATTTATCCATTGCGTACGGACATCTGGGAGCGAATCTGCAGCCCATAGGTGGGGAGCGGTAGTCTGGTAGCTTGCCCCTAATTCCTTCGCCTATTTCGCGTGTACTTATTTTTGGCGCGCTGGATATTAGCAAACTTGTATATGGATGCGCCGGATGGTCAAACAGATCGCTCGTCCTAGCCTCTTCCATTATATCCCCCGCATAGAGCACATAGGCCCTATCAGTCATTTGGCGAACCATACCCAATGCATGCGATACTAGTATGGTGCTTAGTCCTCTCTGCTTCACCAGCCTATCAATCAGCTTCAATATCTGGTCTTGAATTGTAACGTCGATATTGGTAGTTGGCTCATCTGCGAGCAAAAGTTTGCCTGCAGATGATAAGGCCATGGCAATCATAACCCTTTGCCTCATGCCACCGCTTAGCTGAAAGGGGAATGACTCCAAAACCCTCTCGTAGTCAGGGAGCCTTACATCATTTAGCAACCTTATCGCATGATCATGTAACTCCTCTTTTGTAGGATTATGACCTTCTGCCAACAACTTATACTTGATAATATCGTATAACTGGTCCTTAATCTTAAATACCGGGTTCAATGCAGCCATAGGATCTTGGAATATCATTCCTATCTCTCTCCTTCTCACCGTCGAGAGCTCTGCCTCGCCTGCTTTCAGGATGTCTATGTCCTTAAATTTTATGATACCGCTGGGAATGAATGCGTTCTGGGGTAGGATTCTTAGTATGGATTTGAGGAGTGTCGTTTTCCCACTACCCGTCTCACCAATTATTCCGACTCTTTCTCCTTCTATCATCTTCAACCAAACTCCATTTAGTACTTTGTGAACATACCAGTAGCTCTTATAATGCACGTAAAGATCTTGAATGTCTAGTAGCATACTTAATCACCTGCAAAGACATCTCTAATACCGTCACCAAGCAAATTAAATGAAAGTATTATCAATACAATGCCGAAGGCAGGGCCTATGCTCATCCACCAGTAATTCGGGAGGTATTTACTGTACTCTGACACCATTGTGCCTAGGTCTGGAGTTGGCGGTTGTGCTCCGAGGCCGACGAAGCTAATAGCGGCCCCTATCAGGACAACCCATCCTGCATCTAACGTAACTTTGGTAAGTATTATGCCCAGCTGGTTGGGTAGTAATTCGCGGAAGAGGATGTGAAGGGTGGAGGCTCCTTGGGCCTCGGCAGCTAGGATGAACGGCTCATTCCTAAGAGATGCAGTGACAGAATGTGTCAGTTTAACATACCAGGGCCACCACATCAATGAGACTGCCAGCATGGCATTATATATGTTGGGCTCTAGTATCGATGCGATTGCCAAGGCTAGGACCAGATAAGGAATAGAAATGAATATGTCTGATAGTCTAATAATAATCGTCTCTATTATGGTTCCTCTATAATATCCAGCAATAAGACCCAAGACCACACCAGTAGGCACTACTAGTGACAAAACTATCCCTATCAACAGAAATGCGTATCTAAATCCGAAAATAACGCGGCTTAACACGTCTCGCCCATACATGTCTGTACCAAATAGGTGCTCAATGCTTGGCGGTTTGTAGGCATCCTTAAAATTAATGTATAGTCCTGCATGCTCGGGATATGGCGCGATGAACTCTGCCAAGCCAACAAAGAGAATTAGAAGACAGACAAGCGAGAGACCGATAAGAGAAAGTTTACTCCTCTTGAATCTGAACCAAACTCGCTTCAGATTCTCCCTTTTAACACGCCTCTCAAGTCCGAGATACCGCCTCTGTTCTTCAAGTGTTCCACTCATTTATCTCACCTTTTGTGTTTGATGCGTGGATCTAAGTTCGAAACAAGCAAGTCTATGATGATAGACGCCAGGGTGTATGCGAGGCCAATTATAAGCACGACGCCAACAATCGCGTTTAGATCCTTCCTTAGCATCGCGGTTATACCATATCTCGACAAGCCGGGCCAATTAAATATAACTTCAACTAGAAATGCATTACCTATCAGGGACGCCATGTCTAATGTCATTATGGTTACTGTCGGTATCATGGAAGGTTTTAGTGCGTATTTAAAGAAGACTACAGAACTTGGGAGACCATGGGAATACATATTCAGGATGTAGTCTTTATTCACATTCTCTATTAGGTTTGCCCTTAAAATTCTCGCCTCCTGGGCTATTGTCCCTATTGCGAGGGCAAGGGAAGGTATGATGAGGTGGCTCACTGCATCCAAGAATGCAGACATATTGCCCTGTAAAAGGGCATCCAGTGTGACAAGCCCCGTTATTCTTTTCACTTCGAACCCCAGGCTGAGCCGGCCATACGCAGGCAGTAAACCTAGCCAGCTTGCCAAGGTTAGCTGAAGAATTATAGCCCAGACGAAAGAGGGAATTGCAATTCCTACATAAGCGAACACGCGAACAAAGTTATCTATGGCGGAGTTAGGTCGCCTGCCGCTTAGAACCCCTAGAGTAAATGCACCGATTACATCGATTACAAGTGCAAATATTAGAAGTTCAACCGTAGCTGGCAGAAATTCTAGGATGTCTGTAGTTACGTCTCTGAACGTGACTAGAGATATGCCTAGTCTGCCATGGAACACATCCGTAAGCCATACGAAATACTGAACATAAAGGGGTTCATTGAGATGTAGTATACGCCTGTATTGCTCTACAACCTCTTCAGGCGCTCTAGGACCCAGTGCTAGCCTGGCCGGGTCACCAGGTAGGACGCGCGCGATTACAAAGATGAGTATCGATATCCCTAATAGCGTTACTACGCTGTAAGCTATTTTTCTTATGTAGTAGTTATCAACTAAGTTAGATAATCTTGCAGTTATACTCGACCGACCCATATTCAGATCTGGCTCTCGGCTCGTCATGGCTTCGTCACTACTCATGGGTTCTCCCGAGCAGGCGGGTCATAATAGCTCTGTTAGACCCCATTTCTGTAGCTCGGAAAGCGGTGGGGGCTCATAGGTGTATTTTCTGCTATGCGCCCAGCCACATAATTCTTTGAGCCTCACATATTGTTCGGCGTGCTTAAGGGAAGCAATGATTGGGTCTATTATAGGTATTCCAAACCTTTTTTGCACCTCGCGGTAGAAGCCGAAAAAGACTGTACATCCCAATATCACTACTTCCGCCCCTTCCCTGACGCTCTCCTCAACAGAGTTAATAAGCCTATTCTCCGTTTCATGCTCATCTTTATGAAGGTCGTGAACCCCCATTTCTATGTCCTTAAAGGATACAAGCCTATCCTTCAAACCGTATTCTTTAATTCTACTCATCATTAGGGGGATCCACTTTTTCCGACCCACTATAATTGAAAATTTATCCCCTAATAATAATGCCAGTGTTGTTGATGATTCAAGCGGTGCGGTTACGACGATATTGCTTATTTCTCGTGCCTCTCTTAGTCCTGGGTCATAGAAGCAACCTATTATACAGGCATCATACCCCTCCCTTTCAGCTTTTTTGACTTCACTCAATATGTGAGGCACCATTAATGCGTCGTATGCATAGTATTCAAGATGATGCGGACCCCATTTGAAAGAGACTACGTCTAGTCTTGTCGATGGATCGATGTATTCCTCTAAGTAGTCTTTCATAGGTTTATCAAATATCGAGGTTCCTACAGGGTTGATGAATAAAATTCTAGCCATCTAAGAACACCCCGCAAAAAATTCAGGATAAATATCGGCATGGAGTGCCGCATCACTTCGAGATCTTTTCGGGGAAGACTTGGAACCATCTGAAGTCTAGCTCATATTCTGCTATTGGTAGGACCTCTCCCCTAGCAGCTGGATAGTCAATATAGTCTGCCTGATAGGCTCTTAGGACTACGTGCTCGTACACGAATACTGAGGGCGCCAGCTCATCTAGCTTTTTCTGTATCTCATAATACTTCTGCATTCGCTGATTAAAGTCTACTGTAGCCAATGCCTCCTCTATCATTTTATCAATTTCTGGATTCATTAACCACTCTCCCTGCTCCCAAGTTCCAGTGGCCTCAGAGTGATATCGCGACGTGAGTATGGACCCCGCCTCCGCGTAGTGTGCGATCACGAATATTGATACGGCGTTCGGAGTTGTTTCCATTTTTGTCATAGCCTCTACTACTGAAAGCCATGGAACCTTTACTACGTTGACTTTAAGCCCTATCTCCTCCATGTTAAGCTTGAAAAGAAGCGCAACCCTCTCCTCCCAAGGTACCTCAGCAATCCACCAGAACTCTATAGGATACTGGTCAAGCTGCCCCCAATACTTGGACTTCTGGAGCTCCTCCTTTGCAGCCCCTATATTCCTCTCTATGGGTTTTCTCGTCGGGTCTGCGCCTGGAAGCATACTAGGGACTGGACCTGAAGGTCGCTTCTCAAACGGCATTATATCCTTTATCGCCGTTTCATAGTCAAATGCTAGGGTAATCGCTCTTCTGACATGCACGTCATCTGTTGGCGGTTTCCTAGTATGGAGCATAATGTAGAAGATCATGGCAGAGGGTACTTTTGCGATCTTAACCCCCGGTATCTTGGCCATTGCGTCGTAGTTTTCCAATGGTTGCCACTGGTCAGTTACCTCAAGCTCCCTCTTCTCCATCATGGTTCGTATTGTGGTTGGTTCTGTGAATCCATACATTATTACTTTAGTCGGGGAATTTTGTGCTGTGTCACCCCAGTACCCGTCAAACTTTACGAGGGTTACAGACTCCCCCCTCTTATGCTCAAGTAGCTTGTAGGGACCTGATCCAGCATCCTGCTCGCCTGCCATCAGCCAGTTCTTCCCATAATCTCCCATATCACCGTAGGGGCCTTCTGCTATGTGTTGCTTAACTAGCTGGCTGTCAACAATATAGAGCCTCACAAGTGTGATGAGGAATGGGCCGAATGGCTTCGTAAGAGCTATCTGAACTGTGTAATCATCTAGCGCCACCGTTTTTTCGAGGTTGACATAGGGTTTAAATAAGTAACCATAACCTTCTCCTATTGTTATCATCCGTTTAAGGGAGAAGACAACGTCTTCTGCCTTGAGTTCACGCCCACTGTGGAACTTTACCCCCCGCCTTAGCTGGAATTTCCAGATCATCCCGTCTCCGGATACCTCCCACTTTTCTGCAACATGCGGTCTGACAGTACCGTCTTTGTTGGGATATACTAAGGTGTCATAGACGTTTAAGAAGTATACGGAGCTTGCTTCATCCGAGCCTACCGCGGGATCCATGTAAGGCACATTAGCGAACGAGACCCTCAATAACCTCTCTTTAGGCGCTGTCTGCCCAGTTAGTGTGGTACTTGTGAAAATGAATCCTACGGCTGCAGCAACTGCTATCACCACTACTATCGCAACAATAACAAGTTTCCTCTTGCCTCCCATACTTCTTGAGCCCGCTGTCATGCCGAGTTACGGAACGAGCTCGCCCTATATATCTCTTTTTCGTCAACTGTCGGGGGACTGTCAACTTAAGGTCACCCATGCCCTTATCCACTTCTCTGATACCTTAGGCCTGTATGTTGGGAAGCATGTGTTGAACTGTTTTATTCTTCTCTTGAGCTTGCTGAACCAAGACTCTATTGTGTTCCTCCTTCCGAACGTCTCTACCCTCCTCCTAAAGCCCAGAATCTTCACGGGCCATCCGTACCATGGAGCCCTATCCGTGTAGACTGTAGGGTTGTTAGTGCATGCCTTCTTTACATTCTCCATGAACCTTGTGCATTCCCCTATTCCACGACCCCTCGATACCTGTATGGCGAATACCTCTCCTCTCCCAACCTCCCTAGCAGCCCATAGATAGGCCCTCCTGACGAGATTATGGATTACTGTCTCGTCTACGGCTATCGGCCCACGCCTACGCCTATCTACAAGTGAGAAGGCTTCACCGGCCCTTTGGAACCACCTCCTAACAGACTCATGGCTCACCCTGAATCCTAGCTCGCCCAGTATCCCAGCCACCCTCCTGAGGCTGAGCCCCTCCACATATAGCCTGACGCCGAGAGCCCTGACCCACGGAGGCGTCCTGAGACGGGGAAAGACACTTCTATCACCGAAGAAACCCATAAGACGGCCTAGGCCGACCCCAATTCTATTCACCCACAACTAATGGGAAGGCCCAGCCATAGACCTTAAGTTGACAGTCCCGCTTCCTCAGCTATTCTGAGTGCCCTCTGGGCTTTTTTAACAAGCTCCTCGACCTCTTCTGGCTTGTAGACTTCCCTCGGAGTCATCATCCTCATTACGTCTCCATAGCTGGTTAACGCGTGATGTGGTGCTGCCTCATCTGCTATAGTGGCAAGCGCATCCAATTTCTCTACTAGCGATCCCACCTTTTCAAACTGTTCTCTACGCTGATCTATTATTTGACTTAGCTCTGGAGCTGGATTATGAACCCAGGTTGGGGGTTTAAAGAACCCTATCACGGCCTTCGCCGAGTTTTCAATTGAAAGCTGGGCTTCGTAAGCGGTTGCAACTAAAGCGCCTCCGTTTAAAGCCTTCAAAGCCTCTTCTAAATGTTCCTTGGCTAGTCTAAGCCTATATTCGTATTCTGGAGGGTCTTCAAGGTCCACTTCCAATTTGAATGGTACGATGCCTGGCGGTATGATCCAGCTGTAGCCCCAGTCCTCTTTAACCCTCCTTATCCCTAAGCTTTTAAGCCTATCGTTAACCTTATCCTTCAACCTCTTCACTAAGCCCCCCTTATCGTAGATTACCCTCCCCTCCACGAGGGCGTTGAGGATCACGGGGCTCGATACGTTCTTAGCGAGGTCTTGAACGGATACTACGAGGACCGTCGTATCTCTGTTTACAGCCTCTCTAAAGGCCCTCAAGCCCTCATAGGCTTTAAAGTAAGTCTTCACCGGATCACCGTCAAAATAATCTTTTAAGAGGAAAAGTATGTCGAAGTCGCTCTCATCCCTGTAATCCCCTCTAGCCCTCGAGCCAAAGAGCATCAACCCCAGCAAGCCGTCCCCGAACATTTTCCGAGATAGGCTTGTAAGGAGCTCTTCGACATCTACCTCAACGCCTTTCCATACCCGCAACTTCAACCATAACTGTAAGAAGTGTATAAAGCATATATTAGTTGTGTTTGAGATGCCGGTGCTGTCAATAGGTAATACGCCCACTTCTATCCTGTTTTCTATGGGCATGTTGTGTATTAGGGCTATAGTTATGGAGCCTGAAAACCCACCTTGCGTGAACGTCTGTCCTACGAATGTGTTGAGGAAAAACCCTGACGGTATTGTCAGCCTTGACAAGAGCTTATTCATAGGTTGTAAGAACTGTGTTAGAGCCTGCCCATTCAACGCCATCTTCATAGACCCACGCAACCAGCTGGCCGGTAAATGCTCCCTCTGTGAGCACCGTGTCCGCTCCGGGTTATTGCCGGCCTACGTCGCGGCCTGCCCGACAGGGGGTCAGGGCGTTTCACGTTTCCCGTGTCGAGGTATGGAGGTATCTGATGGAACCATGGCATACCGTATCCCCCTTTTGACTGGCATAGCTACGGAGTAATAGTTAGCGGTCATAACGTAACGATGGGTGTGGAAGGCGTCAAATACATCGGGTTCACGGACAGCTTTCCTAAGGCCGGCATGATCCGAGTTGCTTCCGACCCAGGGATACTATGGCTGCTCAGCTCGGTAGAAATCAGCTCCTCTCCCTCTAACGAGGGCTTCTCAAGAAAACGGCACCGATGTTGTGTGCTGTTTGGGGGGTGGGATCGACGCCGTCTTCGACCCCAACCTCTCTCTTAGCTCCCTAACCTCCGCCTCTAGGACGGCTACCCACTGCAACACGTCCACCCTCTTCTCCAAGCTATCGAGCCTTGCAACCATCTCGCTGCGGAGCGAGGCGAGCCTCTCGTCGAAGACCTTGAGCCTGTCGTCTATGTAGACCCTCAGGTCCTTCGTCTCTTCACGTATGAGCGCCCTGATCTCTGGCAGTAGGAACCTAGCAACCCATCAACATCAGAATTAGTTATTTACATCTTCCTAACACTAAAAGAGGCTCTGTTAGCTTAAGGTCTTTGGCCTAGGTATGCTGTTGCTCGTTTATGTTTGTTAGGTGGGGGACGGGTTTGTCGGCTGTCCTCTACGGTCTTTACCTCTTAGCCCTAGGCCTGGGCTTCAGGAGTGCAGCTATGGCCCTTAAGCCTTTCGTAGACAGGAGTCATGTGGCTGTCTGGAAGTGGGTTCAGAGGCTCCTAGGATTCAGAAAGTTCTTCAGGGCTAGATATAGGGTATCCCTATTCCTTGTGGATGAGACTGCTGTCATCGTTAAAGGCCTCTTGGCATGGATCTGGGTTGCCTAAGAGCTGTTCAGCAAAAGAACCCTTGGATTCTGGCCCTCCTGGAATAGGAATGGCATACAGGCTGAGATGTTCCTTAGGACGCTTGTGGAGGCTTATGGTAGATATCCAGTCTGGACAGATGGGGCTCCATGGTATAGTGAAGCATGCACTAGGCTTGGTCTAACCCATCACAGATACAGGTTTGGGGAACGGCTCTTCCGAGCAATTGAGAGGGCTGTACAGATGCTGAAGGACAGGACGGAAAACTTCGACGATTACTTCCCATGCAGAAAGAAAGCATGCATGGAGGTGGCTAAACCTACTCCATCTGTTCAGCCAGCCAGAGACGCTACACCTGATAAAGAGCATAAAAGGGAGTTATGAAGACGGCTTAAGTTAACAGAGCCGGGTGTGTGCAGATATTTATATTCGTGCCACGGCGCTCCCCTCTGTTGATTGATACTCGTCGTAGGTGGTCTCGGCTATATCGGCAGGCGGGTTGTTGAGTCCCTAGCTTCTATGGGCGAGTTGGTTAGGGTTCTCGATAAGGCAGATGCTGGAGGATCTCTCCCGGAGGGTGTGGAGATTGTCAGGGGAGACGCTTCGGAGTTCTCCACAGTCTTGGAGGCTATGCGCGGGGTTAGAGGTGTAGTGAACCTTGCCGCATACATCGACGTACACGAATCACTGCTTCATCCACAGAAATATCTCCAAAACAACTTCACTGTGCATTTGAACGTCCTCGAGGCCGCGAGGCGCCTGGGGGTCGAGAAGATCTTGCTAGCCTCAAGCGCGGCTGTCTATGGAGACGCTCCCCCACCACTTAGAGAGGATGTGGAGGCCAGGCCTACAAACCCATACGGCCTCAGCAAACTCTGTTGTGAGCTCCTCTCCTCGGCCTATCACA
>JAVYLC010000035.1:0-18468 GCA_038741355.1 Nitrososphaerota archaeon
TAGGGGTTATAGATGGGCTCTAGAGAGGTTAGGACTGGATTATGAGCATCATAGGTTTGTAAATAGTGTTGAGAGGTTCTTCAGGTATTTGAGGAGGAGGACAATGTCAGCGCTAGAGATCATGTTACAGGGGATAATGAACCTAAATCTCTTCCTTAACCTGTTCACACTTTACTAGGAGGCCATCAGAGCGGGATGGATTGACCATACTTATCCGGCCACGCCTCCACATTAAGCCGGGCAGTAGAGTCAAATTCTACGAGCCCTCATGGAAGTCTGAGCAGCTCTACTCCTAAAGGCAACAACTCGAAGAGTAGGGAATGGAGATATTCAACAGTTGTCGCATTTTCTAATATTTAAATCCATACTAAAAACTTTATATAGCAGTACAACCGCTAGCGGGGGCTGGATTTGAACCAGCGATCTCCGGGTTATGAGCCCGGCGGGATTCCTGGCTACCCTACCCCGCTTCGCATTGAATATGCATGTCCGATAATTTAAGTTTCAGGGGGTTGGGGGGCTGGTGGGTTATTGGGTTTGGCCTGTGAGCCATCGTAGTTCGTGGGCGGTCCAGCTTTCGAGTCCCTCTTCGAGGCCTAGTGGAATAACGTATTTTTTCACCAATTTTAGGTGTTGTTTGATGTGTTTTTCTACTTCGCTTACGGGTGGGGGTTTTTGGCTGTAGAGTCTTAGGAGGGTTTGTAGGGGGGTGAATCTGTAGGGGAGTGCTGTGTAGAGTATTCGCGTGGGTGCTCGTTTCTGGAGGTGTTTCTTTAGGCTTACGGCAGCTGCTGGGTCGCATATGCATGCAGAGGACTTGAACCTGGCCGCCTCTCTTATTAGGAAGTCAACCTCCTCCTCGAGCTTGCTTTCAGCTGATTCAACCATCTCCTCTATCAGGCTTAGCCACCGGTCAATGCTCACAGTCATTGTGACCGAGTCTCGCAGTATGAGTGAGGGTAGATCGAGGGCGGCTCGTATCTCCTCATCGGTGGGGTTCGAAGAATAGCAGATAACCTCCCTCCCAACCGAGACCCTGGGCAGGAGTCTGAGGAAACCTTCATGACCCCTGATAAGCGCTGTGAGATAGCTCTCAAATAGCCCCGAGCCCGTCTTCGCCACTTCTATGAACCCTTCAACGTCCCCCTCCTCGGCCAGCTTGGAGACGTATTGTTGGAGGCAGCGGGGCAGGTTGAGGAAGATTGCCTCATATTCACCTGCGCCGATCACGGTTAATGCTTCTATAGCGGCGCGTCTGAGGGGTGGTTTTACGACGAGGTCTATGCCTCCCCGCACGCCTACGTGATTCTGTGTCATCGAATTTTTAAACGGTGTGGCCGCTGTCTGGTCAGGCCAGCGGTGCGAGGTATGGTATCATGAAGAGGGAGAGGACCAGGCCCACCAGAGCAAGGCTAACCGCTATCGTGGCGGCCCTAACACCCTGCTCTCCTATCCGCGAGCCAAAGAAGGTGGATAGTGTCCTTCTAAATATCTGCCCCCCATCCAGCGGGTAGATTGGTAAAGCGTTAAAGATGCCCACATTGAAGTTTACAAACCATATCCAGTAGAGCATGTTCGCGATTACTGGGTATGAGTTGCCCAGTATCGGGTGTGTGTATAGGCCCGATACGGTGAAGCAGCGCGGCGAGGGGGCTGTTGAGTCGGTGCATATTTGGGCCTCTGAGAATGGGTGGAGGGAGTTTGGAAACGTTGGTGGGAGGAGGTAGATGAGAGGGTTCGCGAGGCTGGCGGATTTGTATCTCTCAAGATAGTCAGAGGCCCACTGCTGCATCTCCGCATTCGCGAGCTTTACACCAATCATTGGCCTCCCAGCTCCCAGTTCAGCAACACCAACAGTGAGTCTAAGAACCCCAACGCCACTCCTCATCACCTCGAGGCTTATTGACCCTCCGTAGCCCGCCGCATTAATAGCCTCTGCAAGGACTGAGAGGCTGGTCACTGGCCGGCCGTTGACGCTGGCTATAATATCGCCCGGCCGGAGTCCCGCCGCCTCTGCGGGAGAATTGCTAATGACCTCCTCAACCGTTATCATGGTTGTGGGCTGTAGGCCGCTCGTTGCCCAAACAAGCAGACCAAGCGAGAGTAGCGCTATTACCATGTTGGATGCAGGGCCACCGGCCAGTATTCTCACGACATCCCGCCCCCTCCCCTTTTTCATCTCCTCCTCATCTGTCTCAACAAATGCCCCGATAGGCAACACAATGAAGAGTATGAGCCCGCTCGACTTCACATTATACCCTAGCAGGCGCGCCAAGACTCCATGAGCCCCCTCGTGGAATAGTAGAGCCACCACGAGCCCTAGCCAGCCGTATAGAATCGGGAGGTAGGGGTTAAGACCCGGTATGAGTAGGAGGCTCTGGGGCCCAGCCTCTCTTTGCGCCGCCTGAACCTCGGGTCTGCTCAGGAGGGCTTGGAGCGACAGTAGGAGCAGGAAAAGCCCCATAGCAGCTATTGCTGGGATCAAAATTATTGAGGACCAGCCGAAAACGCCTACTATTCTATACCTCGCTAGCCTATCGAAGAGGGCTGAAAATGTTTGAGACTTGACTAGTATGAATGGTGGCTTAAACTCGAGCTCCACTCGCCTACCCAACTTCCCTTTTCCTCTCTTCCGCTGTAGCCTTAATTTCGGTCGGTCATATTTATAGGAATGCCATAAGCTCAGAATAATCGCCCAAAAACCACCGGCGGGATTAACGTTTTTTGGCTGGAAAGATTCTAATTGGACTTTTCCGGTGATGCTTTTAGATGGCGCTGGTCGCTGTTGTTATTCCGACCTATAATGAGGCCGAGAATATTGGGAGGGTGCTCGAATCATTGGGGTCCATGTCCGGTGCTGTGAAGTTTGATATTCATGTGCTGGTAGTTGATGATAGCAGTGTGGATGGAACGGTTGAGATCGTCGAGGATTTCGGGAGAAGGTTTGGCAATATCTCTGTCTTGAGGAGGCCTGGTAAGCTGGGACTGGGCTCCGCGTATGTGGATGGCTTTAGATGGTGCTTGAAGAATCTAGGCGATTTCGTCGCAGCTGTCGAGATGGATGCAGATGGAAGCCACGACCCAGCCCAGCTTCCCAGCCTAGTTGAACCGATACTTGAGGGGAGAGCCCTTGTTGTGGTAGGTTCAAGATACATCCGGGGTGGACGGTGGAGGGGTGGAGGCATTTGGAGAAAGTTAATCAGCAGAGGCGCCAATCTGTTAGTTAGGATTACGGTAGGGTTGAGAGTGAGGGACGCCACAAGCGGCTACAGAGCAATCTCTAGAGAGGTGCTGGAAAAGGCCTTCTCAGAGGATAGACAGTATGAGTCCGGATACATCTTTCAGGTGGAGACCCTCCACCAATACCATCTCTTGGGCTGCAAGATCCTCGAGGTTCCTATAAACTTCTATGAGCGGGGTGGTGGCAAGAGTAAGCTGGGTTTGGGCGAGCTCGCAGGCTTCGCTTGGTGGTGTTTTAGACAGCTGGGAAGAAGAATCTTTGGAAGAACTACTTAATAGCACCTATAATTAGGCCAAGAAGCAATCCCACAGCGATGGCGGGATACCTTGCGAGTAGTGCGAGAAACTGCAGTACCATGCTGGCTAGGGGGCCGAAGAGTGACGCAACAGCGGAGGGGGATATGAGGCCGGCTAGGGTGAATCCGAAAAAGAACAGAATCATCAATGCGAATATGATAAGTAGGAGGCCCTTAACAGCCCTTGCGACTCCAAGCCCTATGAGGGCGCCAGCCAGCAGCAACACAACGTTAACCAGCAGCCCCTCTACACTAAAGTCCATGCCTGCATAGTATGCAGGCAACGGATACTTATGCTTTACACCGGGCTGCACGATTGGTCGGCTTCCTTAGCTATAGGATAGGGTTTTTTACCAGCCAATACATGTATAGTGGTAATAAATGGCTTGATGTTCGGCCCTGAATCCTATGGAGAGAAGCTTGAGGCAATCAATAGTATAGTCCGGGCTCATCTCCCAGTTCGTGAAGCAGTCTATGTTGAAGGTGTATTGACATTTAAGGTTATGACGAGAGAGATTAAGGAGAGCTTCAAAACCATATACTTAGAGCTTTCTCGGATAGGCTTTGTCCCTGTCGCACAGGATATTGGAGGTGAAATAGCGTTAAAGATCTATCCATACACAGCCCCGGAGAGGCGTAGGAGTAGCTGGCCACTAATCCTGTTTATTGTCACCGTCTTCACAGTCTTTATTGACGGTGTGTTCAGGTCGGGGGGAGTTGGCTCTTTCCCAGCTGGCCCCCGGTTTTGGGAGGCGGTCGCCTATACGGTCGGCGTCCTCTCCATAATAGGTATACATGAGCTTGGACACAAGATCTCTGCAAGACAGGACAAGATAGACTCCAGCCTGCCCTATTTTATACCTGGCATCCCCGGAGTCATGCCTACATTCGGAGCCATAATCTTCCAACGTGGGCCGATACGGAACAGGGATGACTTATTCGACTTGGGTGTAAGTGGGCCTATAGCAGGTTTTATTGCGAGCTTGGTCGTGATGGCGTTTGCATTCCATCAGGCTGAGTGGGTCGAGAGGAGGGTTGTCGAGGAGTTGGTCCAGCGTGGGACTGTCTCTCTCCTACCCTCTCCCCTCATCTTTAACCTAGCCAACATCATATTCTCACGAGGCGATCTTGTCCCCATCTTCCCCGCGGTAGGCTTCGCCGCATGGCTAGGAATGGTGGTAACTAGCCTGAACCTACTACCGGTCTGGCAGCTCGACGGAGGTCGGATATTCAGAAGCTTCACGAACTTCAAGCGCTATAGACTACTATCCTTCATCTCGGTCGGAATATTATTCTTGACAGGCTACTACTATCTATCACTCCTACTTCTTTTCTTCCTGATGAGCCCGATAGACTTCGCGCCACTAGACATGGTCTCGCCTCTCTCAAAGTTCAGAAAGATTTCATTCATAGGTGTAATTCTGATGCTGGTTGTTACATTTGTGATCCTTCCCGGTCCACTCCTAGGTCTCCTCTCCCCCCTGCTAGGCTCTTAGCCTGTTGTCAGCATGCCGAGGTCTGTGTGCAGCCCCTCCCTGACCAGCAGCATCCTGTGGCTTCGTCCATGAATCCTGAGTAGTTGGGTAAAGCCCTCCTGTATCGTATCGAATGTCTTGAGGCCTAGAAGTAGCCGGGCAAGGCTCCGTGGAAGGGAGGTAACTAGATAAGTTCTATAGCTTCGAAGAACGGCGGCGAGTTCTACTGCTACGAGTCTATATGGCTGGGCATCTAGGTTTAGCTCACCTTCTTGGCCCATCTTTAAGGCCTCGTAGAGTTGCTGGACAAATCCCGGAGGCCCCAGTCCGTCCCTACACTCTGAGACTGCGAGTATCATAGACCCCTCCCCGCAGACTGGTGACGAGAGTATTATGGCCTGGGCGGTTAGGTAGAAGATGGAGTCTAGGGGAGCCTTCCCCGGCGAGAGCGTAACGGAGTCGAATACAGGAGTTGTTTGACTTGGTCTGTTATCTTGTGTCTTGACACCTTGAATCAAGCCTTCGGTGCTGTAAGAGAGTTCTAAAGGAAAGAGCTTGAGGCGGGAGGGATCGAAGCTGTTGAGACCATAGACTTTGAATAGCCATGTGAGATATTCGTTTGAATTGTTGACGATACGGTGTAGGAGCCGTCTCGATGTGGCTGGATATATTAGAATCGCGGATTCAGGTGTTTGAGTCTCTTGTGTGAACTCGGTGATCGGTGCGAGGATTGGCTTCTTCTCCAGCATCTCCAGCTCTGCAACCGCCTCACCCACCCGCTCAAGCCCAAGCCGCCAAGAGGAGACATAGGCGATCTTACACGACTCAGCCAGCCTCTCGAGCAACGTCTTATAGGCAGTAGCTGGAGGCAGGTAGTCGATGAAGATATAGGGAGCGTCCGGTATGGCTGAGACCTTAGCAAATACTTCTTCATCGGTTAGAGGTGTTAGGTTGGGAGTTGAGACTGATAGCTCGGGCGGCGCCTCGAAGAAGACCTCAGTGCTGCCCCACGGGACCCAATACTCCATCCCCTATCACTCACTGCCCCGTCCCCAGTCTGAGTGAAAGTATCCCTCCCTGTCAATCCTCTTGAACATGTGCCCACCAAAATAGTCCCTGATCCCCTGTATCAGGTTTGCGGGCAGCCTCTCCGACCTCAGGGAGAGGTAGTATGAGAGGGCGCTCATGGAGGCGGGTGTCGGGATTCTCTGCATAGACGCTTGTGTGATGAATTGAAGCCATTGTGGCATCAGCTCCTCGAGCTGGGGTATACTTTTCTCGAGAGCAACAGCGGTAGGCTCGCTAGGAGACCATGAAAGCTCCCTGTAGAGCTCCTCTACGATTCTAGACCTTATTATGCACCCAGCCCGCCATACTCGGAGGGCCTCTGAAACCCTGAAGCCGTAGCTTCGGGATCCTGCCTGGAGGAGGGATATGCCCTGGACATATGAGAGGAGTGTTGTGGCGAGTAGCGCGCTCCTAGCTGCCTCGACCGCTTCTGCTCCATCTCTTTCCCTTTCCCTGTAAGACGCAGCCCCAGTCCCTGGCCTTCTGAGTGTACGCTGGGTTGTGAGGGTTCTCTCACCGACGGCGGCAGCTATAGTGGGGGCTGAGACGCCCAGCTCCATCGCAGCCTCGACCGCCCACCTGCCTGTGCCCTTCTGCTCTGCCTCATCTAAGATCAGCTCAACAAGAGGCTTTCCTGTCTCAGGGTCAGTATATTTGAGGACCTTAGACGCAGCCTCAAGCAGGAAGGAGCGGAGGATGCCTCTTCCCCACTCATCAAAGATTGAGCCCACCTCCTCCGTCGAGAGGCCAACACCTCGTGCGAGATAGTCATAGGCCTCGGCTATCGCCTGCATTATCGCATACTCTATGCCGTTATGTACAATTTTGACGAAGTGTCCCGCCCCGCCCTCGCCGAAGTAGCTGACGCATCTGGAGTTCTCGAAGACCGCTGCGGCGCGCCCTATCTTATTCTCAGCCTGCACGTAGGCTGAGAAGTCTCCGCCGAACATCATTGAGGCCCCCTTCAAAGCGCCTTCCTCTCCGCCGCTCACACCCACTCCCAGAAATCTAATACCCCTGCCGCTAAGCTCGGCGAATCTCCTGTCAGTGTCCCTGTAATGCGAGTTACCACAATCAATGATAATATCGCCCTTCTCGAGTATGCGGGTCAGGGTCTCGGCCACCTCGTCAACCGGCTTCCCAGCCTTCACGAACAATACAATCATCCTAGGCCTTGAGAGAGACCCTACAAACTCTTTCAGATCCGTGAAGCCCTGTATCTTCTTTCCCCTGGCTTTGCCTTGGAGAAACTGTGTTGTTTTCTCGGCGGTCCTGTTATAGACGGCCACGGCGAGGCCTCTGCTCTCAAGGTTGAGGGCGAATGCCTCGCCCATCACGCCCAATCCGTAAACTCCGACATCCAGCATATCCACTCCCTACCGAGCTACCCTCTTTCCCCGGGGGTGGCCAACTACCTTTAAGGCATCCAGCCCCGCGTAGACCTCCTCACCCACTATGACGACGGGGCGTATAAGCCTCTTCGGCTCGAGCCTCAGCTTCTCCAAAAGGCTGTCGAGCCCCTCATCCTCATAGATCTTCCTCGCCTCCTCCTTGCCAGTCCTAACAACACCCTCAACACCATACTTTTCAACAAGCTCTTTCAGAACCTTCTTCGCAGGAGGATTCCTGGTTAAGTCTATAAATTTCAGCCCCAGCCCGTGTGATGTTAGAGCCTTTTCAACCTCTCTGCTCGTCCTACAACGTCTATAGCCATAGAAGATGATGCCCATGAAGCCTCACTCAGACGTGATTCTGATGGGTATTCGGAGGCTTTCGTAGTACTCTCTTACCCAGGGCAGTATCTCCCTACCCAGCAGGTTTAGGAACTTCTCCTCATCGGGTGAGGAGCTGTGGATGAATACCCTCTCGAAGCCAAGTTTGAGGAATTCGCCGAGCGCCTTGTAAATATCGTCTGGATCACTCGTTATTAGCCAAGTCTTCTTAATCTTCTCAACCTCGCTTTCACCAACCATAGCCTCGAGCTCGCGCGGGTCTGCAACCCTCTCCCTCTTCTCCCTCGGAATTGCGGTGGGGGCCCAGAACAGCGCGCCTTCCAGCGCTTTGTCGTAATCGGGGTCGTATGAGACTTTAAACTCCATACACTTGCTGATGGTCGAGATATTCTTCCCCGCCTTCTTGGCACCATCTTCGAGGGCTTTGACTATCAATTCGTAGTTCTCCAGCCCCCGTGGATTGGTAAGTATTCCATCGGCGTATTGCCCGGCTATCTCGGCCACCTTCCTGTCCGCTGTTGCGATGTATAGTTTGATACTCTTCTTTGGCTTGGTGTAGAGCTTAGCCTTTACAAGACGGTAGTATTTCCCCTCGTAGTCTACAAAGTCTCCGCGCCACAGGAGCTGGATTATCTCAACCGCCTCTCTCAACCTCTCAACCTTCTCCTTATAGCTGGGCCACTGGAACCCGAGTGGCACCTCATTCATGGCGTGCCCAGTGCCCACTGTTAGGAAGATGCGCCCAGGATACATGTAGTCGAGAGTTGCGAAGGCTTGGGCTACGATGGCGGGGTGGTATCTGAAAAGCGGGGTAGTGACGGCAGTCCCGACCTCAACCCCCTTCAACCGCTCTGCAACTGCCGTCATCCATATCCAAGGGTGTGCGGAATGGCCCCCGTTGTCTCTCCACGGGTGGAAGTGGTCGCTCGTGACGATGGTGTCGAAGCCCACGATTGAAGCGTGTATTGCGAACTCCATCAGCCTGTCGGGCGGATACTGCTCCTGCGCTACCCAGTAGCCAAGGCTTATGCCCCTCATCCACGGATACAACTCTCTACGCCAAATATATCTATACTTCACCTCCAGCGGCAGAGTAATTAAACAAGACACATGAAAATAAGGATAGGCAGGTAGAAGCCTTTGAGACTCGTCCTACTCTCCCACAGGGTGGGGAGAAACACACCACTCTATCCTAAAACACCTCCAATACAGCTAACACAGTACCGAAGCATCGAGCGCGGGGACTCTAGCAACCTCTGGGTATTGAGTATGGCCAATCACACCGGGACGCACGTCGATGCGCCAAACCACTTCTACCGGGATGGCCGAAAAATATCCGAGTACTCGCTGGAGGAGCTTGTCTTTGAGAATGTCCGATTGATTGACGTCCCAAAGCAGCCCGGCGGAGAGATCTTGGCAGAGGACTTGGAGCCGTACAGGGAAATTATCCAGACTTGTAGCCTACTCCTTATAAGGACCGGCCTCCAAGCTTATAGGATCTCAGACCAAGAGACATACGCCACCAGAGGCGTCTTGTTCTCTCCGTCAGCCGCCCGTTTTATCAGAGACGTGTCCCCACGCCTCAAGGGCCTTGGCATCGACTCAATCAGCATCTCAACACCTCTGCGGCGGAGTGAGGGGTGGGAGTCACATAGAATACTTCTCTCAGACAACAGGTTCCTAATAATCGAGGATATGGATCTCGCAGGTAAGCCGTCCGCCTACAAATACGTCATCTTGGCCCCCCTGCTCTTAGAGGAGGTCGACAGCGCGCCATGCACCGTCATCGGAATCGTTGATTGAGGCCCTGAAAGCTTTTCAAACCCATCAGCAGCCTTTTGACCTCTCCCTTGAAGTCGAGGCTGCTGTGCCCAATCAACCCACCCCCCATTGCCTTAGGTATGTGGAGTAGCTCATGGAGGATAACCTCCACCTTATCATCATTCGACAACCTGTCAAAGACCTGTGAGACAAACTCGATCACATAGCAGGGGCGGAGACCTAGGCCTGTCCAGAGCGCTCTGCTCCCAGAGTGGACGCGCGCGGCTACGCGCCTAGACCTAGTCTCATAGCTCCTCACACACCTAATCCTCGTGTAGTCGAGATAGGTGAGCCCAGCACGCGACCCAATCTCCTTAACATACTCCTCGAGCGACCTGTCCCTCACATACCTAGCCATTGCAAAGGCCCGGCATATGACGTCTCATTTAACTGTATAACGAGAGATGCGACAAAAGATATAATCAACGATACAGAGAACCAATATTGGGATGATGACCAACGTCCACGCCGAGATGTGAGGCGTCGATGGGCAGTCTGACCCCCTTACCTATCCGTCCTCGACTATGTTGTGCATTGCAACAAGATCCTCCCTGAACGGTGCGAGGTCTTCGGGCACACTTCCCCTTATGGGCTCCCTCAGCGACAGGTTCATCGCCTTCTTCTGTCGCCATACATCACTGTTAAAGGCGACTAGTGGCTCGGTGTATTTTGTGTAAGATTTATCCCACCTAGGCCTTGGGAACCTCTCTAAATGGATGGACTTCTGAGAGTATAGGGTCCTCCAGATATAGTCTGTCACGAACGGCGTTATCGGTGCCAGCAGCAGGAGGCAAGACTTTAGCACGGTGTGTAGCGTATACCATGCAGCCCTTGCGCCCTGCTTGTCCGACGACCTGCTGAGGGCCCTCATCTTCGTCATCTCCACATAGTGGCTGGCGAAGAGATTCCAGAGAAAGTTTCTAACCCTCGTGGCCGGGATGAAAAAGTTAAACTCCCTGTATCCCTCCAACGCCTCACCAATCAGCGCCGAAAGCTCCGAGAGTATCCATCTATCAGTAGGCCGAAGTTTCGCCTCCCGAGGCTGGGGGAACTGTGAGACATATCTAGCAACGTTCCAGAGCTTGGTTATGAATTTGCCGGCAGCCTTTATCCGAGCCTCTGAGATCCTGAAGTCATATCCAAGGCTCGCCTCCTGAGCACACCAGAACCTGAAGATATCAGCCCCATACTTCTCCAGTATTGGGCGCGGGTCAATGACGTTCCCCTTGCTCTTGCTCATCTTCTCGCCCTTCTCGTCAAGCCCCATCCCACTTATCCAGACGCTCCTGAACGGCGGCCTACCTGTCAGCTGATAGCACCTGAGTAGGGTGTAGTACAGCCAGGTCCTCACAATGTCTTTTCCTTGCGGCCTGATAGCCACTGGATACGAGCGGCGGAAGAGTCTCTCATCCCTCATATATCCGGAGATGAATAGTGGTGAAATGCTTGAGTCAACCCACGTGTCAAGGGTCCTCTCCTCACCCACAAACTCCCCGCCACCACACTTCTCACACTTACTGAAAGGCGGGCTTTCTCTCCACGGCCGATAATATTTGCCGGGCTCAGGAAGGTTTGGCCAGCCGCAAGACTTACAGTACCAGATAGGTATCTCAGTCGCGTAGTATCTCCGCCTTGAGATCGGCCAGTCAAACCTTAGAGAGTTTATCCAGTCGATGAGTAGCTGCCTATGGAACTCTGGATGAAAGGTCATCTTAGAGCCTGCCTCCAGCAGCTCCTCCCTCATGTTCAACTGTGTCAGATAATACTCCTCCATGGGTATGATCTCTATAGGTGTGTTCGACCGCTCACAAATAGGCACTTGGTGCATAATCTTCTCAATCTTGACAACCCTCCCCTCACTCGACAACAGCTCTACTATCTTATGCCTCGCCTCTTCGACTGTCACCCCTCTCAGTGGGCCAGCAGCCTCTAGCATGCGGCCATCCAAGCCAATCAGGATAACCTCCTCGAGACCTAGCTCGCGGAATAGCTGGACGTCTGTCCTATCACCATAGCTGCAGACCATCACGATCCCTGTCCCGAACTCAGGCCTCGCAGCGTTGTGTGCAATTATCGGCACCTCTATGCCATAGATGGGGACGACCGCCCTTCCACCCTCGAGATGCTGGTATCTCTCGTCTGAGGGGTTGAAGATAACTGCCCTGCACGCTCCGAGAAGCTCCGGCCTTGTGCTAGCCACAACTACGTCCCCGCCATCCGCGAGGTCGAAGCGCATGTAGACTAGGTCCGTGGGCACCTCGACATAGTCCACCTCGGCGTCAGCTATTGTCGTCCCGCAGTCCGGGCAGAAGTTGTTCGGCCTAGACGCCCTATAGATCAGTCCCTTCTTGTATAGCTCGATGAATGTGGCCTGTGTGAGGGATCTATACTCCTCAGAGTCTGTCCTATACCTGTTTTTGAAGTCCCCTGAGAGGCCCGCCCTCATCATGATCCAGAGCATCTCAGCCTCAAGCTCGTCAAGGGTCTGGGAGCAGATACGTATGAATTCATCCCGAGGGAGGCTAGTCAGCCTTATCTTCATCTCCCGTTCCACAAACCTTTCCACAGGTATACCGTTCCTATCAATACCGATTGGGAAGTAGACTTCATACCCCATCATCCGTGCGGTCCTAGCTATCATGTCAATCTGAGTGTAGTGCGCGGCTGCACCTATGTGCCAGGGCCTCCCGGAGGGATATGGTGGAGGTGTATCGATCAGAAATAATCTCTTCCTTGAATCCTTTCTGAAGGCATAGAGTTCCTCGGACTCCCATTTCGAGAGGAGTCCCTCCTCCAGCTTAGGCTCCCACCGCGTCTCCTTCAACCTTGGCTCAAGCTTAGTAGTCTCCGACACCAGAGCCGAGTTATCTACGGAGACATAAATATCTGATGTATTGTTCTGAGGCCTCTCTTGTATTTCTGCGTCTTCCTCAGCCTCATCCTCGCAGTATTGTCCAGACTTAGAAGATTTGAGAACCTCTCCTCTAATCGTCTTAAAATATTTTCACCCTCCCTATCCAAATCCAGCAAAGTTATCAGCCGCAAACCGCCTACATCGTTTTTCACAGCCTTGTAAAGATCGTGAAGGGTCAGAATCCTCCCCTTAACCCCCCTCATCATAAGAGCCTCGCGGTCGCTTACACCCTCTACGAGTACGTCAGCCCCCCTATCACACTCTTCATTGATATATCTGATGATTTCCTCGATTTCCTCGTTCTCGGGAACCCTTAAAATTTTCATTATCCGACAAAATGTGGCTGCCGCATCTATTTAATATTATCATTTTCTGCAACAGAAATCCCCTTTCTCCCGTGGAGAGTCATCACGCGATATTAATCTTCGTATTACGAAGCTTTATTTGAGATTCACTTTCAGATGCCTCTCCGAGGTGTGGTGGAGTGAAGGTTGTGACGGTTCACCTCCCTGAAGCATACCTTGAAGCCATAGATGAGCTTGTTAAGAGGAGGCTATATCCGAACAGAGCTGAGGCTATCCGCATGGCGGTCCGCGACTTCATAAAGGAGGAGGCTAGGTCGAGTGAGTAGCCAGGAAGCCTCGACAGGATATGAGGATGGTTTTGGCGTTAAGATTAAGCTAATAGGTTTAGGTGGAGCTGGAAGCAATACTGTCCATAGGCTCGTTTCTTCAGGGCTATACGGGGCGACGGCAATCGCAGCAAACACAGACAGGCAGCACTTAGACACTGTAAATGCCCATCATAAGATCCTTCTCGGCCCAAAGACAACCAGAGACCACGGAGCGGGTGGAAACCCTGAGATAGGAAAGCTTGCCGCGGAAGAGAGCATTGAAGAGATCAGAAAGGCCCTGGACGGTTCCGACCTTGTCTTCATCGCCGCCGGGCTTGGTGGAGGAACAGGGACTGGTGCAGCACCTGTCTGTGCAAAGGTCGCTAGAGAGCTTGGAGCCATAGTTGTGGGCGTTGTTACGATGCCATTCAGGTTTGAGGGTGGGGTCCGGAAGAGGATTGCCCTAAGAGGACTCTCTGAGCTTCAGCAATACGTAAACACTGTAGTTGTGGTTGACAACAATAGGCTACTCGAACTATACCCCCAGTACAACTTGAAGACCGCCTTCGCCCTCGCAGACGAGGTTATCAACAACATGATACTGAGCATAACAGAGTCGATAGTAAAGCCCAGCCTCATAAACATCGACTTCGAAGACTTTAAGACGGTAGTAGCTAGGGGCCGGCTCGCAACTCTAGGGATAGGCAGGAGTAGCTCTCCTAACAGGGCTGAAGAAGCCACATTCAACGCCCTCCAGTCACCTCTCTTCGAGGGCAGTGTAGGGCTCGAGGGTGTATCCGCAGCAATAGTCCACGTCACCGGCGGGGAAGACATGAAGCTGAAAGAAGCCTCTAGGCCACCAGAGATAATCTATGAACTCATGGGTGATGACGGTCTCATAGTCTGGGGAGCGAGGGTGGATAACTACTACAACTCCACCGTACAGGTATCACTGATACTTGCGGGGCTCGAGACCGAGAACTATATCCGAGAAATGGAAGCTACTGTGCAGACTGTCGAGGACTCATTCTTCAAACGCGAACCTCTCCAAGAACTATCCCCTAAGAAGGAGGCTATAGATTCCCAGAGAGCAGAACAGAGAGGGGAAGACGAGCTAGACAAGATAATATCAGAATTAGGTATAAAGAGGCTCAGAACAGAAAAAGCAACCCTATAAAACCGTAAAAAAGGACCAGCAAGTTGAGATTAGCTAGTAAATCTATCCTTTACCTCTTTCAACGCCCTCCTCATCGCTGAAAATATGGTCTCCAAGTCATGTTCTGTATGGGCAAACGTCACGCCATGATGGATCGTGTGAAACGGCAGCATGTATATCCCTGAGTTGAGCATCGACTCATGGAAGACACTGTATCTTCTCGAGTCGCAGGCGAGGGCTGACCTATAGTCAATAACCTCTCTATCTGTGAAATATACTTGGAACTTCCCGGCGAAGTGTTGTAGCCTGGCCTTGACGCCTAACTCTTCAGCCGCCTCTCCAAACATCTTTGCAAGCCTTGCCCCCGCCTCATGCAGATAATTTTGAACCTTCCCGTCCTTAAGCTCTTCAAGCACTACGCGTGCAGCCGCCAGAGATATGTAGTTAGAGTTATAGGTGCCTGCATACGCCACTCTACCCCTCTTGGGATGAACACTTTCCATCACCTCTTTTTTACCCACGACAGCGCTCAGGGCGAAGCCATTTGCAATTGCTTTACCGAAGACAGATATATCCGGAGTAACTCCGAAATACTCTTGGGCCCCGCCAGGTGCGCTTCTGAATCCTGTAATAACCTCGTCAAATATCAGCACAATGCCATGCTCTCTGGATATCTTACGTAAAGACTCTAGATACCCTTTCCTCGGTAGGATACACCCGGCATTAAACATCACAGGCTCGATGATTACCGCAGCCAACTCATGCCCATGCTTAGATATTATCTTCTCCGTAGCATCGATGTTGTTGAAAGGGATAATGACCACGTTCTCGGCTACATCCCTAGCTAGACCAGCACTTCCGGGTACAGGTACTGGCTCGTCAGCCGGCCCCGCCTTATCGACTGGCGGATGATTACTGACCAAAACATAGTCATACCACCCATTATAGCCTCCTTCAAGCTTAGCAATCTTGTATCTTCCAGTAAACCCACGCGCAATATGTATCGCATGCATGACAGCCTCCGTGCCTGTATTCGAGAATCTGACAGACTCCGCTGAAGGAATCATGTGCGAAATCTGCTTAGCAACCTCAACACCTATATCGGGCTCCAAGCCCACAGTCAAACCATAATCGAGGGCATCCTTAACCGCATCCACGACCCTCGAATACCCATGTCCTAGAATGCATGCACCCATGTTGACAACGCAGTCAATATACTCGTTTCCATCAACGTCCCAAATCCTCGAGCCTCTAGCTCTACTAAAATAAATTGGATGTGGCTCCCTATATCTAAAATTGGAGTGAACACCTCCCGCAACGTAACTGTTCGCCTCCTCAAAAAGCATCATAGACCTAGGAAACCTGTCAGAAACCATGACCAAACCCATGAAGTAATCATTAAAAAACATTTACACAAAAATAGGTGGAAAACAGTAGCGCGCGCCGCCGTTACCTTTACGCTGATACTCAGTTATCTAAGCCCCCAAGATCTCTATCTCCTCTATAATAGACTCTGATTAGGAGTATATGCTAAATTGCATAGAGTTTTAGAGATATCTCCTATTTTAGGTCGTTGTTGATATACTCTCCCTTCTCTGCATAATCTCCCGTTCGCTTACTTTTCTGAATAGTGGTCTTGGTTTTGTGATTTTTGTGTTCGGCCGGAGTAGAGTGTCTTCTAGTCGCCCCCAGCTACCGTATTTGTCATAGCCCAAACTAATCATCTCTCTCAAGGCGGCTGCTGTATCTGGAGTGAAGATCTCGAGGAATACAGCTAGGGAGGCGACTATTTGTGAGGCTGTGTAGAGTGTTGTGGCAGCTTTCTCAGGGGCTGTCTTCTGCAGCTTCCAAGGCTCCTTCAGGTTGAGGTAGCTGTTCGCCTCCTTAACCAGTGTGAGTACCTCTACCAGTGATTGTCTCTCCCTCACCTCAGCCATCAGCCCGTCAATCCTGTCTCTTGTCTCGGCGATCTTCGCGAGGATTCGCTTGTCATCGTCGTCTAATTCATGTGGCTCTGGGACTCTGCCACCGAAGTATTGGTAGAGGAATGTCAGGACGCGGTGAATATAGTTCCCAATATCGTCGTTCAGGTCGCTGTTTACCGTGGAGACAAAGTCCTGCCACTTAAAGTTGGTGTCGCTGGTCTCAGGCCTTATCTTGACTAGGTAGTATCTCCAGTAGTCGCTTGGCAGTATCTCGAGCGCCTCATCCAACCATATTCCTATCCTTTTGCTTTTCGAGAACTTCTGTCCCTCGAATGTTAGGTACTCTGTTGCCGAGACATTCCATGGCAATACGTAGCCATCTCCATGTGCAAGTAGTAGCGCGGGCAGAATTATCGTGTGGAAGGGTATGTTGTCTTTCCCAATGAAGTAGACGGTCCGGGTCTGTTTGTCAAGCCAGTACTCCTCCCAGAGGCTCGGCTCCCCCTGGGATATTCCAAGCTCAACCGTGGCGGAGATGTAGCCGAGAACCGCCTCGAACCAGACGTAGATTGTTTTTCCATCCGCTCCGGGGAAGGGTGCTGGGATTCCCCATTTATTGTCGCGGGTCACAGCCCTAGGTCTCAGCCCCTCCTCTATCCAGCTCATGCTGAAGACCTTGACCCGCTCGTGCATGTGTGGGTTTGAGGTGAGCCAGTTTCTTATAGTCTCGGTTAGCCGGGGTAGGTCTAGGAACCAGTGTCTAGTGGTCTTAACTATGGGTGTTGAGCCGCAGATTGCGCATAATGGGTTTACGAGGTCTAGAGGGTCTAAGACTCTTCCGCAGGCCTCGCATTGATCTCCTCGCGCATAGTTGTATCCGCAGTGGGGGCATGTTCCTAGTACGAACCTGTCCGGCAGAAATCTTCTACAGTTCTCGCAGTAGAGCTGGTCGATTTCCCTATCAAAGATGTATCCGTTCTCATATACCCTCTTGAAGAAGTCTTGGCAGAATGATATGTGTATGGGATTGTGCGTCCTAGTGTAGTTGTCGAATGAAAGGCTGAATCTCTTGAAAATTTCCACAACCTTCGCGTGGAATCTGTCGGTTAAAGCCTTCGGATCTACTCCCTTCCTCGCAGCCTCAACCTCGATTGGAGTCCCGTGCTCGTCCGAGCCACTGACGAATACGACGTCTTCACCCCTAAGTCTCAGGTATCTCGCATAAACGTCGGCTGATAGCTCGGATCCTATAAGATTACCTATGTGTGGTATCCCGTGTATATAGGGCCAGGCACCCCCAACAACCCACTTGCCGAGCTCTACTCACCTACCCTACGATGCAGACCCGCCCTCCCTCTATTAAATTTAATCTGGCGCTAGGCCTGGCGGCAAAAGCCTTCCCACAAGGCCTACTTCAACTTGAGGACCACTAGGAGGGCGATGGCGAGGACGACCTGCCATGTAGCTAGGTCGATCACGAGTATAGAGATGTCCACGCTCCAGAAGTCAGCGGGTCCTGTGAATGTGGACAATGTATGGGTCGCCCAGGTGAGAGGTAGGCCGTGGGCATCGTGGACGAAGTCAGGCCAATCACGCCTAAACCCCCATGTCAAACCGAGGATAGAGACGACAGACCAGGCCATCAACACCGCTAAAACACGACCCCTTACAGACATACACACAGACAGGGAAGCGGGTATATATTAGCGAATGCCAGAGGTGATGACTCGTCTAAGCAGCGGGTGTTGAAAGACCATCAGGGTTGTTACATTTAGATTAATCGTAAGGGTCCATCTGATTGGGCCCGTAGCTCAGGCAGGTAGAGCGGCCGGCTCTACATAATATTGGATTGTTGGTTTGTATTTCTTTTTTCTTGGCTTTTCCTTAATACTCTGTTACAGTTGGGACGCTTATCTCTGTTTCTGAAGGTCTGACGGCATACACCACACTTTCCGTCGTTAGCCTCTTAAAAGAGCAGGTTTTTAAACATGTTGGGTAGGTCTGGGTCTGTCTTGGGATGCTGAGAGCTGTGGGGAATATTTGCAGTAGACATTACTTCGGTGATATGGTTATCACAACCCTGTCTAGCTTTTACAAAATTTTGTAACTCTCCATACCATGTTATAGCTTTATATCCATGAATTCTTCCTAGACTCTTCTCTGGATGGCTCTAGGTGGGGCCGTCAACCCCCCGGCCGGCCGAGTGACCGGTGAGGGCAGGGGGGTG
>JAVYLC010000036.1:0-17744 GCA_038741355.1 Nitrososphaerota archaeon
TCGTAACACTCATTCAACCATTATATAGTCATACCCGCCGAGACAAAATCGGTATGCGTAATGTCCGGGTCCGTGTTTTTGTCTCTGGGATTGTTCAGGGCGTCTTTTTCAGGCAGAATGCTAAGAGGGTGGCTGACTCCCTGGGTCTGAAGGGCTGGGTCCGGAACCTCAGAGATGGCAGGGTTGAGGCCGTGATTGAGGGTCCGGAGGAGAGGGTGGCTGAGATGGTTGAGTGGATGAAGAGGGGGCCTCCGCTTGCCAGGGTCGAGAAGGTTGAAGTGATTCGTGAGGAGTATAAGGGCGAGTTCAGGGACTTCAGGATTACCTACTGACTGTTCTGCTAGGTTGTTATGGATGCCAGGCTGTCTAAGAGTGCCTCAGGTCCGACACCCTGCTCTATCCCTGCGGCCAAGGCAACTAGCTGGGCCACCTCCTCCTCGATGAGAAAAACGGTGGCTAGGGCGAGTGACGGCTCGTCAAACGGTCTCAGAAAGCATCGCTGGGCCCGTGTTAGGAGCATGCCCCTGTAGCCCTTCTCGAGTGACTGGATTATACTTGTTAACGTGTTAGACTCGCCCGTAGAGGGTATGGTGCCCTTAGGCATGACCGAGAAGGCTTTTTTCACCTCTTCAACCGTGGTAGACTCAATCACTACCGACACTACAGGCCGGAGGGTCTCGTCTAAGACACCATTAATCATGCTGCCGATGTCCTTAGGCTCCAGCCCCCATAACTTCCCCCGCAGAATTGATGTGAGTATGAATCTGAGATAGATCGGCATTATTAGATATGATAGATTTCTCCTCCACGCCCTTGTAGTCTTTCTTAAAGCCTGCCTCAACTTATTCACGTGCCATCTATCAATCTCAACCTCGATTGCCACAGGGTCCAAAACCTTCTCAAATATGGGGACGAGTTCCTCGTCGGCCATGTAGTGACGGATCGTGGTTAGAGCCTCTTCGACGCTCTCAGAGCCCAGCACCCTCGCTATTATGTCCCTAGCCCCTATCAACTCCTCCGCATAGGGGTCGATTAGCCTGTTAAGCTCTTCACTCTTAACGCCTGCATGGAGCGTGCGGATGATGATTTTGAAGTTCCGAGCGATATGACGAGTATAGAGTGCGCTAAGCACATAATTTTTCCTACCAAGAGTCATTAACCTGTGGTGAATCTTTACTAGCCGTCTTCTAAGGGCATGCTCGACCTTTAACGCGCTGTATGGTGGGGTGACCTGCTGTGCCTCCTGGGAGTATGGTGTGGCTTTAATGGCATCTATGAACTCTGAGAGGGTTCGTGACGCGGCCAATTCCTGAATAAAGGATCTCGGCAATAGCATTCCTCGCCACGCATAGGCCTTTGCGAGTAGATAGGGCTGCAAGGCGCAGGCTCACCCAGACGGTAAGAGGCTTTGGAGCACAAACCTGACTAGCTCTTCCATCTTGGAGTTGAGCTGGGTCATAACCTGCTCCGCCCTACTCCTGTATTCTTCGCGGATTCTACCCCCCTCCTCTTGGGCAGCTTTGGCTGCCTCCTCCAACATATTCTGCCTACTTTCCTCAACGATTTTCGAGAAAAGGGTCCTCGCCTCCTCCAGATATCCGTCGACCTCTTTAATTAACTCCGTCTTCGCCTTCGCCACCTTCTCCTCAATGGATTTTAAACCCTCCTCGAACTCTTCAACAACTTTTAGGACGTCCTCTACCCTCTCCATCTCCCACACCTTATACCCATCCCCGATTTAACCCTTAATAGGGTTTGAGGGGATTAGTGTCAGGGCTGAGAAGACAAGTTTAATATTTGGACTCGACTTCTCTCTCCGAGTGATTCATGGAGTACATCTACGCTGCACTCCTGCTTCACAGGCTTGGAAAGGAGGTTAACGAGGAGAATATAGTAAATGTCATAAAGGCTGCGGGCGGCACTGTTGACGAGGTGAGGATAAAGTCGCTAGTCGCAGCACTTCAGGGCGTCAACATAGACGAGGCTATCAAGTCTGCTAGCTACGCTGCACCAGTAGCTGCCCCCTCCCAGCCCCCGGCCGAGGTCCCGCAGCAGAGGCCAGCCGCGGAGGCTAAGAAGGAGGAGGCTGAGGAGAAGAAGGAAGAGGAGGCGCTTGCAGGGCTCAGCGCGCTATTTGGTTAACTGCTACTGATGACTATATAGGTCAGGCTGAGAGGGTAATTTCTCGGGTAGGGGTTGGAGTTCGGCGAAGAGCACTACGCGATTGAGTATTTCGCGAGTAGGGGTTATAGGAGGCGCCGCTGCAAATCTTGTGGTAAATATTTTTGGACACTTGTCGAGAGGGAGACGTGTGGGGAGGCGCCCTGTGAGCCCTATACTTTCATAGGGTCGCCGCCGGTAAGCAAGCCCTACAGCGTTCCAGAAATGAGGAGGGCTTTCCTAGGATTTTTCGAGAGAAAGGGGCATAAGGTTATCGACCCCTACCCGGTTGTTCCGAGGTGGAGGAAGGACCTCTACCTCGTCTCGGCAAGCATAGTAGACTTCCAACCCCACGTTACTTCCGGCTCGACCGAGCCGCCCGCAAACCCTCTCGTGATAAGCCAGCCCTGCATCAGGATGGTTGACATCGATAAAGTGGGCCCGACTCTGGGGCGGCACCTAACAATCTTCGAGATGGGTGGTGCCCACGCCTTCAACTTCCCAGCCAAGGAGGTGTATTGGAAGGATAGGACGGTGGAGCTTTGTGTAGAGTTTATGGAGGGTCTAGGGCTGAGGGAGGAGGACACTGTATTCAAGGAGGGTGTGTGGGCGGGGGGCGGGAACGCAGGCCCCTGCTACGAGGTAATTCACAGCGGCTTGGAGGTTGCGACCCTGGTCTTCATGAACTATAGGACCCTAAACGGCGTGCTGGAGGAGCTCCCGGTGAGAACGGTTGATACGGGCTACGGGATAGAACGGTTTAGCTGGCTCACGCAGGGAACGCCATCTGCCTTCCAGGTAATATACTCGGGAATACTCGATAAAGTTTCGGAACTAATCGACATACCAAACCCTGAAGAGAAGCCCTTCATTAGCTATGCCAGATACTCGGCCTGGATACAGCCCACCTCTAGTCTAAGCCTCGCAGAGGCTAGGCGTAAGGCGGCCGCCCTAGCAGGGGTGGATCTGGAGAGGCTACAACCAGTCTTAGAAAGGCTTGAACAGGTTTACAAGACACTAGACCACACCAAGTCGATAGTCTTTATACTTGCGGATGGAGTTGTGCCATCCAACTCTAAGGTGGGGTACCTCGCCCGGCTCTTGGTGAGGCAGGCTCAGAGAATCCTAGAACTGCTTGGTAGGAAGGATATACTTCCAGAGCTTGCGGCCCTTCAGATCGATTATTGGGGTAGAGACTTTCCGAGACTCTTGGAGATGAGGGATGAGATACTCGAGCTCATCACCTATGAGGTCAAAAAGTTTAACGAGTCTATTGTGCGCGGGCTGGCACAGCTGGAGAGGGAGCTGTCAGCTATCAGCAAAAGTGGACGGGAAATAGATGCCGAATACATAGCTAGGATCTATGAGGAAAGGGGACTGACGCCTGACCTAGTAGTATCTACTGCCAAGAAGATGGGCATCAGGGCTCCGGCCATGGAGGAGGTGGAGGAGCGGATGATTAGTAGACACATAGAATCCCCAGCAAGGGAGAAGGAGGATGAGCGAATAGTCGAGGCCGCACAGCTCACTAAAGACCTTCCTAAAACCGAAAAGCTATACTACTCAGACCCATACGCAGCTAAATTCACCGCAACAGTTCTAGCCTCCACCCCCAAAATCGTCGTCCTCGACCGTACACTATTCTATCCCGAGGGAGGTGGCCAAGTTGGCGACACAGGCATATTGAGGTGGAGTGGCGGCGAAGCCATGGTGACTGACACGCAGATTGTGGACGGCGTGGTTGTCCATTTCATCGAGGGAGGCCAGCCCCCCGTTGGAGAGTTGGTTCTGGGGGAGATAGACTATGATCGTCGTCTAAGCATCATGAGGCATCACACGGCCACGCATATTCTCATCGGCGCGGCGAGAAGGGTGCTTGGAAAACATGCTTGGCAGATGGGCGCGAAGAAGGAGGCCGACTCAGCCCGGCTCGACATAAGCCACCACGCACCACTATCAAAAGAGGAGGTCCTAAAGATTGAGAGGCTTGCGAATGAGACTGTCTCGAAGAGGCTGCCGGTCAAGATATCATGGATGCCGAGGAGCGTGGCGGAGGAGCGATATGGTTTCACACTCTACCAAGGTGGGGAGGCACCTCTAGGGGATGTCCGGGTCGTAGAGATTGAGGGATGGGATGCTGAGGCGTGTGGTGGGACGCATTGTGCTAATACCGCGGAGGTCGGGTTCATCAAGATTCTAAAGGTTGAGAGGATTCAGGATGGTGTAGTTCGGCTGGTCTACTCTGCCGGCCCTGCTGCGCACCGTTACGTCACCGAGTCTATCAGAGAGCTGGAGAATAGATTGGAGAGGGTTGAAGAAGAGCTTAGGCAACTTAAGCTCGGGTACAGCAGACTCATCGAAAACTATCAAGAGACTGTTCTTAAGGAAATAGAACAGGCAACCGCTGGCTCACCCCAGCAGCTCGGGGGAATTGAGCGCGTAGTGGCTGAACTAGGTGCAAAGATCTGGAGTTACTCTAAAAGCTACCAAAAAGAGGAGATGGTGGGAAATACACGCCTAATATTCGACTTCAGACCCGTCTCAAATGTTGCATACTTCGCGGCATTGGCTAGGGAGGCTGTAAAGCACAACTCGCCTGCAGCCGGGCTTATTAGCGGAAAGTTGAAGACAGGTATGCTTATAGCTTCGGGAGTCAACAGGCAGCTCTCCAAACAGGGCCTATCGCTAAAGCATGTAGCCGAGAAGCTTGGCGCCCACAAGATACAGTATATCGATGACGAGGTGGTGGTCTTTGAGGTGGAGGGGAAAGATGTCAGAACAATCTACAACGATTTCAAGAGGCTGATCGAGAATCTACAACCTTCTGAAGGGTAGCTGCCTCCGAGGCGGCTTTGGCTAGGAGGTGGCCTATATTATCTTTAGTCGGATAGCTTGTTGCTATGGAGAGGCTAATAGCTGCGAGGTACGCCCTAACTAACATCGGCACAATCGTCTCTGGCGTCGCGTACCCAAGCTCTATTGCGAAAACCAGCGATAAAGAGTGAGCCTCTGAGAGCATCTTCCTCGCTCCTTCAACATCGATGGTTAAAAGCTCAGCGGGTATCATCATGTCTCCGTCAAATGCTACTGAGAGGTTGATGCTACGGTAAACAGCTCCGATCTCAAGCTTTGCGAGGAGCGATGCGAGGGCTGGCTGTATTACATCACCCTTTCGGGCGACGGTCGTTTCCTTGGCAATCCATATTGTTCCACCCTCTATCCTGGTGGGTATCTTGAGTTTTCCAAACTCTGAGAGTATGGGGCCTGGCTGTAGCCCCGTATTGATTGGCGGGACCACCACATCCATATCTGCCACATCGCCGGGTCTCGGCGGCGTGAGTATCCTACCCTTATCGAGCTCAAGTTTCAGGACGAATGGGTTAATATTGGTGAAGATGAGTGCGATAGGCTTCTTCTCCCTCTCCAGATACTCGGCTATCCTGTCTCTCCCAGCTTCTCTGGCGGCCTTCATGGCCAGCGTCTTCTTAGCAACCTTGACAACAGCCCGTCCCCTAAACTTGCTCCGGAAAGTATGGATAAGGTCCGCTGAAGACTTGAACAGGTCTATAAGGCCTATCACGCGGTAGGCCTGGAACAGATTCTTCAGCTCTTCTACACGCTTAGCCTTTAACTCCTTCGGCCTCATTAACAGGGCAGCCCTGACCATGACTTTGAATAATGCTAATTTAGCCAACTATTTAAATTCCATCCAGCACTCCATCAAGGTATGGATTGGGAGACCTAGAGCTGCTGAGAAAGAGGATTTCAAGGATCATATCTACCCTCCCCTACCTCAAGCTCGCATGTGGTAGGTGTCTGAGGACGGAGCGGTGGGGTGGGAGCGTTGTTCTCATGGTCGTTGACTGCGCGCTAACCGCCAGCGGCCTAAGCTATTTCGATGTCGTGGTTCCTCGGGTGAAGCTCTTCGCGGAAAGATTCGTGGAAAATGGACAAATCGTACATCTCCGAGAGCTCTCGCGTCTGGACATCAGGAGGGTTCAAAATATTTGGAGGAATACGAGTTCTTGGAGAGTTGCTAAGAACATCGCCTCCGTTTTAAACAGATATGGGGCTGATGATAGAGAAGCCCTGAGAAACTGGGCATCCCAGTCAAGTCTTCAAGATTGGAGGCGCGACCCTATAGGCTCCATAAAGGGGGTAGGGCTCGTTACGTACCAGTATCTCAGGATGATGGGTGGGGTTGACACACTGATGCCCGATAGAGTGGTGAAGCGAGTAGTGAACAGGCTACTATCAGATTCAGGCCTTAAACCATTTGAGAAGGACATGGAATTCATCAAAGGCGTCACTGAGATTTGTGAGAAGATCGGTGTCCGGCCTACGGAGCTCTGCTGGATGACCTGGCTAATTGAGGGTGAGGAGGACAAGATCAGGACACTCAAGGATCCTGAGCTGCTGCTGAAGATATAGGGGATCCGCTACTCGATTATAAACCTATTAGACAGCCAATAGGTCGTTTAGTGAAGGATGTCTACTGTCATAGACTTGGAAAAGGGGGTTCGAGAGGCGCTGGAGAAGCGGGTGAAGCGGAACTTCACTCAAGCGGTAGAACTTGTGATAAACCTGAGGGATGTTGATGTGAGTAAACCAGAGAAGCGTTTCAGCGAAATGATTGAGCTGCCCCACGGCCTCGGGGGAGCCTCCAAGCGCATAGCGGTTGTAGCCACTGGTGAATTGGCGCTTAAGGCGTCTAGGTCTCAGCACGTTGATAAGGTCTTTGAGAGACAGGAGATAGAGGGGTTGGTGGGGAATAAGAAGGCGGCCAAGAGGGTTGTAAGAGAGTTCGACCACTTCCTCATCGAGCCTCAGTTGGTTCCAGTCGCAGCGCGTGCCCTCGGTGCTGCACTCGGAGGGGTGGGGAAGACCCCAATTCCAATACCGGCTAACGTGGATATTGACGAATTTGCTGCGAGGTATAAGAGGACTGTTGTAGCTAGGGTACGCAAGGTTCCACAGATTATGTGCATCGTCGGGACAGAGGAGATGAGTGTCGATCAGTTATTGGATAATGCGCGGGCAGTCGTCGAGAGGGTTGTATCTAGACTTGAGAACGGCTGGGCTAACATTAAGTCGATAGTCCTGAAGTTAAGCATGAGCCCCCCTATTAAGATCAAACCTGAGAAGAAGAGGTAGAAGGGGAGAGTAATTCCTCGTATTTACCCATCCTGACCTCCTCTATAAACTCCTTCGGATTCTTCCCATCAATCGTTACTCCCATGCTCACACACGTTCCTGCCACAGAGAGCACGGCCGCCTTTAGAGAAGTAGACCTCAGCTGCTCCATCTTCAACTTCGCGATCTTAATTAGACCATCAAGGGAGAGATCTCCTGCAGGCTGTTTGTATGCTGTACTCGACCCTTTCTCAATACCTGCCTCCCTAGCGATAAGGGCTATGGTGCTGGGTACGCCTACCTCAACGCTGAAAGACTTCGTCTCGGAGTCTACTTTCACAATCACGGTAACGTGCATGCCTTTGAACTCCGCGGTCTTCCGATTTATCTCCTCAATAAGCTGTAATACGTTGATCCCTAGCGGCGTAAGTGTAGGACCTATCGGAGGCCCCGCAGTAGCTTTACCACCCTCTACGACGAACTTGTATGTCCTTTCAGCCACATTTAATCTTCATTTAGAATCCACAATAAATACCTGAAAACATCTCAACGAAGCTAGCGGGTCTCCTGTTGCTGACGAATCGGCCGGAGCTGTCGGGCCGGAACAGATATTGGGAGCGGATAGATGCTCTCGGTTAGCTCTATTGTGACTGAGTTTTTCTGCCTGTCGATACGGAGAACCCTGCCGGTCACGCCTCTTAGGGGTCCAGCAATAACCTCAACCATCTCGCCCTCGTTAATAGTCTCTATCACAGGCCTCTCGATGATGTGCTGCTTCAACTCCTCTATAGAGACGGCTGTGATCGGCCTCGATTTAACATGCATCATACCTTGGGTAAGCAGGGCTATCCGGTCCTTATCCACCCCCTCTATAAACACATAACCCTTGAGCATGGGCAGAATGAATATAGACGCTATATCACCAGCCTCCGTGTCAATCCTATTTGACAGTAGCCTAGCCACATTTTTCTCCTGCCCCACGGTGGTTCTTATTGCAAAGATCTGAAACTTCTTCTCAGCCTGGCTCATCACACTCCACCTTGGAGGGCTATCATTAGAAATCTGACGAGGAAAGATATGACGCCTAAGACTAATACCCCAATTAGAGTGATTCTTGCAAATGTGAGGTATGTCTCCTTCGTAGGCTTTTGAGCGACCCTAAGAACCGTAATGACCGATCTAGCGAACTCCTTAACACCCATCTAACACTTATCAGCTCAGTCCGCCTATATATGTTTAGACGCGCTTATAGGATCCCCGCAAGCCTAACCAAGAGGACAAGGAGCAAAATCACTAGGCCTAAGGCTACGCCACTAATGTTGATGTTGCTGCTGCCCGTCTGGATGTATCGGATCGCCTGCACTATCTTCTGGAAGCCCCTAGCCGCAGCATAGTTTATGCCGTCGATCACCCTCTCCTCAACCCCTCTTCTTACAAGTGCCGAGAGCCTTGTAAACCAGTCTACGAAGATTATCTTGTATACCGCGTCTATATAGTACCTGTTCACTAGAATTGAGTGTATTGTTGACAAAAGGGGGTCTTGACGGACTGTCTCAGGGCTCCAGAGGCGTCTAATGTAGAATAGGTAGGCGATGGTGAGGCCTGTTATGATGATGCCCGCTGAAATAGCATAAGTTGCTGGAGGTACCTTGATTTCCTCGCGGATTCCTATGAAGTGTTGTAGGGTTTCCTCAAACGGCGGGAGACCCGTAAAAGTGAGCGCTGCTAGTATTATCAGGGGGGTTGTCATTGTTTTAGGCGACTTTGCGTGGCTGTGTTGTCCTCCATGGAGCTTCATCTCTCCTAGGAAAACCTTGCTCAGCCATCTGAAACTGTATATAACCGTAAGGATTGAAGCCGAAGCCACGAGGAGGAGTGGCGCCCAGACGCCACTCTCGAAAAGCGCTCCCAGTATGACGTCTTTGCTGAAGAAGCCGTTGAAGGGTGGAATACCTGAGAGGGCTAGGACGCCTACTGTAGCGGTGTAGAATGTAATGGGCATAACCCTTCTAAGCCCACCCATCTCGTCGATGTTATTTGTGCCGAGATAATGTATTACAACTCCGGATGCGAGGAAGAGGAGTGCCTTGAAGATAGAGTGGCTTAGTAGGTGGAAAAAGCCACCAAACCATCCCGCCGCAGTCCCGACTCCGAGTGCAGTGAACATGAGGGCTAGCTGGCTGATCGTCGAGTAGGCGATAACGCGTTTAATATCGTTGGAGACGAGTCCCATGCTAGCTGCGAAGAGGGCCGTGAAACCACCTATAGTCGCTATCATGGTATACCAGTCTGAGAGCTGTGCCGGTGTAAAATGCTCAAAGGGAACTATAGTGAAGCTGTATCGCGCAATTAGGTAAACGCCCGCCTTCACCATAGTGGCCGCATGTATTAGAGCTGAGACGGGTGTGGGCCCCTCCATGGCGTCTGGGAGCCAGACGTGAAGTGGGAACTGGGCAGACTTGCCCATGGCGCCCCCAAAGGCTAGTAGGAGGACTAGCATCAGAAGTCCCGTATCAAGATGTCCGGCCGCCGCTCTTTCTCCAATAACTCCTTTAAGCTCTGTGAATTCTAGAGTATTGAATGAGGCAAACGTGATAAGGATGGAGGCGAGAAGCAATACGTCGCCTATCCTTGTTGTTACGAAGGCTTTGATAGCGGCCTCCCTAGCCTCTCTCCTATGAATGTAGTATCCGATAAGGGCGTAGCTACAGATTCCGACTATTTCCCAGCCGATATACAGGCCGAGCAGGTTAGAAGAGGTGACTAGAAGAACCATACCACCTATAAAGAGGGTCATGAAGAAGTAGTATCGGCCAACCCCCTCCTCATGGTGCATGTAGCCTATTGAGTACAGCATTATGAGGGTTCCTATACCTGTGGCTATGAGGCTCATGACGACTGATAGCGGGTCTAGGAGTATCCCAAGGCGAACCGAGCCACCCCCAGGTAGACTTATCCAAATGATATCCGTCAGCACACTCCTCCCTCCCGAGACCCGCGGCAGTAATGTAATGGTCAGGGCCGCTGAAGTGGCTACCACTAGGACAGAGAAAACCTCTCCAGCCCTCCTAGAGATCTTGACAAGGCCGGGGATAAGGAAGGCAGCCGTCATCGGTAGTAGCCAGATTAGCCACGCCTCAAGCATCATTAGAGAACACAAAATGTCAGTATTTTAACCCGCTTATTCGGGCCTACCGAGTCGCGGCTAAGCCTGGTAGATCTCCTCAAGGACTTGCCTGAAAGCCTCCGTATCCATCTCTGGGGTTAGGATATATCGGAGCACGTGGTTGCGGTCCGCCACATATATGACCGCACTATGGCTAATGTAGTATGTGTCGCCACTCCTAGCGGCTGACTCGTAGTCCGCCGGGTTGGCAGCCCCATAAGCCCTCCATACCCTACTCAATCCTTCCATCTCACCTGTAAGCGCTATCGTCCCAGGATAGTATTGTGAGACCCACTTGGCAAGGATGGAGGGTGTGTCTCGCGCCGGGTCAACGGTTATGAAAATGACCGCGAACTCCTCCCTCTTCGGGCCTAGCATTTTTAGTGACTCTGCGATCTTTCTCATGGCTAGGGGGCAGACATCAGGACAGCTTGTGTATCCGAAGAAGAGAATAACTGGTCTACCTGCAACTTTTTGCAGGCTGAAGCTCTGATTGTCTTGGCTAACTAGTGAGAAATCTGGTAGTGGTTTGCCGCTTACAACAATCCCCGTCTGCGGCTCTGCGGGTGGTCTAAATGATGACAAAGCGGTATAAAACATAACAGCGGAAGTTAAGAACAGTATTATTGTTGCGTAGAAGTATTTTCTGGTCATCTGGTCTCCTGGTTTGTCCGGCTCCTTCGGCCCAGGTCGAGTGCCATAATAATAACCCCTATGCCTATAATAAATGCGAGGATGGCTGTCAGGTCTATTGTTGGCCCGGCGCCGCCTAGCGCCGCTGCCCTGTAGACAACTATCTCGCCCTTCATGTAGGGGTGTATGCCGCAGATATAGTCGTAGGTGCCCTCCTTTGTGGGTGTGAAAGCAAATTTCTCCGCATTCTTTAGAATCTCTGACGTGAAAGTCTCGGGCCCTGAGACCGCTGCCACATTGTGTTGGCCAGTAATCTCGCCTGAGCCTATGCTCAAGACATCCTCATTCACCCAGACAATCTTTGAGCCTGTGGGGACTCGTGCGACCTTGGGGTAGAAACTGTTACCCACTATTCGCACCACAACCGTGTCACCCGGATAGAATGTGGTTGGCGTTTCCCGTTCCTCGGGGGTTGGCTCGAAGGGCGCTATTACCCTCTTAGCGGATTGGATTTGTGGCGGCGGTATCGGGCCGTTCGGCAGAACAACACTGACCCTCTCGTTGTCGACCTTCGAGGAGAGATAGCCCGCCGCTCCTTTCAGTGTCTGTATTCCAAAGGCATGTGTCACCAGTAGAAAGTTCCCCTCAGAAGGCACCCTCCACTCTATCACGTAAGAATCGGTCGGCCCCACAGTAACGGTCTGGAGCCCCTCCTCGATATTGTTTGGGTTTCCGCCATGATATACGTATTCCCAGATGCCTCCCACGGCGTGGAAGCTGGACACCAAGTTCGGCCCCACGTTCAAGAAGTAGAATCTCACGTAGTCTCCTGGCCGCGCCTTGATCGGGTCAGTCAAATACCGGAACACTCTACCGTTAAACATTACGTATATTGGCCTACCGTCAGTGAAGTCCTTACCATTAGCGTAGACCTCGTGTTGGACTAGAAAGACCTTTATGTCTGGCTCTTTTCCTAACTGCTCTTCCAGCTTATACTTCATCCTCTTAGGTTCAACAACTATCATTCCATACATCCCTGCAAGTGTGTGGGTTAGGATCCCATGGCCCCCAGGCGCGCAGTGATACATGTAGACGCCGGGAAAGTCAGCTTTGAAGATTAGCTTCCTCGACTCGCCTGGCGGGATGCTGCCGACGAAGAGGGATGTCTGTGTGTTTGCAGCGTGTATGGAGGCGCCATGCGTATACTTGCCCTCATTCTTAACCTCGATCTCAACCACGTCTCCCTCTTCCAACAAGATGAGCGGGCCTGGTACAGTTCCATTAAAGGTCCAAGCCCTAAAAACTACCCCGTCATCTATCAGGACATCATTTTCTGATGTGATTAAAAGGTATCGCTTATTAGGCGTCGCACCGGGCGGAGGGTTCCCAGGAACGTTGGTGGCATATACTATCTGATTCTCAGCTCTAGCGGTTGCGTTTAAAAAAGCCAAGCCTAAGAATACGGCTATGCAGATGCTGCAAATTCCCATCCAGGGCCTATTCATCACATATTTTATTACACCAGAGACAGCTTTAACCAGCATATGCAATAGGGGTGCCTTTCTCATGAAATTTTTTGCATTAATCTGCATATTTTTGCATGCAATCTTATAGAAACGGGATTGCCAGTGGCTTAATGGTTATGCGAGGGTTATATAGCCCACCCCTCCTCAGCCTGTCAAGATGGCTTAGAGCAATAAAGGCATGTATTTCTCAGGGGATAGGCTTGTCAAATGTTTGGTGTTGCGGCTTAGCTGGGATAAAGAATTCTCCATGGTTCAGGGACTGTCAACTTAAGGTCTATGGCCTGGGCCTTCCCGTTCGTTGGGGGTGGATAGAGTTGGGGTCGGCCTAGGCCATCTTATAGGTTTCTTGAGGTGGTTAGGGATAAGTGTGCTAATAACCCTACCGTCTACACGAATAGGGCTCCATGGTACGGATTGCCCATGAGGTTCCTAGGGATGAGGGGAGAGGGGGAAGGTCTCTGAAGAGCCTCGGAAGATACTGGGCGGCCTGGTTGACGGTGAGGTTCAGCCTATGGATGTTCCAATAGACGCCACGTGTACGAGGGTGCCGATACACTCGGGCTGGTGCACAAAACATTATTTGAAGGGGATGGGCGGGTTGAGTCGGGAGAGATGGCTCGCCAGCCCCTCCGCATGCTAATCCTCGTACGAGATACAGACTGTAGAGTTTGCCAGCTTCTCGAGGAGGGGCTGATTGAGGGTGTTTTTAAGCATCTGAGATGCGGAGACACCTCCTCAACGCATCTCATCCAGCTCTCCCGCAGCGAGAGAGGAGTTAACAGTAGGAGGTTAAGGGTCTCGGGCGCCACAGTATACCGCCTAGCAGACAGGGTGTATCTCATCGAGTCGCCCAGCTGCACAGCCTGTAAAGTAATCTCAAGCTCTCCATGCATTCCAAGGCAGGCCATATACATACCGGGTGTCGGAATAATCTACAACCTACTAACCCCAGGACCCAGGGTGTCCAAAAGAATCGTAGAAAGGCTGGCCGTGGCTGGGAAAGACGTTGAGGTGGTTGAGGAGTCGCAATTAAAGCTCCCATCGGTCCTTACTAAAAAGCAGTACTTAGTATTAGTGACGGCCATGAAGATGGGATACCTTAACACTCCGAGGGAGTGTACACTTTCAGAACTCTCATCAGAACTCGGCCTCTCAAAATCTACAGTTTACAGATATCTAAAGGCCGCCCTTAAAAAACTAGCCCTCGATGCTCTCCTCCAATACGAGCCCACACGCGTACGTGGCAGAGCATCGTTAATATACTGAAGACTAGTAATTTAACACTGTTATGAAGATACTACAGGTCAGCGATATTCACGGCTCGGCTAGGAGTGCGAGGATGGTGGGTAGAAAGGCGAAGGTGGAAAGGGTCGACGCAGTTCTTGTGGTCGGTGACATCACTAATTTCGGCTCGGTAGATGAGGCTGAAAGGATCTTATCGACGATTGCGGGAGAGGCGAACAGGCCTGTCCTCTTCGTCCCAGGGAACTGCGACCCACCACAGCTGCTAAGCCATAACCCGAGGACTCAAAACCTCATCAACCTACATGCCAAGAAGAGCCAAGTCTCTAGCTACACATTCGTCGGAGTTGGAGGGAGTAAGACCACACCCCACAGAGGCACATGGATTGAGTTTAGCGAGGAGGAGCTTGATGAGATATTATCGGGCTTGGTGGGTGAAGAGTTGGCGGGCTGGGTCCTAGTCTCACATAACCCACCAATCGGCCTCGAGGTCGCCATGGCAGGCTCCGGTGTAGACTTGGGGAGCGTATCAATTAGACGGTTTATTGAGCGCTATAAGCCGATGGTTGTGTGCTGCGGACACGTTCACGAGGCAAGAGGCATTTCATACTTAGAGGAAACACCGGTAGTAAATGCGGGCCCTGCGAAAGAGGGATACTGCGCCCTCATAGAGCTACATCAAAGCCACGCCCACCTACAACTGGACACCCTCTAAATGCGCATTTTATTCGCCAGAACATTCTCAACTTGGCTTAGCAAGAATTTCGCGAAATCAGATGTATCTATGGGCCAAGCATAGATTATGGGCTTACTGCAGAAGGACTTAGCCTGCTCGATGGTGGATGGGATCTCCTCCTCAGCGTGATGGCCGCCCCTAGTCAACATTACCGTGGCAACTACTATCACATCAACATCTGACGCGCAGGCCTCCCTAAGCGCTTCCATTAGGGTTGGTCTACAGAATTCGTTGAAAGCGACCCACACGTGTTTGAATCTTCGCGTCTTACGCAACTCCTCTGCCACAGATAATAGGCCGTAGAAGTATGGGTCGTTCCTAGGAGTCCTAGGCCGAGAAACTATCTCCTCCTCCAGTCGGCGGAAATGCTCATCTTCTGCCTCTGTCCGATTCTTCCCCATGAGCTCAAAGTATTCCCTAATAATGCGTCGAGGGAGATCTTTCGGCGGCTCGCCATGTCCTACTAAGATAAGCCCGGCATTTGAAATTATCTTCCGGCTCAACTCATCACCTCACAGTGCCCACAGTCCTAGCCCGGTGTCGACTCATATAGCTGCTCCGCCTCCTCAGCCTCAAGTCTCTCAGCTTCCTTCAACATTTCATCGGTAACCCCAATTTTCTTCAAGAGGTTCGATATCTTGGGCGGCTCTTTATCAGCTAGTTCGGCTGAGTATTTTGCGATTTTTGGAAGGTATTTGGCGTAGATGTTCAGCCTCTTCTTCACAGCCTCCCTCTTCTCGAGTCTGCTTAAGTAGCCCCGGAGGAATCTAGCACACTCCCTTACAGCAAGAGTAAGCTCCCTCTCAATCTCAGGCCTATCGGCAATTGCCTCCTTCCCCACAGTCTTGTAGGGGACTTTGGGTGAGCAGATACTCGTTATAACTGCAAGGGGAGCCTGTTTCGGCACCTTGTATGCACCCCAGTCGATTTTCTCAGATATCACCTTCCATGAGACATCCGCCCTCTCATCGTAGAGGAGTGGAATTTTATTTGCGAAACGGTACAATTGTATATCTTCCGTGGGTGGTATTGTGCCTCCCCACGCCACGGCCACCTCCACGATAAAGGGTATCCCCGAATAGCTCGAGGGTGGTCTCTGGACAATATGGTAAAACTCGGGATTGAAGAGAGCCTTTACACCGGCCTCAAGGAAAGAGACGCCCACAGGCGATAAGGAGGAAGTATCTGGAGCTCTAAACCCCTGGTAATTCTTCATCACATTCACAAGTTGGGCAATCTGTTCATGTGCCAAGTCCCGTGGCCTCGCGTGGGGGTCTATCCCAGCGAGCTTCAGCACATCCATCGCGGTCTTCTCACCTACTCTCTGGAACTCCTCAATAAGCATCCTCAATACGCTCCTAGCCTTAGTGTCTGCCGCAATTCTGCTTACGGTCTCCGCATCCACCCCCTGTGGATGTGGCTTAGCCTCCCTAGGCGGTTCGGGAACCTGTTCGGTGACACGTCTAAAGAAGTAGAAGCGGCCCTTAGGGTCTATGAAGGAGATGTTAGCGTGAGGATTAATGAGAGACGTCATTTTTAGATACTCTACTATCTTGGGTTTACTCGTACTGTAGTCTGCCTCCAGTGTGAAGTCTACAATGGTTCCATGCCAGCCATCATTGTTTTCGATCACTTTTTTATCGATTATACGAGGCTCGTTAGAAACTATGTCAATCATTAACTGGTACTCGTATATCTTTCCCCTCCCCCGGCTTGAGATTATCTTGAAGGGCCTGTTAGTAGTTATCTGCCCGTATAGTAGAGCCATTGTCCCTCCAACCCCGAAGGTTCCCCTAGACTGCTTGAAGCCGTATTTACTTCCGTAGAGGATTGTGCCAAAGGCCTTGGGTATATTGTCGCCGTCCACACCAATGCCGTTGTCTCTGACAACCAGACGGTATATCTCGTTTCCACCCTCACCCTCGCCTACCTCAGCCGTTAGCTCGATCGAGATCTCGGGAAGTATTTTCCCCACCTCACATGCATCTAGGGAGTTCTCTACAAGCTCCCTGATGCTCATGTATAGGGATCTGGCGGGACTGCTGAATCCCGCTATATCTCGGTTACGATAGAAGAAGTCTGCCGGCGAGATCTGCTCAAACTTTACTTCAACCATCTAACACTATTTTCTCCGACCTCCTAATAGACTCATGCCCATCAGGGAGCGGCAAAATTACCTTTGAACTATAGGGAGGGGTCAGCCTTTTAGAAGGGTATAGATCGCTCAGTAAAAGCGTGTGAACTTCCTCTTCTGGGCGTAGCTATCTAGGAACCTGTATACCGAGCTGTGGGGGGCTCCATTGATTAGCATCTCGACCGCCTCCTTAGCAGCCTCTACATCCCTTGTATACCCGATGATGGCTACAGTATCCCGACCAACCGAGACATAAACATGGGCTGTCTCCTCTATTATTCTTCGAGTCTTTCCCCCTGAGCCTATTATCCGCGCCTTAATCCTCGTGATGTCTTCCTTATCCTTACCAGTGTAGTTCGTCAAATCGATAACCGCTAGGACTATATCGTCTTGTGCTAGACTCAAAGCCCGGTCAGGACTGAAACCGTAGCCGATGGCCTCCACTATGTCCCTTGCCTTGAAGAGGTTTACAGGATCCCAGTTTTTAGAGTCTTCTGTCTTGGGGGTTATCTCTACGATGCCTTCCCTCGAGTCTATTTTGAGCGACACACCCAGCCTATCCTCAATCTCTTTCTTTACCCGCCCTCCAGTTCCAACTAGCACTGCCACCCTCTCCAGGGGAATACGTGATATGAATCGGCTCTGTGGGCTTGACAACTTCTATCCCGCCGCGTTGAACTCGTATATTTGGTGCCTGATAGATTTTTTCGCCGTGTCTGGCAGATAGACGTCACTCGCAACTAGTAGTCCTCTCCTCGACCTTGCACGGAAGACGACAACCATGTCCTGCATAATGTACTCCATCTTCGCTGCCAAGGCCCTCTCCCGTGTGGGTGCTATTACACTCCAAGTATCGACTCGTTTGGATACAGGCTAGGTCAGAGATGTCTCTACCGTTGACGATTATTTTCCCGTCAGCCGGCCTGATTAGACCCATAATGGCCTTAAGCAGTGTTGATTTTCCAGCACCGTTCCTCCCCAGCAGCACAGTCTTCGACCTCACCTTTAGAAGCT
>JAVYLC010000037.1:0-17397 GCA_038741355.1 Nitrososphaerota archaeon
TAGGTGGCGTTGACGGTATTCGCGAGGCACTTAGGCGCGGCGTCTTAGGTGAAGAACTTAGACCTTTGGCCGACGCTATTCAAGTGGAGAAGGCGATGAGAGTTATCCTAAAGCACCCTGAACACATTCACATGGGTTTAGAAGAGGTTGCGAGAGCTTGCAGGACCTCGCGCGGAGCCCTCGTCCTCGCAACCGAGGACTTTATCTGGGAGAACATGGATAATGATTTATTGGATGAGATTCTATCGAGGGCAGAAAAGGGGATAATCAAGTTTAGGGCCATACTCACAGATACTGAGGCGTCGGATAAGATAAATTCCCTCGGAGGAATAATATGTATTGAAAAGAAAATATTGGGAGAGTGACTGGGGATAAGCTAATGTTGTCTCAGCCTCTCCATGGTTAGAACCTTTACCCCTGGTTTAAACGAGAGATTATCTCCAAGCCGTGCCCCGATCAGGTAGACCTCACCGCCGATTGAGGATGCAATGTCGATGAGTCTCTGCGTGACGACGCCGTCGAATAGGACGTATTTATATTCCCTCGATTCTGAAAGCTGCTGGGCCAGCTCGCTCACAGGTTTGCGCCACAGCTCTTTAAAGCCATTGTCGAAAGCAATTGACATCAATGTCCCTTCAATCTCCTCGATATACCGAGCCAGCTCTTCTGAGAACTCTGCGGGGATAGGCTCAGATGCCTGCACAGGCTCCGCCTTGACCCTTCTTAAAGCCTCTCCTAGAGGTTGGGCGTCTCTCAGCGCGTCTTCAACTTCCTTTGCGTTGAGTTCTTCAACTTCTTTCCCATAGGGGGCTCGAGCAACAAGGTCTATCTTTATAGACTGTGCCAGCTCTCTCAGCACCATGTCTCCGCCCCTGTCTCCATCGAGGAAGGCTATGACCCTCTTCTTCTTTGCTAGGAGGTCTTGTAGGGTTGGCGGAATCTTGACACCCCCAACCGCGATTACGTTTCTGTAGCCATAGCGCATGAGGTTGATTATGTCAGCCCTCCCCTCAACCACTATAACCTCTTCAGAGCTGAGCGCCTCGGGGCCAGCCTCAATCTTTTCCGGCCCAATCTCAACGACCTTCGCCTTCATCACTGACTCCTCCAGCTCCTTCAGTATCTCGTCATCCTCTGGAATCTTCTTTCGCTCCCACTCGTAGAGAATTGCCCTCGCCCTCTCTACTATTTTCTTCCTCTTCTCTGCGCGGAGGTCCTCGATCTTCTCTATAGTGACCCTTGCCTGGTATGGTCCAACCCTGTCAAGGGACTCTATCATCGCGGCTATCAGAGCCGTATAGAACCTGTCTAGGCCGCTGGGTATGGTTATCTTCCCAATTGTCTTACCACCCTGGACCTGAAGGGAGACATCGATACGCCCTATCCGCCCCGCCCTCTGTAACTCTCTCAAGTCCAATTCTGAGCTGAATATTCCCTCAGTCTGCCCAAAAGTCGCGCCAATTACGTCGTTACGGTCGACAATCCCGTCAACCTCAATCTTAACCTCAATCACATATTTAGTGGCAACAGCTGGAGTAGCCATGTTAATACACCCATCTTTCTCTCTCCATCTATGTCTGGGAGGTTGGTATTTAAATGATACCGATGAAGCAGGGTCATCATTATCTACTCGAGGAACGAATGAAAATGGCGTATGGCCCCGCAGATCGATGAAACTGGCGAGGAGTGGGCTGCGGCTGTAATCCCCCCAAGGAGGGCAGGCTCGAGAAAGGGGGAGAACGGCGTGGTGATTGTTGTAGGTGGAAGCAGGCTGTATCACGGAGCACCGTTCTTAACAGCTATGGCCTCGATGAGGTCTGGCGTGGACCTAGTCTATCTCTTTGTTCCGGAGAAGATTGCAACGCCAATTAGAGCCTTATCGCCGAGCCTAATCATCTACCCGCTCACAGACGTGAAACTGACCTCGAGGATTAGTGAGCAGATAGTGAAAAATTCTCCCCAAGCTAATGCGGCCGCGATCGGCCCCGGCCTATCCGTGGCGAAGGAGTCTGCGCTGATCAAACTGCTGAGCGGGCTCTTGGAGAAAGGTATAAGGCTCGTGCTGGATGCCTCGGCGCTCCAATCCTACATCCTTGGCACAATAGGTGGTCGAGATGTCGTTGTTACCCCCCATGCGGGGGAGTTCGCCAGGCTCTTCGGGACACCACCGGGAAACTCTCTAGAAGAGAGGTGCGTGACCGCGAAGGAGATGGCCAAGAGGCATGGAGTAGTTATACTACTGAAAGGCGAGGTCGACATCATAACGGACGGCGAAAGGTTGATGGCGAACAGGACTGGAACCTGCGCCATGACTGTAGGGGGGACTGGAGACGTCCTGACAGGCCTGGTTGCCGGCCTAGTTGCTAGGGGAGTTCCAGGTTTTGAGGCTGCATCGGCTGCGGCATACATCAACGGGTTATGCGGGGAGATGGCTGCGACGGAGCTTGGGCTTCACATCCTACCCACAGACCTCATTGAGAAGATTCCGCATGTGATGAAAAAGTTTGACAAAATCGTCAGGTAAACACCTGCCTCAATATTCTCTCCAGCTCATCGAGACTAGTGGTTGGCAGGAGGCATTTGAAACCCTTGCAGATATAATATGTGGCGCCTTCTCCCACCGCTTCTTTCCCTTCCCAGAGGCTCTTCAGTGCTTCTGACCTGGAAGGAGAGATTACGACGTAGGGCTCAAACATCCTTGTTGCAAGCTGGCAGAGGTGGCGCCAAGGGTCATCCGTTGCGGCCACTACGAGCTGTCCCCCCGAGTTTAGAATTAATGGGATGGCCGAGATAATCGAAATATGGCTTAGGGGATTGTCCTGGACCCTTTGCCAAGCCACCCTCAGCGCGCCCCGTGCAGACTCGAAAAACTTCTCCTCGCCTGTCAGGAGGTAGAGCTGGGCGAGGAGGTGGATTGCAGCCGCGTATCCAGAAGGGTATGCATTGTCCTCTATCGACACCGGCCTGATGGGTGTGTCCGGGTCTGGTGGCGTGTCGTAGAATCCTCCCGACTTAGATGCAAACTTTTCCAGAATATCTCCGGCTAGGCTCAAGGCGGCGTCGAGATACCTGCTTTCTCCTGTCCACTGGTAGAGGTCTAGAAGCCCGCATCCGAGAAGGGCATAATCCTCTAGAATTCCTCGTGTCTCGGCCGGTCCATCCCTCCAATATCTCTTCAACTCTCCTCCAGAGTAAAGTTCCTTCAGGACGAAGTTCGCGGCATTCATCGCCGCATTTGAAAGCGCCTGATCAGCAGTAGTTGCTGCGGCGTAGGAAAGCCCGCTCAAGAGTATGCCGTTCCATGATGCGATGATCTTGTCGTCTACTGCCGGTTTACGCTTCGCTCTCCTAAGCTCTCCAAGCTTCTGACTGATGTGGTTTAAGGCCTTGAATAGGTCCATACCTAGTGCCTCTGAGAGTTTTTCTAGTTGAGAGGGAAGCCTAATAACGTTCAGACCGTCCCCAAAATTTCCAACGGGTGTGCAGCCAAGCATTCTAGCCACATCATCTCCCAGAGTGCCAGCAACCTCATCCCAATTGTACAAGTAGTACCCACCCTCAACGCCTCCGCTCTCTGCGCTCAGTGCAGAGAAGAAGCCACCGCCATCTGACTTGAGCTCTGAGAGGAGCCACCGGGACGCATCCTTGACAACGTAGAGGTATAGAGGTTTTTTGGTAACGACCCATGCCTCAGCATAGAGCCTGACGAGCATTCCATTGTCATAGAGCATCTTTTCGAAGTGTGGTATGGTCCAAGCCCTGTCAACGGCGTACCTGTGAAAACCTCCTCCTACATGGTCGTATATTCCACCCAGGAAAATCGCGTCAAGCGTCTTCTCCACCATCCTAAGAGCTAGGCTCTCACCTTTCAGCCTCCAGTAGCGGAGTAAAAACAGGTAGCTGGTAGGCATCGGGAATTTTGGAGTCCCCCTTATTCCGCCGAACTCGTCGTCAAAGATTAGGACGAGCTGGTCATACGCCATGTCCATTGCATCCATATTGACCTCCACATCGCCCTCAGCCCTGATGGAGAGGGATCGGGAGATCAGCTCGAAGAGATTGCTACCGCTATTCAAAACCTCCGTCCTCCTCTTTTCCCAAGCCTCCTTCACGGCCAAGAGCACATCCTTGAAGCTTGGAAGATTATGTCGCGGCTCTGGTGGGAAGTAGGTGCCGCCGAAGAAGGGTTTAAGGTCTGGGGTCAGGAAAACGGTGAGCGGCCAGCCTCCATGACCCGTCATCAAGATTACAGCCCTCATATAGATGGCGTCAATATCCGGCCTCTCTTCCCTATCCACCTTAACCGGCACAAAATACTTGTTCAAGATATCACTGATGGTGCGGTTCTTAAACGACTCCCTCTGCATAACATGGCACCAGTGGCAGGACAGATATCCTATGCTCAGGAGAATGGGTTTATCCTCCTCTCTTGCCTTCCTGAAGGCCTCCTCCCCCCACGCATACCAGTCAACAGGATCATCGGCGTGGAGCTGCAAATAAGGGCTCCTACTATCGGCCAGCCTGTTGACCCTACTCCGAGCAGCATCTCCGGACAATCTACCGTAGCATCTCCATCATAACTTATTAAACTCTCCAGAACTAAATACTATCAGGTAGTATCGATTGATGGAGATAAACGGATACGTTTCGGGGATAAGGCCGCGGAGGGCTGGAAAAACAATCGTCATTGAGGTTTCAATATCAACTCTCACTGGCGATAGTTATGAGGCGGTGCTACACGACCCTCCTGACTGGCTAGAGATAGGCTCTAAAATCGCTTGTAAGATTGAGCAGATACCCGGCAGGCAAGGCGTAACTCAGGTGGTCTCTGAGCTGAAACCATCCCCAACACTACCGGACATAGCTCAAGTTGAGCTCTCCGTGGAGTCGGTCAGAGAGACGCCTGACGGCAGCCTGATGGTGGAGGGGAGAAAGGAGGGGGGAGGTTTCTTCAGCTATTTGTTGAGGCCTGAAAACGCTACCATCGATGCGGCAAGCCTCCCATGCAGGGCCATTGCGTTGAAGACACTACAGTCAGGTGTTGACAGGGTAATAGCCATCATACCAGTTAAAAACCTCCAAATTATGAGGAGGGCGAGGGAGTTTATGATGCAGCTCAAGAAGGAGGAGGAGCATAGGCCGGAGCTAGAGTTCCTTCCAGGACCCCCATAACAGATCTTTGATGAATTGATAGGTTTTAGTAATTCTCAAGTACTAATCAATCATGTGATGGTGCGGGTCTGTAGCTTTAAAGATGTCCCGGAGAACGGGATGATCAGGGTAGACCTGAAGGGAAAAGAGCTCCTAGTGGCTAGGGTGGGAGAAAGAGTATACGTGACTGATGTCAGGTGCACACATGAGGAGAGTGACCTTAGCCTAGGCCTCCTAGAGGGTGATGTTGTCAGGTGTCCACTTCATGGAGCGAGGTTCAGACTAGCTAATGGCTCAGTGGTTGAAGGGCCAGAGGGAGAGCCCCCAGAGTCAATACCCAGTCTCAAAACCTACAAAGTAAGTTTGAGGGGAGATGAAATCTATATTGAGGAGCCGTAGGACTCGTAACTCTCCCCAAATATAAAACGAGCCCGGCCAAGGAAAAGCTATAATAACAGTAAACTCTATTTTCTATGTGCCGAAATACATCTTCGTTACCGGGGGCGTCATATCCTCCGTCGGGAAGGGAACCGTCGCAGCATCTATTGGAAAGATACTCCAGTCTAGGGGCTATAATGTGGATTTTCTGAAGATAGACCCATACGTTAACGTAGACGCTGGGACACTGAACCCTTACAGCCACGGTGAAGTATTCGTGACCGATGATGGCGGCGAGACAGACCTAGACCTTGGATGGTATGAGAGATTCCTCGACATCCCTATGAGTAAGCTAAACAACCTCACAACCGGGCAAGTCTTTCAAGAAGTAATCCGTAGGGAGCGCGCCGGCGAGTACCTCGGCCAATGTGTCCAGATTGTCACCCACGTAACCGATGAGATTAAGCGTAGAATAAGACTGGTCGCCGAGAGGAGGGGGGCGGATATAGTGATAGTGGAGATTGGTGGAACAGTGGGGGATATTGAGGCTCAGCCGTTCTACGAGGCGGCTAGGCAGATGAAACTTGAGGAAGAGACACTTTTCGTCCATGTCTCGCTCGTCATATATCTAAAGACCACTGGTGAGTTTAAGACCAAGGCTCTCCAACACAGCGTAAACGAGCTGAGGAGGACTGGAATACAGCCCGACATAATAGTGGCTAGAAGCGAGAGAATCATCGACGAGGCCACTAGGAGGAAAATCGCACTCTTCGGCACGCTGCCCAAGGAGGCTGTCTTCTGCTCATATGATACTGACATAATCTATGAGGTGCCTCTCATATTAGACCAACAGGGGCTAGGCGATTTTATTGTAAAACATCTATCCCTGAGGAATGTCGAACCCGATTTAACTGAGTGGCGTAGAATAGTAGAGACCTTCAAGCCAGACGGCCCATTAGTTAAGATAGCTGTGTGCGGCAAATACACGGCCCTGACCGACTCATACATCAGCATTAAGGAGGCCCTCAAACACGCATCCGCTTATGAGAATGCGAGGCTGGAGATCCTCTGGGTTGATGCGGAGAAGGTTGAGCGCGACGACATCGAAGAGATCTCTAAACTTGAAGAGGCAAATGGGATACTTGTGCCCGGTGGTTTCGGTAAGCGCGGGTCTGAGGGTAAGATAATTGCGATAAACCTCGCTAGGACTCAGGATAAGCCTTTCCTAGGAATATGTTTTGGCCTCCAGATGGCTATTGTTGAGTTCGCAAGAAATGTGTTGGGCCTAAAGGGCGCCAACTCTACAGAGCATGATCAAGAGACGCCACATCCAGTGATAGATCTTATGCCCGAGCAGCTTCACACGGAGCAGAAGGGTGGGACCATGCGCCTCGGCTCCCTCCCAGTAATTATCAAGAAGGGGACACTGGCATACAAACTCTACGAGTCGGAGCTGATACATCAGAGGCATCGGCACAGATACGAGGTAAACCCTGCATATCACCAAAAATTAACAGGCGCTGGGCTCGTATTCTCAGGACTCTCTCTAGACGGTAGCCGGGTTGAGATAATAGAACTCCCTGATAAAAAGTACTTCATAGCGACGCAGTACCATCCTGAGTTCAAGTCGCGGCCAGGGAAACCGGAACCTGTTTTCCGTGGACTCATTGCCACAGCGCTGGCTGAAGTTAAAATTAGGGATATGCAAGTTAAGGCATAATGAGCGAGATAATTCTCGTTGACGCACACTGCCACGTCCACGAGTATAATGCTGACGAGATTAAGAGTTTCAGTAATATTAGAATCGCGGGTGTAGCAATGGACCTAGAGTCGTCTGGAGCCACGCTCGAGTTAGCTAGAAAGTTTAGGAATATTGACCCGTTTGTAGGGATTCATCCTTGGAACCTTCACAAAAATCTGGGTCAGCTCGAAAACATAAAGAGACTCGCAGTTTCAGGAGAGGTGGCAGGAATAGGCGAAGTTGGTGTAGACTCAAGGTTTGCTAAGGCTCCTTTCAAGGAGCAGTTAAAGGTCTTTAACGAAATATGCAAATTGGCTGCGGAGAGAGGGCTTCCATTAAACGTCCATGCCCTTGGGGGGTGGGATTCGGTAGTGAAGACCTGCTTAAGATTTGGCGTAAAGTCTCTACTACTGCACTGGTACACCGGTCCGATTGGGCTCCTGAAGGAGATTAAAGATGCGGGCTACTTTATCTCGATCAACCCCGCTGTGATGATTCAGCAGAAGCACATGCAGATTCTCCGAGAAGCCGATATGGACATCATCTTAACAGAGAGCGATGGACCCTACAAATATAGAGGGATTGAGCTGAACCCTAGAAGTCTACCGGGGCTTCTCAACACAATAGCATCGGTTAAGAGACTAAGTGTGGAGGAAGTGTCTGGCCTGATTTATGAGAACTATCTAAGGTTCCTCCGCTCCTCTACCTGACTTGGAGACAACGTGGCCCGCCAGGTCCTCCAATACTTTGATTACGGCCTGCGTTCCCAGCGCCCCCTCACCTTTGGCGGCCAATGATTTGAAGAGCTGATGCATAAGAGCTGTTCCCGGAAGTGGTATGGTGAGCTCCTGCCCTATCTCGAGAGTTATGCGGAGGTCTTTTAACAGATGCTCTGCCTTGAATCCGGGCCTAAAATCCCTCCTAACGATTGCAGGCCCTAGGTTTGTGAGCTGCCACGAGGATCCCGCTCCGGAAGATATGACCTCTATCACCTTATCGAGGTCTAGGCCGGCTTTTGAGGCAAGTAGAAGCGCTTCACAAGCTCCGAGTAGGGAGAGTGCTACTGATACTTGGTTGCATATCTTCGTCATTTGCCCCGAGCCGATTGGGCCCATGTAGACTATCCTCTGCCCGAGGACTCGTAGTATCGGCTCGGCTTTCTTGAAGACCTCGTGGTCCCCTCCAACCATAATAGTAAGTGTTCCCTGCTCCGCGCCTATCGTCCCACCTGTTACGGGTGCGTCAAGATATCCCACCTCCCTCTGCCTTAAGGACTCGTATATCTCCCTCTCAACCGCCGGCGAGATGGTTGACATATCTATTACGATGGAGCCTGGCCTGGCGCCGTGAACAACTCCCCTCTCACCCAGCACCACCATCCTCACGTCCTTAGAGTCTGGAAGCATCAGAATTATGTAGTCAGCCCCACTCGCAGCATCCTCAGGGGAGCCCGCCGCTTCCGCTCCTTGACTGGCAAGCTCCTCCACCGGCCCCCTACTCCTGTTAAACACCTTCAGCACATGCCCCGCGGCCAGGAGTCTCTTGGCCATCGGCCTCCCCATTAAGCCGAGACCGATGAAACCTATTCTAGCCACAGGCATCGAGGTCTAGCCAAGACTATTAATATATCGTCGCAAGAGTGTGCTCGGCGTCTTGGGTGTAAAGACATTTGTGCGCTCGATCAGGTCCTGGCTGGGCCGAGTAGAGATCGCTGCAAGTGAGGATCACCTGCTCTATGTAGGTGTGGGGGGCGGGGAGGCGGTGGGGTTTTTGAGGGCTCGGGGACTGCCATCGCCGGCAGGGGTAGGCGGCGGGTTGATCGACGAGGCAGAGGCGCAGCTTATAGAGTATTTTGAGGGGACTCGCAAGTCCTTCACTTTGCCCGCCTGTTTCTTCGGAACTGATTTTCAAGTCAGAGTTTGGGAGAAGACTATGGAGATCCCATACGGCTTCACGCGGAGCTATACATGGGTTGCAAGGGAGATTGGCTGTTCCTCGCCCAGGCCGGTAGGCAGAGCCCTGTCAGCAAACCACCTCATGCTTGTTGTCCCCTGTCACAGGGTTGTGGAGGCTCACGGAGGTCTCGGAGGATTCTCAGCAGATCTATCCCTGAAGAAGAAGCTCTTACAGCATGAGGCGAGACACGCGGGGGAAGGAACTGCGATAAAACTAAATCCGCCTCGATACACTGTGAGTTAGAGTGTCGAGACACATTAAGCTCCCGCCCAACGAAGGACAGCACATAGAATTTAAGGAGAGGCTCATCCCGCTCGTGCATTTGAAGCCTGAGAGAAGACAGCAGCTAAGCACTCAGCTTAAGTCGCATCTGCTGGAGGGGGGCGGGGTGGCGGTCTACCTGTTAGGAGTAAACGATGATGGTCTGGTGGTGGGGCTGAGTGAGTATGATTTGGAGATGAGCCTCTCGGTTCTTTCCACGGTGGTGGCGGAGAGCGGCGCTAGGATTAGGAGGGTGGAGAGGTTTGAGACTGAGAAGGGCTTGATTGCGAGGGTCGTGATAGAGTCCCTCCCCACCACTGCTAAGCCACACATCACTGTGGCCGTGGCTGGTCATGTCAACCACGGCAAGTCGACACTCATTGCCTGCCTCCTAACAAACCAGCCGGACGACGGTAAAAAGTGGCTATACCTCGATACACTCCCCCATGAGGTTGAGAGGAACCTCTCCGCCGACATTCACCTAGCAGTGCTGGGCTTCAAGGGAGGTAAGCCACTGACCATGAGCAACCCCCTAGACAAGATGGAGCGGGTGAGGTGTGTGGAGGAGGGTGAGAAGCTGATCAGCTTCGTGGACACTGTGGGACATGAGCCATGGCTGAGGACAACAATTAGGGGACTGGTGGGGCAAGAGGTAGACTACGGAGTACTCGTCGTGGCAGCGGATGACGGGGTTACACACCTCACCCGAGAGCATTTAGGAATCATGCTAGGCCTAGGCATACCAGTGATGGTGTGCATCACGAAGAAGGACAAAGTGGCTCAGGGCAGGGTGTTGGAGGTTAGGGAGGGGGTTGCACAGCTCCTGAAGAGGGTTGGCCGAGTCCCATTCCTCATACGGGAGCCATCAGACATAGACATAGTGTATGACAAGATAGGGCTTGTAGTGCCAATAATAGAGGTCTCTGCCAGGACTCTGGAGGGGTTCGAGAACCTGTATAGGCTTTTGGCTCTATTGCCGCAGCGAGAGAAGCCACTCGACAAACCATTCCTACTCTACATCGATAGAATCTACGACATCGAGGGGGTGGGGAGCGTGGTCTCGGGCACCGTTAGGCAGGGAAGGCTGAGGGCAGGCGCTGAACTCCTCCTCGGCCCCTATCCAGACGGCGGGTTCAAGCGGGTTAAGGCGCGGAGCATAGAGATCCACAACACCCGAGTAGAGGAGGCTGTAGCAGGCTACGTCGTTGGAGTCGCGATTAGGGGTGTCTCTCATGAGGAGATCCGCAGAGGGATGGTTCTGTGCGATGAGGAGCTCTCGCCCCACGCTGTCTGGAGCTTTGCCGCTGAGGTCCTAGTCCTCAACAACCCCAGCAGGTTCGCTCCGGGCTATGAGCCTGTCATGCAGTGCCACACCATCTCACAGAGCGTCCGAATTGTGGAGCTGGATAGGGAGTATGTGAAGCCCGGGGAGCAGGGGAACGCTGTCCTCGAGTTCAAATACAGCCCAATGCTGGTATATCCGCAGGACAGGTTTGTCCTGAGGGAAGGACGGACCAAGGGGATAGGGGTAATCAAGAGAATACTCAGATATGCTTAACAGTCGGAAGGTAAAGAGTCGGGGGATCTCGGTTCCAGCGATTTATGCTGAGAGGGTAAGAGAGATTTTGAAGAGTATATCCGCAATAGAGCCCTCGCTCAAGCCCTTGAGGGTGGGTGATAGAGTCGTCTTCCCCCTCAAATCCGATATACCTTTCCTGGAAGCGATCGTCCCTCCCGAGCTAGGGTGTGAGTTGGTGTGGGAGGAGTTTCATGAGAGGCGCACACCTCCACGTAGCATTAGGGAGGCGCTTTCAGGTATCATAGGCGGTGAACTCCTCGAGAAGCTCCCCTCATCCTACGACATTGTGGGCGACATAGCGGTAGTACATATACCCAGGGGTCTCGAGCCGTTCAAGAGGCAGATAGGCGAGGCGATAATCCGGGTTAACCCGTCAGTAAAAGTTGTACTCGGAGAGGCAGGACCTATAGCAGGGATCTACAGAACGCGGAAGCTTCTACACCTCGCAGGCGAAAAACGTACATTCACGACTCATAAAGAGCATGGATGCGTCTTCCAAGTGGACCTTGAGAAGGCGTATTTCAACCCGCGACTTGCGGGCGAGAGGATGAGAATAGCTGCACTGACGAGGCCTGATGAAGTTGTGGCAGACATGTTCGCTGGTGTCGGACCGTTCGCGATAGCTATAGCGAAACACGCAGGCGCCAAGGTCTTCGCCTCAGAGATAAATCCTGACGCCTATAGCCTGTTGGTGAAAAACATAGATCTAAACAGGCTGACAGACCACGTTGTGCCACTATTCGGCGACTCCAGAGAAATGTTTTCGAGCAGCCTAGTAAGAGCTGACAGAATAGTCATGAACTATCCCTCGGACCCGTTCAGCTTCCTCGACACAGCCCTCAAAATCCTACATGGACGAGGCGTTATCCACCTCTACGGCTTCGCAGAAGACCCTGAAGAGTGGCGCTCAAAAATAGTGGAGAGGCTCACCGATCTCGGAGCCACCTGCGACTTAAAAGTCAATAAGCTCAAACCGGTCTCGCCCACTAGAAGCTTAATGGTAGCCGATGTAGAGGTCCATTCCTCCTAGGCTGGGGCCGATTAACCCCACAGGTGGGGAAAGGTTTATCCATCCAAGAGGACTACTAAATATTTAGATGCGAGTTGGGCGTAAAGCTTGGCGACTTAATACCGCAGGAGGCCGTCCAGACAATCCAGCTTAGCGATTTATCTGAGAAAGTAATAGCCATAGACGGCTACAATATCCTTTACCAGTTCCTCTCCATAATCAGGGGGCCTGATGGAAGACCACTTCAGGACAGGAAAGGGCGCGTAACCAGCCACCTCAGTGGCCTCTTCTTCAGGACAGCAAACTTCATAAAAAACGGCATAAAAGTAGTCTATGTCTTTGATGGTCAGCCGCCCCAGCTTAAAAGAGAAACCATTAGGATGAGGATCGAGCTGAGAGAGAGGGCTAAAAAGATGTATGAGGAGGCCCTGGCTGCGGGCGAGGTGGAGGAGGCGCGGAAATACGCCACCCAGTCAGCAACCCTAGAGAAATACATGGTCGAGACCTCTATACAACTGCTAGACGCAATGGGCATCCCCTCGGTGATAGCACCCTCAGAGGGAGAGGCTCAGGCGGCGTACATGGCTATGCGCGGAGACGCCTGGGCTTCAGCCTCACAGGACTACGACTCCATACTCTTCGGAACACCCCGGCTTGTGCGAAACCTCTCCATCGTTGGAAAAAGAAAGCTCCCGCGGAAAGACGAATACGTGACAGTTGAGCCTGAGGTTGTTTATACTGACAAGCTCTTCAGCTCTCTGGGTATAGGTAGGAGGGAGCTAATCGAAATGGCCATATTGATAGGCACAGACTACTTTGAGGGAGTGAAGGGCATTGGGCCGAAGAAGGCCTATGAGCTCATAAGGGAGCATGGCTCAGTAGAAAAGGTCTTAGGAGTGCTCAACAAGTCTATCGAAATCGATATCGACGCAGTCAGGCACCTCTTCCTAGAACCCGAAGTAAAAAAGGACTACGAGCTGGTTTGGCGCGACATAAACAAAGAAGCTGTACTTAAGATGCTGTGTGACGAGCACGACTTCTCCCCAGAGAGGGTTGAGAAGGAGCTCAGCGAAGTTGAGACGGCAGTGTCTGAGAGAAAGAAGGTAACCTCCCTCGACCGTTGGCTACTCTGAGGGATTACTCAAGAAGTACCACAAGCCTCCTCTCCTCGTCGAGGCTATGAACTCTTACTAGCCCCCGCACCTCAAGAACGATTAGCGCTTCTCTAAGCTCCTTAGCGCTAGTCACCCTTCCCCTCGTATTCAAAGCCTCTAACAGGGCTGACTCCATCATCTTCTTATTGTTACGCCTCAAAACCTCGACTACGTCTTGTGGATCCATAACGGTATTATCCGAACATTGGGAGGGCTTTTTCTGTGCCGCGTAAGTGTTCCGAGACCTTCTCATACTCTTTGAGCATGTTCGGAGTTATACTCGGCTTCACAGACTTCAGAGCCTCTTGGAAGTCGCTCCACGAGACCTGCTGGACATCTTTGTCCCTTCTTAATGCAGACATGGCTGCCTCCCTGCATAGAGACTCTAAATCAGCCCCAGAGTATCCCTCAGTCATTGCTGCGAGTTTCCTAAGGTCTACGTCTGCCGCCAGGGGCATGGACATTGTATATATTCTCAGTATCTCGTACCTGCCCTTATCATCGGGCGGTGGGACATAAATCAGCCTGTCGAACCTTCCAGGCCGCAGTATTGAGGGGTCCATAAAGTCTGGCCTGTTCGTGGCCCCAATCACCACTACTTCGCGCAGCTCCTCTATACCGTCCATCTCCGCCAGTAGCTGGCTAGCCACCCTGTGTGTCACGCCGGAGCTGTCGTCCAAGATATCCTTCCTCGGGGCTATGGTCTCTATCTCGTCTAAGAACACTATGCATGGTGCCGCCTGCCTAGCCTTCCTGAAGACTTCTCGTATCGCCTTCTCGGACTCGCCCACCCATTTCGAATATATCTCGGGGCCCTTGATGGTGACGAAGTTTGCCTCCGCCTCAGTAGCTATAGCCTTCGCAAGAAGTGTCTTGCCACAGCCCGGTGGGCCGTATAGAAGTATCCCCTTAGGAGGCCTGATACCGAGCCTCTCAAACCTCTCAGGATACTTTAATGGCCACTCAATTGCCTCAACTAGCCTCTGCTTCACCTCAGATAAGCCGCCAACATCCTCCCAGCGGACCGTAGGTGTCTCAATCTCAACCTCCCTCAAGGCGGTTGGAGTAATCTCCCTGTAAGCCTCGTGGAAATCCCTCATCGTTACTTCAAGCGAGTTAAGTATCTCGGGTGATATCCTTTCCTCATTAAAGTCAATGCTCGGAAGTATTCTTCTAATACACTTCATAGCAGCCTCCCTGCATAGGGCGGCGATATCCGCGCCAGTGTATCCCTTCGTCATCTCGGCGAGCTTGTCAAGGTCAACATCAGAGGCTAAGGGCATGCCCCTCGTGTGGATCTGGAGTATCTCCCTCCTCCCCCGCTTATCAGGTATTCCGATCTCGATCTCCCTATCAAAGCGTCCAGGCCTCCTGAGAGCCGGGTCCAGAGCGTTGGGACGGTTAGTAGCGCCGATTACTATCACCTGGCCCCTGCTTTCAAGACCATCCATCAGGGCTAGGAGCTGGGCAACAACCCTCTTCTCCACTTCACCAGTAACCTCGCTCCTCTTAGGCGCGATTGCATCAATCTCGTCAATGAATATTATGCTGGGGGCCTCCTCCTCAGCCCTCCTGAAAATCTCCCTCAACTTAGCCTCGGTCTCACCATAGTACTTGTTCATTATCTCCGGGCCGTTGATCAGGATGAAGTTAGCCTCAGCCTCGGTTGCCACCGCCTTGGCTAGAAGCGTCTTACCGCAGCCAGGCGGACCATACAGCAATACCCCCTTCGGCGGCTCAATACCGAGCCGCTGGAAGAGCTCGGGGAACCTGAGGGGGAGCTCAATCATCTCTCTAATCCTCTGTATCTCCTCATCAAGCCCACCGATATCCTCATATGTCACATGGGTGCTTAGCGACTTCTCCTGCACAGCCCTACTCTGAATCACGATTCTAGTGTTAGGGGTAATCTTAACGACCCCCGTAGGCCGCGTCTGGATGACTGCGAAGTTGAAGAGGTTTCCAAAGAAGAGTACGGGGACGATGTTTTTCTGTACGACGGGATACTCTATCAGTCGGCTCTTGACTAGTTTAGTGAAGTTTTCATCAGGCTTGATGGTGCTGTTAACTGGTGCGAGTGTGACCAGCTTAGCCTCCTTAACCTGCGCCTTCCTAACCAACACATAATCATTCAAGGATACTCCTGCATTGTTCCTAATGTAGCCATCAATCCTTATAATGTCCTTCTCCTCCTCAAGATAGCCCAGCCACAATGTGGCGACCGCTAGCTTCTTCCCACGAATCTCAATAACGTCGCCTGTAGCTAGGCCTGCAGAAGCTCCAACCTCCCTGTCAATCCTTGCTATCCCGTACCCAACATCCCTCTGCCTCGCCTCAGCCACTCTCAACCTCAATTCGTGAACCGGTTGAATCGAACTACTCATCGGCTCAACCCCAAAATGTAGAGGGGTTTATTTAAGTTGTCCTTCAAAACAAGCTATAGATTATCAGGTGAAGGCCGCTCATTTAAAAGACCAGCATCTCCGGCTCAATCTTCCTCTCCTTTATTCCCAAGAGAGTCGAAGACACCTTCACACCTCCGTAAAGCTCGGCCTCGCCCTGGTCAAGAGCCAGTGCAGCCGCTATACGTCCTAGGGAATCCGCCTTCATGACGCCGCTGCCACTACCCCCCGTCGCAACAACCAAATTCATTACCCGGAAAGCCACTGGATTTTCGTCGATCGTGTTAATAGAGTAGCAGCCAGCCCATTTTGACTGAGGCCTCACACCCTCCACTATCGGGAAAATCTTCCTTAAAAGCGGATAAACATTGTCGTAGAAGAAGAGGTCTTCTGCCTCGAAGTCTAGACCCCATCTGCGGCCAATATCGTCGCTTAGTCCCATCCAGAGGCTCCTGTCCCTGACCCGGGGTGCAACGAATGGCCCCCTCGGAATGAATGTCATTGGGAGCGTGTTGAAATCGTTGAATCCCTCTACGTTGAAGAAGGACTCGAGACTGCCCTGGGCAGGGGAAGCGAAGATCTGCCTCTTCTTAGGCTTGATATACGAGTCAACCCCCAATGGGTCCAATAGTTCTTGGCTCCAGGCCCCAGCAGCAAGGATGATCTTCTCAGCCTCAAATGTACCCTTTGACGTCTCGACAGATTCGATCCTCTTCTCTTGCCAGGCAAAAGGCTCCCTAGGATGGCCAATCCTATTCACAGGTGCAAGCTTTAAACCCTCAACCCTCGTGTTAAAGAGGAATTCTACACCTGCGTCTACGAGACCTTCGTAGTAGAATCGAGCCAGCTTCTCCACGTCAAGATAGCCGCTCTGGGGTGAGAAGATTGCGCCTCTAATCGGCTTGAGCTCAAGGAGCCGAGCCTCCTCATCATCCAGATCAACCTCAATAAAGCCTATCCTCTTCTTAAGATCTTCCCGCGAAAGAAGCCTCGCAGTCCCAGCTTGGAGAAGATCTTGAACATACTGAACATACTGCTCATATTTCAAAATATCTAAGAGGACCAGATAGCCCAGCTGGTGAATCCCCAAGTCATAGCCACTCTTCTGCACGTCGAGGTAGAACTTGACAGTGGTTTCTGAGATCAGCCTGTTCACTTTGGATGTGAATAGGCCCATGCGGAAACCACCCACGCTCCTAGCCGTATTCCCTTGTGCAGGGCCTGCATTGGCGTCAATGACCAATATCCGGCCACCCCTTAGCTTGGCGAAATGAAACGCAGAGGTCAGACCCACTATACCTGCGCCAACAACCACGAGATCATACATCAACTACAAGCACCAACCTCTCTCAACGATAATGACATACACTAAAATAAGTTCTTAAACTTACATCCGAGTCTCCTTACTACCTCTGCCTCACCGTTGATTTGTACAGCAATCTATTTCCTAAGAGTCCTTAAGGTATTTTGTCACAGAATCTGCAGATTTTTTAGTAACTCACATGACAGTTGGGGACTGTCAACTTAAGGTCTATGGCTGGGCCTTCCCATTAGTTGTGGGTGAATAGAATTGGGGTCGGCCTAGGCCGTCTTATGGGTTTCTTCGGTGATAGAAGTGTCTTTCCCCGTCTCAGGACGTCTCCGTGGGTCAGGGCTCTCGGCGTCAGGCTATATGTGGAGGGGCTCAGCCTCAGGAGGGTGGCTGGGATACTGGGCGAGCTAGGATTCAGGGTGAGCCATGAGTCTGTTAGGAGGTGGTTCCAAAG
>JAVYLC010000038.1:0-17331 GCA_038741355.1 Nitrososphaerota archaeon
CTTTATATGGTTTTATGGGTTTTGTATTGACACCATGTCTGTTAGTTTGGTATATAGGCTTGTCTCCCACTCCATCTCCTAAGAGGGCCTAACCCTAGCACACCCTCCCAAACAGTTGTATAGTCTGGAGCCACACCTCTCAATCTTTTTAGAGATACCTACAACAACCTATAACCAATTCTAAGGAATACTTTATATCCATCAGACACTTCATAAATCTCTCTGGATGCTTGTATCTATAGGAGGACATCGAATGAGAATATCATCTCAACCCTCCTAGCAGGGTCTCATTATATCCAGCCAATCCCTAACCACGCTAAAGGCACAGAATTAAGGACAACAAGTCATGCTGTAAGAATTGTCTAACACAGCAGACTTATAGAGCAACTTATATACAATAAGTTACACTAATGTGTTACACCTCTACCAAAGATTCACTACAGGCGCTCTATAGGAGAAGCACCTTGTAGAAAAAGCCTGGCTAAAATTAAAACATAATCAATTCAATAAGGACTAAGGAGAGAAAGGGGTGTGAGATTGGCGGGTGGTAATCAGCCTGACGGCATTGGGGAGAGCCGTATACGGTCATGGCAAACCTCTTTAAGTCGGTATATAAGAAGTCTTAGGAGACGCGATATGAGGAATATTCTGGCCGCGATGACTCTTACTTTCGCAGCCCTTCTATCACTTGTCCCGGCGGTTACTTGGGCGCAGGGTGAAGGTGTCTTAGTGGAACGGTATGTCTCGGTCTCGCCACATGGACTCGTGTATGTATGGGATAGTCTCACAAAAGTTCCCATCGGTAGCAGTTTCGAGCTGGGAATACCTGGCTCGATATACACTAATCTAAAAAACCTTGATGTCTATGGCGCCACACTCTCCGGCCAAGAGGTAAGAGATGGCCAGACCTACTATAAATTACTCGCAGAGTCAGGGCAGGTCGTCATAAGGCATGTCTACAGCCGCTTAGTCGCGGGTGGGGGCGGAGACTCGTACACGATCACAGCCCCCTCCACACCATTCTTCACAGGGATTGACTATTCGTCAAACGTATTCATCCAGCTACCAGGCGGAGCCAGGGTCCAGAACATACCCAACGGATTCACGCTCAACGGGACAACGCTTGTCCAGAGAGCCTCTAAGCCCACCACGCCAGAGCCCCAAACAGTTTCTTTCAGCTTCACCTCGACTGCTGTCCAGCTAATTGTTGCAGAAAAGCTCTCCATTGTATACGACCTGGACTCCATGACGGCTACAGTATGGGTGAAGGTGCGTAACGAAGATTACAGAAGTGTAACCTCGCTATCCCTCGACTTGGCTTCTGGACTTCAAGCCATCGAGGCGGGAGACTACTCGGGAAGAATAGACTATAGAACGCATGGAGAAAGAGTGACGGTCGACATCTATCCCAGCAGGTTCGAGGTCCAGAGTGGGTGGAGATACGAGTTCTATGTCAAAGCAAAGATTCGCGACCCCGCCGACATCGCTACGCTATCAGGGTGGGTGGTCTCTCTAAAGACATTCCTACCACTAAATGCGACGGTAGAAAACTATATCGTCGAGGTTATTCTTCCAAAAGCCCAATACCCAACCACCGCCGACTATTTCGCAGAGATATATAGGGATAATGCAGGCCGCGTCGTCGCCCGGTTCAGAGACGATATGACCAACCCATACAAGCCTGAAAAACTAGTGTTTGAGACAACCCCGCAAGGCACGCCTCCAATCATACCTCAGGCGCTTATCCTCGCAATTCTATTCTTAGGCGTACTCGGCTTCATAGCCTACACCAACACAGCACGCGTCAAGAGACAAAAACCCGCACCCTATTTAGACCAAGCAACAGCACAACGGCTGATACGAGAATTCACGGAGCTCAGGGGAGTCCTAGAAGAGCTAGACGGCGTCGCGAGCTTGGGAAAGAGAGACATAAGACATGCTCAGCTCCAGCCCAGCATATCTAGGCTAAAATCCAGGTACGACTCTCTGCTTGAGTCGCTGGGAGGGGTAAAAGGCGAGGAGTGGGTAACCCGCATTACGAGGAATTTGCAGCAAGGCATGGCGCGCGTGAACGAGACGTTAAAACTGTTGAGCAGGAGTTACAGTGAGCTCCAGAGAGGGGAGATCAGTAGGGAGAGCTATCTTAAGATTTACAGGGCCTTGAGGGGTGATATCAGGGAGTTTATATCCAGCGTCTCTGAATCCGAGGATGAGGTAAGAAGGCTATTGGAGAAGAGATAGTATAGCCTTCTCAATAAATGCTGTCGGGTCTTCTAGCATTTTATTCAGCTTTTCCGCCCCCCGCTTAATCTCCCTCCTCATACTACTGCTGGTCAGATGCTCTGAGATCTCCTCAATCTTCACGTAGTCTCTCGGCCTAACAACAGTGAGTAGCCCTTTAGACTGCAGGAATTTATGTACAGTGGGTGTTTCGCCGGGGTAGAAGAGGACTGTCGGCTTTCCGAGGAGCGCCGCCTCCTGGGCTATGGTCCCCCCGCCTGAGTACACGATGGCTGCATTCCTTATGTATGGTAGTGCGAGAACTGGCCTCGACAAAAGCACAACATTCCTAGGGACTCTCCCTCTAAGTAGCTTGGCTTCACCTCTATACCGGCACAACACCACTACACGCCTATAGAGCTCAGAGATGCGCCTCACAACCTCCAAAGCCTCGCCCATACCGCGGCCCAGAATGTATGATGCTTTATACTCTGGAATCCTTACGAGTGCATATTCATCCTCAGGCGGCTCGGGGGCTTTATCCTCTAGGCGGCTATACCTCCTGATCCAAGCAACCGGGTCTAGAGCCCTATACCTGAGTATGCTGTGGCGCCTAGCCCCCCACACGACCCAGTCGCTATATCCTATGACGAAGGGTGTGAGTATCTTGGTGGAGATTGGAACACACATTCTGTTAACTGGTGAATGGGGAGAGTCTGATGTGAGGAGGTGTGGGATCTGGAGGCCGAAGCATATTCGCGCCATCTCCACAGAGCCGCTCGAGACCGCCATATCGGGCCGCTTGTTCTTCAAATGCTTTAGTAGCAGCATCTGGCGCACTGTGCTGGACTCCAACTTCTCCATCAGGCCCTCACCTCCGAACCTTCCTAGGATCTGTGCGTCGAGCTCCAAGAGACGGAGAATCCAGTTAAGCTGCTCATAACTCCTCGCAGTAATTAGGACGTCTAGGCCGCGTCTTTCTAAAGCTTCTGCAAGAGGCCAGAAGAAGAGGGCCTGCTTAGGAGTCAGCACTTCGATCCAAACCATCCTCAACTTCAGACACCACACTTCCACGCAGGATACTGGTTATATAGTTAGCCACCATCACTATTCACGGCATGTCTGCGACAGGCCTCGCACTTCTGATCCTTTTATCCTTTCTAGCCTCATGGGCCCTGACGTGGGTCATTGCCAAGCATGTGCGTTCATCAAGGCTGATGGGTGTTGATGTGCATAAGCCTGACAGGCCGCGCCTCCCCAAGATCGGCGGCCTCGCCTTCACTACAAGCTACTCAGCCGTCATGATTTTGAGCTGGCTGATGGGTGGAGGGGTTAGTGGGCTGGTCCTATTAGTCTCACCTCTAATTTCCGCGGTTATTGGGCTCATAGAGGATGTAAGGGAGCTTAACCCCGTAGTCAAGCCCCTTCTCCTACTCCTTCCAGGCATCCCTGTTCTGCTCTTCTCAGTCTACAACCCCTACCCGGTCATACCACTGGTCGGCGGCATAAGAATCACACTCCTCTATCCTCTCCTAGTTCTGGCGGCCTATACAATCGTCGCCAACGCTGTAAACAGTGTGGATGTGCTTAATGGGTCTCTGGTCCTTTCAACCTTCCCCGTTCTCCTCCTCCTAGCTGCCGTCTCGTGGCTTAGAGGCAGTGAGACCTCAGCGCTTGCATCCTTAGCCCTTGCAGCCGCCCTCCTCGGCTTTTTGAGGTATAACTGGTATCCCGCACAAGTTTTCAGCGGGAACGTTGGAAGCAACCTAGTCGCCGCGGTGATCACTACCGTCGCAATCACGGCGCGAATCGAGGTTGTAACACTTGTAGCACTGCTCCCCCACATACTAAATGAGTTTTTCATCATCGTCTCGATGGGAGGGCTCAAGTCTGGGAAAGCGTTCGCCGCCAGGCCTATCCGCGTTGTAAGGGGGATGATAGTATCTAGTCCGAGGCTAGGCGATCCTATCACGCTTGTGAGGCTTATAACGTTGCAGAACCCCATGGGGGAGGCGTCGGTTTCGAAGAGAATGGCGCTTCTGAGCACCTACTCCTCCGTACTCGCCCTAATAACTTACCTCATCGGCGGGGTGAGGTTCAGGTGAGATCCATGAAAACCTTGCTAGCCCTTATTACCGTTGCTTGGGTCTCGCTGATCGGAATTCTCATCGCCATTTCGACGATTATTCTGCCATTGGCTCAAGGAATTGAGTCCAGTCTTGCCGCGGGCCTCTTACGCGTGGCTCTCTCGCTTGTTCTTTTCGCTGTGTGGCTTGTCTGGCTGTTCGAGCTCGCTTTCTATGCTTCTCTCAAATCGAGACGAAGTAGGGGTGATTAGAAATGGCTCGACCGGTCTCTCTCATAGACATGGATGGCTCCGGCCTAACCCTACTTTTCAAGCTGCTGAAGGATGGGGTGCGTGTACAGTATTCTCCCTTCATACCAAGTAAGAGTCTCAAGACTCTAAGAGTCGGCGAGGCTGCGCGGAAACTTGTAGCAAATGCAATCAATAAGGAGCAGCTGGAGGAGGTGAAGGTTCATGAGGCAATCTCGAACTGTGATAGTATAGTCGTATCTTACATACACTGGCTTAACTCAGACATCGATAAGAGAGACCTCGCCCATGTCTATAGAGAGATATGCGATCACTCCAAGAGCGCGACACTCCGTATCGTTCAAACTGGGTTGCACGAGTTAGGGTTGATGGACTGGCTCGAAACCATTCTACAGAGGCGAAATAGGGATTGGAGGCTATTTTACCTACCTTTCACAAAAATATTCAAGAGGAGGGTCCCATTGGGTGGACCGCCTATCGATGACCAAGTAAGACCCATAATCTCTGCATTGTGTGGGCGTAAACAGTTGATTCCAGGTCTGGGTTATCTGGAGGCAGAGACGGTGGCTTTTACACAGCTACTCAGCGAGGCGGCTTCATATGCTGCCGCTGTGGAGGCTGGCTTGATCCTATACCGCAGGTATGGAACCCTACAATCCGAGAATTTGCCCCAGTTCGTGGGGCGGTACAGAAGGATTCACTGGCGAGGAAGGCTCGGTGACTCGCTTCTTATGTTGCTGGAGGAGCTAGAGGGTGCGGAGCTCCAGAGATCCTTAGCCGCTGGTGCAGTATCCAGACTCATTAGAGAAGGTGATAAAGTGGTATTAGACCTTCTTACTAAAAGCTTCAAGTCTAAAAAAACGGCAAGAATACTTCTGCTAGGCACTACCCCTCAACTGGTTGACAAGATTAGTCGAAAGTTTAAAGTGATATACTTGGCTAAGTCTGAGCTAGGATCCAAAAAGATGCCACACAAAATAGATGCAGCGATAGTGTCCGGCGTCGATGATAAGGTATTCAGCCTATTGAAAGGCTTATTAAGTGAGGGCGGAGTAATAATTGACTTGAGCCATTTCCGCCTGATTAAGAGGGAGAAGTGATAGGGTCTTGGGAGAAGATCGGGTCAGGGTTGCTGTGATTGGGGCCGGGTTTTGGGGTAGAAATCATGCCAGAGTTCTCTCGGAGATCCCTAGCGTAGAACTCTGCGCAGTTATAGACGTAGATGTTCAGAGAGCTGAGCAGGTTGCAAAGAGGTACAACATCCCACACGTATACACCGATTACAGACAGGCCCTGCGTAGTGGGGGGGTTGACGCTGTCAGCGTATGCACACCTACAATAACTCACGCAGAGATCGCTCTGGAGTGTATTAGAAAGGGACTGGCAGTACTGGTTGAGAAACCTATGGCCTCTAACCTAAAGGAGGCTATAGAGATCTATGACACGGTCAAGTCCTGTAGAGGGAGATTAATGGTCGGCTTTATCGAGAGGTTTAACGCCGCCGTGCAGTATATGCTCTCCGCTTTATCGGACGGAGTTATAGGCACCCCCCTCACAATAGCTGCTAGAAGAATAGGGCCATGGCCTGAGAGGATTGGAGACGTCGGCGTAGTAAAGGACGTCGCGATACACGACATAGACCTAACACACTATTTCTTTGGGAGCACACCAGTGCACATTTACGCGACGGGGGGAGCGCTCAGGCACAGCTACGAGGACTATGTACAGGCTTTGATGTATTTTGATGAGGTAAGGTCGGCTTCAATAGAAGCGAATTGGCTCTCTTCAAAGAAGAAGAGGGACATGCGGATAACTGGGACAGAGGGCGTGGCCCACATAGAGTTTCTCACTGGCGAGGTTATAGTCGAGAAGCCCGACTACTCCATCAGCCCAACCATAAACTATGTTGAGCCGCTGAAAAGCGAGCTCACATACTTTATTGAGCAGATCCGGGCCTCCAAGGAGCCGGTGCCAGGTCCGCGGGAAGGCATGCTCTCTCTGGCCGTCGCCGAGGCAATACTCACTTCCATGAAGAGACGTACAACAGTCTTGCTAGAGGATGTCCTAGCTGAGTGGGGGATCAGTGTCGGCGAGGCTAGCCTATAGGTATAATTCACCCCCTATGCCAGTATTCTTTGTTGCGGGAGTTGAGAACTCTATACTGGAGGGACGGCTCACTATACCTTCTCGACCAGCGTCTCCTGCCCCACCGTGAGAGGTACGTCAGGTGTAGAAGTTACAGAGATGTTGCTCGGGCTATTAGGGAGATGATTGTCAGAGGGGCACCGGCCATCGGTATAGCCGCTGCCTATGGTGTGGTCTTAGCCTGCAAGGCTTCTGGGAGCAAGAAAGCCGAGCTCGAGGCGCGGATCATGAGGGCATCTGAGGCGATAAAGTCAACCCGTCCCACCGCCGTAAACCTGTTTTGGGCCGTCGACTGGATGGTTGGGCTGGCGAAGAAGGCGCTGGAGGAAGGGGTGGATGTCTATGAGAGGCTCCTGCAGGAGGCAAACAGGATGGCTGAGGCTGATATCGAGGCCAATAGACGGATAGGTGGATATGGGAAGGGGCTAATCCCGGACGGCGCAACAGTCATGACATATTGTAATGCCGGGGGGTTGGCGACTGTGGGATATGGAACAGCGGTCGGGGTCATAAGAGCCGCCTTCGAGGAGGGAAAGAAGATCTCCGTGCTAGTTCCTGAGACTAGGCCGAAGCTTCAGGGGGCGAGGCTCACAGCCTATGAGCTGAGAAAGCTAGGCATACCTTACAAGATAATCACTGACAACATGGCCTCCATGTTGATGAGCAGAGGTATGGTCAACTGTATAGTTGTGGGCGCAGATAGGGTCCTTGCGAAGACGGGGCACGTAATCAACAAGATAGGCACACTAGGCCTAGCAATCTCTGCAAAATACTTTGGAGTACCATTCTACGTCGCGGCCCCTCTCTCCAGCTTCGACTTCGACAAGCGGCCGGAGGAGGTTAAGATTGAGGAGAGAGACGAGAGGGAAGTGCTAACTTTTGCCGGTAAGAGCATCGCCCCGCGCGGCTCTAGGGCGGTGAACCTGGCCTTCGACATAACTACGCCTGACCTTGTCTCCGCCATAATCACCGAGTATGGAGTCTTCGAGCCTGGAGGACTCATGATGCTCGAGCAATATGCGCGGTCTGATGATATGTAGCGGGCCTCCCTACCCAGTGATATAGGGCTTCGTGGGGGAGGTAGACAGCTATTCTGTCATGCATGATTGATTTGATCTGCTGGACGCACGTTTCACTGTAGGACAAAACGGTCTCAGCCGGTCCAAGCTTTTTCAACAGTCTACCACCAATCTCCGTGGAGAGTCTTCTATTCTTTCTAAATAGACCCCAAAGGCCGCCTGATCCGCAACACTCCGTCACCACTTTTTCAACATGCGATCCTAGCGTTTCTAAGGCCTCGACAATTTGGTTGGTTAGGTGGAGGTATTGGGAGAGGCATGAGGAGTGTAAGACGCAGTTCAAACCGTTAAGGCTGGCGGAGAGCCTTCCAGACACCACCAAGCTGTTGATGAGCTCGTTTATGTCTACTACTGCGTCTGAGAGGGTCCTGCTCTTCTCGTTGTCTAAGAGCCTCGGATAAACTTCCCTCAACATTAGAGTGGATGCGGGCGATGTGCAGAGAATCCTTCTCCCCTTCTTAACCTCCTCCGATAAACTCTCCACGTTTCTCGTAGCGAGCTTCTCAACCCTATCCCAGAGACCGAGCTCCCAGAATATCACCCCCGAGTCGTATTGTCGCGGATATACTAGCTCAATCCCCGCTGTTTTGAGAAGCTCCCTAGCTAAGATGCCGATGCTAGGCTTGACAAACCTTGTATATGTATCCGAGAAATACGCGAGTGACTGGTGTCCGGGCCTTGGCGCGTTCTTCTTGAAATGCCTATCGAGCGCGCCTCCTTCAGGTATTGGGAGGGGGGCGTCATCCGCGAACCCTCCCACCCACCTAAATAACCTTAGCAGAGAATTCCCGAGCAAAATTTTCCTGAGGGGGGCAGGAGTCCTTGACAGATATTTTACAATCTGCTCGTAATGCGCCACCACCCGCTCACCCCTGCTCAGCGATCCCCATCCAAGAGTCATGACGTAGGCGTGCCTATAGCTTGACATGACAGTAGGTATCGGAATGCGGGCGGGGCAGACACTTACACACCTCAGACAGCCTATGCACAGGTCGATCAGCTCCTTGAAGCGCGGGGTGAACGGGTTTGGTGTTCCCTTCTCAAGGCTTGACTGGAGCAACACTAGCCTGCCCCTACTAGTCCTTGAGGGGATGTGCCCGATACTGCTTAGTGTGGTAGGGCAGACCGAGTTGCAGAAGCCACATCTTATACATCTCTCAGCCTCATCGGCATAGGGCCCCATCAACTCTCTAAGCCTGCTCGACAATCCGAAAGACCCACTAATGACGGGGCTCAGTCGTCCTAAAAACCGTTCCTAAGCAACACTGTCACGATAGAGTCTCCGGGGAGCGTGGATTATCTCCCGGCTCAGGTTTATAACTCCGGCAGGCATAAGCTGTCTCAGCCAAGTGAGTAGAGAATGGGGCATAGAAAATACTCTGCTCCGAGGAGAGGGTCTCTGGCGTACTCGCCAAGGCGTAGGGCGGAGTCTCCGCTTCCCCGCGTCAACTTCTGGCCAGAGAGGAGGGACAGGACAGGCCTTGCCGGCTTCATAGCCTACAAGTTGGGGATGGTCACGACATTCATGGTCGATGACATCCCCGGCTCACCAACACAGGGGACTGAGGTGGCTACAGGGTGCACCATACTCGCAGCCCCTCCGCTCCACATCATCGGAGTCATACTACTGAAGAGGGAGAATGGCTACCTGCTGGAGATTGGGCGGCACATAATTGGTGACCTGCCGCCAGAAGTTAGGGAGCGCGTCAGAGGCGTCTCACCCACCTTAATAGGTGTTGATGACCTGAAAGCCCTGCTGGGCAAGGCTGCACAAGTCAGGGCCCTAGTTGCCTCCTATCCGAGAGAGGCTGGCCTGTCCCAGAAGAAGGCCATCACCCTCTCAATACCCGTTTCGGGAGGTGTCGAAGAGACCTTCAACTATGTTGTCGAGAGGCTTGGTAAGCGTCTTCCGGTCGAAGAGGTCTTCAGGGAGGGGGAGTTTATCGACGTCGTGGGTGTTACTAAGGGTCATGGATTCCAAGGGGTTGTGAGGAGGTTTGGTGTCAGGATTCTGCCACGCAAGCAGAGGAAGACCCGGAGGGCTGTGGGGGCGATTGGCGGTAGGAGTCCTAAGTACGTCACAAGGTTTGTCCCCCGCGCCGGCCAGATGGGATTCCACTACAGAACCGAGTATAACAAGAGGGTCGTCAAGATTTGGCCAGATGTTCAGGCGCCTGTGCCGAAGGGTGGATATATCCGGGCTCCTCCTCCAAAGTGTCCTGCAATATTACTTTTAGGGTCTGTGATGGGGACGCCTAAGAGGCCTGTGGTTCTCAGGGCCCCGGCGAGACCTCCCCGCTACAGCCTTGGAGCTCCGAAGCTATCCGCAATGGTGTATGCCGGCGAGGTGTTGGTGTCTTGACGATCTATGGCCAGCTTCTGAGGGCGGAGCAGCTCACTGTAGCCGTGAAGGGGCTTGACGGTTCAAGCCGAGGCGAGGTCGCTCTACCCCGCATATTCTCTGCGAAGCTGAGGGCGGACCTGGTCCGGAGGGCGTATATTCACCTACTTTCTCATAAGTTCCAGCCTAAGGGGGCTTGGAAGGGCTCGGGGCATAAGTACTCGGTGGAGTCGCTCGGGCCTGGCTACGGTATGGCGAGGATAGCGCGGCTCAAGGTTGAGGGGACGGGAAAGGCGAGAGGCGGAGGGTTCGTACCGACTGCTGTCGGGGGAAGGCCGACCCACCCGCCAACGCCTGAGAAGAAGATACATAAGCGCATCAACGAGAAGGAGAAAAGAGCTGCCGTGGCCGCGGCAATCGCATTTACCTCGAGCATCCAGCACGTGAGGGCGCGCGGTCACAGGATTCCTGACGGAATCCAGCTTCCCATAATAGTCGAGGACTCCCTCGCATCTGTTAAGAAGACCACCGATTTGCTCAGGGTTCTTAATGCATTAGGGTTGGGTGAGGAGCTTGAGAGGAGCCGGGAGGTCAAGATTCGGGCTGGTAAGGGGAAGAGGAGAGGGAGGCGCTACAAGGGGAGGAGGGGGCCACTCCTAGTGGTCCACGCTGATGAGGGCGTCTCGAAGGCAGCCGAGAACATTCCGGGCGTGGATGTTGTCCTAGCCAAGGACCTGAGCGTTTTAGACCTTGCACCCGGAGGACACCCGGGCAGACTGACTATATACACTCTAAAATCTCTCCCCTTGCTCGAGAGGAGGTTGTTGGGTGATGGATCCGCAGGCGGTGATTAAGAGGCTCGTAGTAACACAGGATGCTGTCTCATTGATTGAGAGGGAGAATAAGCTGACATTTATCGTGGATATCAATGCGACTAAGAGGGATATCAAGTTGGCTGTGGAGAGGATTTATGAGGTCGAGGTTGAGAAGGTTAATACGCTCATTACTCCGCGGGGTGAGAAGAAGGCCTTTGTCAAGCTGGCTCCTGACTACAAGGCCTCCGATATCGCTACGAGGCTGGGGGTCTTTTAGGGTGATCCTCCATGCCTAGACGTATCCGAGCCCAGAGGATTGGGCGCGGCTCCCCAACATACGTCGCGAGCATCCAGAGACACTTCGAGGTGGGGATACCTGCAGAGCTGCCTAGGAACGGTGAGCTGATAACGGGATACGTCAGGGACATACTCCACGACCCGGGTAGGGGTGCGCCAGTCGCAGAAATCGAGGCCGACGACAAAGTATTCTACATCCCCGCGGTCCAGGGAGTGTATGTAGGTCAGAGAATAGAGATTGGGAGTAGGGCAAGCCCCTCTGTGGGAAACATACTGCCGGTGGGGGCTCTGCCTGAGGGCGCCATAGTCTCGACCGTTGAGCTTAGACCTGGAGATGGGGGTGTACTGGCCAGGTCGTCAGGAGCATATGCCTCGGTCATCTCTCAACTGGGGGACAAGACAATCATCAGGCTACCCTCGAGGAAGCTGGTTGAGCTGAGTGGCAGCTGCTTTGCAGTAGTCGGGGCAGTCGCGGGGGGTGGTAGGGTGGATAAACCGATGCTCAAGGCCGGGAAGAAATACTGGCTGATGAAGGCGAAGCACAGGCCGTATCCGAGGGTTAGGGGTGTGGCGATGGTGCCGGCCAGGCACCCGTTCGGCGGCGGAAGCCACAAGAAGATTGGACGGCCTGAGACCGTTAAGAGAACCGCACCACCCGGCAGGAAGGTCGGTCTTATAGCCGCGAGACGTACGGGGAAGAAGAAGTAGCCAGCCCTACGTTGTCCCCAGCTGCCACTCTCTTAGATACTTTAACTGCTCCCCTGTCAGAGACTCGAGCTTCACACCCATGGAGGCCAGCTTCTCCCTCGCAACCATGTCATCGATCTCGGGGGGTAGGAGGTAGACTCGCCTCTCAAGCCTCCCACGATTCTCCACCAGATACTTGACGGCGAGTGCTTGGAGGGAGAAGCTTAGATCCATCACCTCGGGAGGATGCCCCTCAGCAGCCACAAGGTTTACAAGTCTTCCATCAGCCAGAAGATAGAGCTCACGACCATCACTGAGCACGTACTTTGTTATGAGGTCGGATACTCTTTCTACTCGGATTGAGAGCTTAGCTAGGTCCCGCTTAGATATCTCGACGTCATAGTGTCCCGCGTTCGCCAGTATAGCTCCGCTCTTCATCTTCAGGAAGTGTTCTTCGCGTATCACGTTGATGTCTCCTGTCGCTGTGATGAATATGTCGCCTATTGCCGCAGCCTCGTTCATGTCTGTGACTCTGAAGCCGTTCATGGCTGCCATCAGGGCCTTGACAGGTGATGGCTCAACCACTATGACTTCACAGCCCATCCCTCTCGCCCTCACCGCTATGCCAGAGCCCACCTGCCCATAACCCGCAACCACAACCCTCTTACCCGCAAGCAGGACACCCGTGGCCCTCATAATCCCGTCCAAGACAGACTGGCCTGTCCCGATCGGGTTGTCGAAGAGCCTCTTCGTGGGCGAGTCGTTCACGGCTATGACGGGGTATAGTAGCAGGCCTTGTGTCTCAAGTGACCGGAGCCTAGTTACCCCCGTAGTTGTCTCCTCCGTCCCACCATAGATCCGGGAGCAAGACCCCACGGGGTCGTCTAAGACCCTAGTAGCCCAGGACACACTCTCATCCCTCATAGCGTGCAAGATCTTGTGAACAGTCGAGGTCAAGTCAGCCCCGTCATCGATCGTGATTGTGGGCTCCAGCCTAAGAGTCCACCCTATACACTCATAGTACTCTTGAGGGCTCATACCCCTGACAGCGTACACCTTCACACCCTTGGAGGCGAGGGCTGCGGCAACATCATCCTGCGTGCTGAGAGGGTTGGAGGCGCAGAGCGCCACCTCAGCCCCGCCAGCCCTAAGCGTCTCAACTAGGACAGCAGTCTCCTTAGTAACATGCAGACAAGCCGCAACCCTCACACCCTCAAGAGGCCTCTCTTCCCCAAACCTCCTCCTAATCGAGAGACAAACAGGCATCAGCCTCTCAGCCCAAGCAATCCTCCTCAACCCAATATCAGCAAGCCCCAGATCCCGGACCCAGAAATCCCCGCCAGACATCTCCAACTAGTCAAACCTTACAACTTAATAAAGAAGAGCAACCATTAAAGACATCCAGAGATAGAAAGCCTAATCCAATCTAACGTCGCTGGGATCGATGCCAAAAAAATTCTAACAGCCGCCTAGTATGTCTCAGTATCGATATGATATTGAGTTTGCATTCGACATAAACTCCGCGGATTTTTTTGGGAATCGAATCTTCTTCCAGATGGATGAATGGGGGTGTCATTCACTATGTAACTTTTACTGCGTGCTCGATAGAATGGTAGTTTATCTCTCGTGAGTCTATCAGTCTCGACTAACCACTCGACAGTCCTACAAAGTATATCTATCCACCTCTTAATGGGGTACCTCTTACCGTCGGGGAATAAAATTTCATTGTACATCATCTTTGTACCAAGCTTTGGCTTAATCTTGCTTAAAGGGTCTCCGACTTTTTCGGTAATTTCTACCTTTCTCCCTTTTTCTTGCAATGTTATTGGTTTTTGTGCTTCTCCGGTGAAGGGTGCGTGTCTGAATAATATGAAGGCTTTTCTCAGGATTTCGCCCGGCTCTTCCCTCAGTATGTCCCACTCTGCTATCTTCTTCTCGGCCAAGGGTTTAAGGATGGAGGTGTCGTATACTTCCCATCTCGCGCCATCGGTTGCGATGAAGTATTTTACGCCCTCGCTGACACAGTAGGCCGAGGGGCCACTTGGCCATCCGGTGATGGCCTGGCACGATTCTAGCGTTCCCTAAGACCTTGATTGGAGGTGTGGGGATTCCTGAGCCGCCAAAAGAAGACCGTATGGTCGAGAAGGGAAGAAACTATGTCCATGGGGTTGAGTGTGCTGAATGTGGTAAAGACCTTTCAGACCAGCCTAGTTTATAATGACCTCATCCGTTTAAAACCATCCCACGTATAGCTAATTCCGTGAAGGTGTGTGTTTGCGGAAGAACGGGCTAACAGGCGTGTCAACGCCGTCTCTCTAGACGACCTTATACCTCTTTACGGCCTCTCTGAAGCCCATTCCCTGCCTGATGGCTTTCCTGAACTCGGTCTCCTTCTCGACTTTTCTCTCGGCCTCTTCTAAGACCTCCCACACTACCCTTTTGGGGATTGCTACGACGCCGTCGTAGTCGCCGTAGACTATGTCTCCGGGCCTTATTCTAACCCCTCCGCAGACAATCTCTACTTCAGTCTCTGAGAATTCTACACGTCCCTTCGAGTCGGCTGGTGTGAAGCCGGCTGAGTATACTTGGAATGGAGGGTCTATCTCGAGGATTTTTGGGACATCTCTGATCGCTCCGTCGACAACAGCTCCGACAGCTCCTCGAGACCTTGCCGCGTTTGACATTAGCTCCCCCCAACATGCAGCCTCTCTTTTTCCTCCACATGCCACGACGACTACGCAGCCGTTATAACAGGCGTCAAAGATCGCGGCAAGCGACTCTATATTCCTCTCACCCTTTCTGTAGGATGAGTACCAGTAGGTTGAGACGGTTACTGCGGGGCCGCATATCTTAACATCGCTATGGAGGGGGCGAAGGTTGCCTTTGAGGACCTGCTCGGTATACCCCATATCGTCCAGTATGTCTGCGACTGCTGGTACGTAGAGCTGGCTTAGACGACTCTTTAGCTGGGCTAGATCCATCTCAGCCGAGACGCTCCATGTCCGATGATAAATAGTTTCTAGGTCGGCACTCGGTAGGGATCACACCAATCAACACCTTCCACCTCCCAACCTAATCGGACCTGACTTGCTGATGTGAAGATGGATAAGTATGTGATTGTTCTGTTATTCAGCACCTCTCGCAGTAGTTCCTAAGCCCTCCCAATTCCTCGCCGGCTAACTGTTAGGAGTGCACCTCCGCCGCCTCACAGCGGGACCGCTAAAGGTAAATCGAGAATCTGTCATCCACAAAAGCTCCAAAAAGTCGTCACACACTCTCTAGACCGCCACTCTAATTATCAAGTTTTAAAAGAATAAGGGTGGTTTAAATCGTAGTTCTCCTTTTGGATGGTATCCCCTAGCCTCCAGTCTATCGATTCCTTTCCTTAACGCCTCTTTAAGCTCTTTTACACGGTTCTCGTGGAGCTCGTCGTACGTAAAGGCCCAGTAGCCCCACTCGATGCCCGCGGCGTACTTCAGCTTGTCGGCGTACCGGTGGATTGTGTAGAACTCTATGTGGAGGTGGTAGTGGGGGTAGGTGCCCTTAACCGGCGCTTGGTGTATGACCATCATGTAGGGGAGGCTGAAGCCGAAGAGGGAGTTATACATCGAGACCGCGACCGCGAGTGTATCTGCTAGGTTCTCCTTCTCTTCCCCTGTCAGCTCTGGGAGGAGCTGTAGGTGCCTCCTGGGATATATGTGGCATTCGTGTGGCCACTGCGCGTAGAATGGGAGGATTAGGGTGAAGTCCCTGTTTGAATATATTATCCTCTCCCCCCTCTCTTCCTCCTTGACTATGTCGCAGACTAGACAAGCCTCCCTCTCCCTATAGTAGCTAGACATGGACTCCAACTCCCTCTCAATCCTTAGCGGTATGAATGGGAGGGCGTAAATCTGCGAGTGTGGATGATGAATTGATACGCCTATAAGCTCCCCCTTATTCCTAAATGGGGCCACGTATTTGATCCCTGGGTCTCTGCCCAGCTCTTCTGTCTCGCGCCCGAGTATGTCCACGTATTTGACGAGGTTTTTGAAGGGTATTGTGTCTAAGTCGCCCTCATGCTCCGGTGTCTCTATTACGACCTTGCACCTGCCGTAGCCTGGCTCGATTTTTGAGAAGCTTGGGGCGTCTGTCGAGACCGCCGGCGTTGTTGAGAGTGAGGGGTATCTGTTGTCAAGTGATATGACATCCCAGCCGTGTCCAGTCTCAGGGGATCCCGGGCAAAATGGGCACCTCGCATCTCTCCAAGGCCTAGTCGCTCGGCCACTCGCGACTATGACCCACGTGCCTAGTAGTGGGTGCCAGCGTATCTCGTTTATGCTCATTCAATGTAGTCAAGAGCAGACCCAATATCTATTCTTAACCGCCAGCCCCTGACTGCACCTGCTGCCAAGGCGGCCTCAAGCGCCGATCTTGAAGACTCAGCATCTCTGCAGAGGGCTATGAGGCAGCCACCTAGCCCTGCTCCGCTTATCTTGACGCCCAGGGCACCATTTACCAGCATTGCGTCCCTGATCCTCTCCAGCTCTGGTAGGCTTACATCGTAGAGGTCTCGGAGAAGCTCGTGCTGCTCGTTAATTATGCGGGCGAGCTGGGTTAGGTTCTTCGAGCCGCCCCGCATTAGTTCGAGGGCTCTTTTAGTCGACTCGTTGGCCAGGAGAGTATAGGCTATCCGTCTTGCAGGCTTGTCGCTTATTCGCGAGAGATATGGGAGCAGCTCGTCGTATGTCAACTCCTCCCACCGAGTGGTGTCGAAGCTCTCCCCGAGAAGCTCCATAAGCCTCGGGCTGAGCTCCATGCCTCGGAGCGCCTTCAGCCCCTCGTTCAACTCCCTCTGCCTGACAGGGTGTATGCTGCTGACGCTATGTCTTACCCCCGAGTCTACGGCAACTAGGCTGACATCGCCTATCTGGAGGACCTCGTATCTCACGGGTGGCCTGGGGTAGAGGAGGATTGCGCCGCCGAGGGCCGCGCTGTATTGGTCCAGCCTACCGCAGGGTATTCCCATGACCTCGTTCTCAGCCCTGAAGCATAACTCGGCGAGATCCACCTTCTCGAGGTTTAGGGCCCAATAGTTGTTGAGGAACTCGGCGAAAGCCACCTCCAGCGCCGCGCTACTTGCTAGGCCGCTCCCAATAGGCACATCGCTGTGGATAACGATCTCGCCGCCGATCGAGGCCCCTCCAATCCTCTCGCTTATCACCTTCACAACCGATCTCAGATAGTCGCCAAACCATCCCCCTCCCACCAGCGGGGGGTTCTTTACGCTGAACTCGTCGACGCATTCTTCGCCCCGCTCCTGGAGCGTTAGGCTCCGCACCCTGAAGGTATCTGGGCGCTTCCCGACGACGCCTATGTAGGTCCTAAGGTTTATTGCTAATGGCACGACGGGGAGCCCCTTATAGTCTTGGT
>JAVYLC010000039.1:0-17198 GCA_038741355.1 Nitrososphaerota archaeon
GTGAGGGGGTATCCCCAGTCGAGTTTACCCTCGTGTTCTTCAAGCTGGAGGGCGAGGAAGTCTACCTAGCCGCATCCACCCTGCGTCCGGAGACAATCTTCGGGGCGACTAACGTCTGGGTCAAGCCGGAGGCCAAGTATGTTGAGATTGTTCTCTCGGATGTGAGGGTGATTGTAAGCTGTGAGGCGGTGGGCAAGCTGAGGGAGCAGCACAAGGGCGTATCTGATACCGGGAGATCCTTGGATGGGCGGTCGCTGATTGGGAGATACTGCATCGCCCCCATAACAGGCAAAAGGCTGATCATACTGCCGGCGGATTTTGTTGACCCCAATCTAGGCACGGGTGTGGTCTACAGCGTACCCAGCCACGCTCCCTACGACTATGCTGGTCTGAAAGAGTTGGGGATGAAGCCACAGAGGCTTGAAGAATACGGAATAGACCACTCAATAATAGCTAGTCTATCACCCATCAGCATTATCTCAACACCAGGCCTACCAACTCACCCTGCTGTCGAAATTGTGGATAAAGCGGGGATAACAACCTCGACAGACCCTAGACTGGAAGACTTTACCCAGGAGATCTATTCCAAGGAATTCTATGGAGGCGAGCTCAACGAGCTTTGCGGCGAGTATGTGGGTCTGACGGTAAAGGAGGCCCGTGACACGGTCAAGTCCCGCCTCATCGCTGAGAAGCTGGCCACCATCATGTACGAGCTGCCCCAGCCCGTGATCTGTAGGAGTGGAGACCGCTGTCTGGTTAAGATAGTGGAGGACCAATGGTTCGTTACTTATGGTGATGAGGATTGGAAGCAGTTAGTGAAGATGCATATCATCGAGAACATGAAGATCTATCCTGAGGGTGCAAGGCAATGGTTTTTAAACGTTGTCGACTGGCTTAAAGACTGGCCCTGCACACGCAAGACAGGCCTCGGAACAAGGTTCCCATTTGACAGAAGCTGGATCGTCGAGACATTGAGCGACTCTACAATATACCAGGCGCTATATACTGTCAGTAAGTATCTGAATGACGGTCTTGTAAAGCCTGAGCAGCTCAGACATGAGGTATTCGAATATATTTTCAGGGGGCGTGGTGAAAGGGATGAGGTCTCAAGGCAGACTGGGATAAGGCCTGAGCTCCTCGACTCCATGAAGATGGAGTTTGACTACTGGTATCCTGTTGACCTAAGGGTCTCAGCTAAAGAGCTCCTCCCAAACCACCTTACGTTCTACATCTTCCAGCATGTGGCAATCTTTCCACCCGACAAGTGGCCAAGAATGGTCGGCATAAACGGTATGGTCAGAATCGAGGGACAGGAGATGCATAAAAGTAGGGGCGTATTTGTATCCCTCAAGGAGGCCATAGCCCGCGTAGGAGCAGACGCCACTAGACTCGCCATCATACTCTCCGCAGAAGACATGGATGACCCCGACTGGAAGTGGAAGAATGCCGAGGATGTAAGGAGGTTCTTAGATAGCCTCTTGAAAATCGTCGAGGATTACTCAGCCTCAAACATCGATAGTGAGTGGAGGGAGGCGGATTTATGGGCTATCTCAAGGCTTACACAAGTCGTGGCGGAGGTCGAGCAGAGCTTGAGGGCCTTGAAGACCCGGACAGCCGCATCCAAGATTCTATACGAGATGCATAACCTTTGGAGGAAGTATCTGAGGAGGAGAGCAGGTAGCTTGGGACCATCTGCTAAAATTCTAATAGAGGCATGGATCAAGATGCTATCTATAGCAGCGCCATTCACAGCAGAGGAGGCCTGGAGTCGTCTCGGGAATGATGGCTACGTCGCAGAGTCCAGCTGGCCTGTCATAGAGAGGCCCATTAACAGTGAGGTCCTACTTAGAGATGAGGTGCTATACAACGTCATAGAAGATGTAAGATGCATAATACAGACTACGAAAAAACAACCATCTAAAATCTACATATACGTAGCCAGAAAATCTATGGTTCAAATCCTTGAAAAGCTAGCCGTTAAATGGAACTTGCTCGCGCAACAAGGAGAAAGAGAGGTAATAAGAGAACTGGTAAAGTTGTCTGATATCAATAAGAGTAACCTACCTGTAATAGCAAAGAGATTATTTGAGACGGTGCAGAAGTATATACAGCGATATAGTGTCGATTCTATAATTCGTGTTGCTGATCAAGAATTTGACTTATACCAATCAAATAGAGAGTACCTAGAGGGTGAGCTTGGAGGCCAGATAGAAGTGGTCATGGCGGAAAACCCTGTCTACGATCCGATGGGTAAAGCATCAATCGCTGTGCCACTTCGACCAGGCATATACACCGTTCTGATGTGAGCATTCCCGGAAGGTTTTTTTAATACTACGCCAAGATAAAATCGTGTCAAGGGGGAAAATTCTAGCTTTCGTAATGGGTGTGGCACTGGTTTACGTTTTTGCAAGCCTTTCAGGCTTATTCACAAGTAGCCAAGCCATATCGCTGACAGTGTTTCTGGGGACGATTATGAGTATACTGTTTTTCTGGAGGTATAGGGTGGCATTCGCGTTTATAGCAATATTCACACTACTCATCACGGGACTCCTTGACGTCCCACATCTAATAGAGTTTGCCGGCCTCGACATCATAGTCTTCCTAATAGGGATGATGGTGGTTGTTGGGTATCTGGAAGAAAGGCATTTCTTTGAATACATCCTTAACCGTCTGATACGACTTGGGCGTTCACCCCTATTATTAGTGGTCTTACTGATGGGGATGGCAGCCCTATCCGCCGCTCTTGTAGACGAGGTGACGTCTATTTTATTCATGACAGCAGTGGTTATACATTTGACAAGCCGTCTGCGCGTATCCTTCTTACCACTACTTATCCTAGTCGTATTTGCGACTAACATTGGAAGTAGTGCAACAGTGGTGGGGAATCCTGTGGGGGTTATGATTGCGCTTAGGGGTGGATTAAGCTTTACCGAGTTTCTACGCTGGGCCACTCCAATATCAATAATTACACTGCTGGTTACAATGCTGATTGGTTATCTCTACTATAAGAGATACTTCGATTTACTGGGACAGTCACTTAGAGCCTACAGGGTTGCAGTTTCAGCCCCAGAGCCTGATAACGGAAAATTTGAAAAACTTGACATAAAAGCTCTGCTCCTGTTTCTCTTCACTATCACGCTTCTTATTTTACACACTTTCATAGAAAACGCTCTATCCCTCGAAAAAAACACTGTGCTGGTGGCTGCACCCTTGATAGGAGCCTCCCTTGCTCTCTTCCTTCAGAGAGAGCATGCAAGAGAGCTATTTGAGAAGAGGGTTGACTGGTGGACCCTGTCCTTCTTTCTCATGTTCTTCGCGACTGTTGGGACTCTGAAGTATGTCGGCACAACCGGTATTTTTGCGGCTCTATTCTCCTCAGCTATAGGAGGCGACATAACCCTAGCCATCTTTTTGTTAGGGTATATCTCAGGCTTCATGTCCGCATTCATGGACAATATATTAGCTGTTGCAGTCTGGATTCCGATAATTCAAGAACTAGGGGAAGCCGGCCTGCACACCTTTCCACTCTGGTGGACTCTGCTCTTTGCGGGCACACTGATGGGAAATCTCACACTAATAGGTAGCACAGCAAACATAGTAGCTATAGGAATAATTGAAAGGCAGAAGATCGGGCACGTGACCCTAAAGGATTGGATTAAGATTGGGGCACTTGTTAGTATACCCACCTTCACACTCGCACTACTCTTAATTTATTTCCAGCTTCCTTTGATGACCTAGTCGGCGATGGGTTTAGAGACTATGTACATGTCTTTCCCCCGCCGCTCAACCCACACTTCGTGGTTTATGCTCAGGAGCAGAGAGCATATCTTGCTCCATGGCAGCTTGCCTCCCTCTATAATCTTAATTGCATATCCGCCATACTCCTCCTCTACCTCGCCCCAACCATCCACAATCCTTCTCAACTCCTCCAGAACATCAACACTCTTCTCCAGCCCCATTCACCCGTTGCGCGTCTCAAGTACATTATCCGATTAAAACCTTAAGCTTTAAAAATGGTTATTATATTACTCTTGTATAGTCTCAACTTTCTGTGGCTGTTTTTGTGCTTTGAGCCTTTCCTCGACAGAAAAGGCGTGCCTGTATATATGTAGCAGTAGTCCGAAGAGGAGGAAGGCTATGCCAAGGTAGAACATGGAGTGGTTGGGCAGACTTATCGAGTAGGTGTAGAATGTTGCGGCCACTGCGCCTCCGATAAGTATTAAGAGGGCTATCATCAGGCCGGTTGACCTCCTAGCTTGAAGCATAATCGGCTTAGTCGGTGGAGGCCTAGCCCCCCTCCTCTGCCTCGACATGTAAAAGTATGTGGCGTAGAAGCTAGCCAGCGTCACACCACCTATCGTGCTGTAAAAGAGCGTCGGCTCGACATAGAGCTGGTCGAAGACCGTCTCCTTTGAGAAGTCTACATAGAAGCCCCAGACAGTGGTGATGGCTATTAATGCGATGCTTGCGACACCGAGGCCTGTGAAGAAGGGCCTATCCCTCCACGATAGTTTCCTCGACCTGTCGACGAAGGGCACTATTAGGAAGAGTATTACGAAGAGTAATGGAAGTAGGGCCCCGGCAGTGAACCGCTCTGTCCCAGTCCTCAAGAAGGCGTATATGGCCGTAAGATACCACTCAGGAACCTCCACAATACCGCGCGTAAGGTCGAATTTTATGCCAAGCTCGGCTGGGAAGAGGCCCGCCGAGATAAATATTACGCCGACTACCGCAGATATGACTGGGAAGTCGATGATCAGCGCTCTCGGAAAGTGGACTGCGGCCAGTAAGAGCATAATCAAGGGGAGTATGAAGACGTGGAGGGCGTAGAACCTGATTACGAGGTCAAATAAGCCGCCGCCAAGAAATATGGGGGCGACTGATGGTCCGAGAATAGGTGCAGAGAATGTTAGCCCCATACCTATATTCACCGCCAGCATGGCCCTCTGATTCATTATGAGGTTGTAGCCGGTATACGCCTCTAGAACCGTCAAAACCCCTAATATTACCCCTGTTACCCAAAGAACCTCGTTTTTTATCTTATAGCGGCCAGAAAAGTACTGGTAATAAAGGTGCATCACTGCGAGGAGGACCATTAGATTCGATGCATGGTAGTGAATATTTCTCATTATGAAGCCGAAGGGTACCTTCTCTTGGATCTCTTGCACGCTCAGGAATGCGAGCTCAACATCGGGCCTGTAATAGAACATCAAGAAGGCACCTGAGACACCTAGGATCGCGAAGACGATCGCGGTCAGGGTGCCAAGATATCCAAAGGGGCTTACATACTGCTTCGGCACTGTAAACTTGTAAACCACAATGGTGGTTCTTTCAAGCCTATCGATCGTCCACTTCCAAAGATTGCTGATGAGCTCCCGCATGTTTCTAGCGCTGGAAGACATGACAATTACACCCTCTTGACCAGGTCTTCTGGCTTAAAGTTACGCCACTCTCTACCATACCCTATCCGTCCCTCCACTCCGACCATCCAGATATCGCCATTATTGTCAACTTCGATCCTGCCCATTGGCAAGGCATTTGTAGGGTAGGGCTGATAGGCGGCCGGGCCAGCGACAGCAACCCCGTCAGAGTCGCGATAGATTGAGCCGTGGCAGGGGCAGATCAGCTGACCACGTGTTGGGATGTATGGTGGGAGGCACCAGAGGTGGACGCAGACCCTGCTGTATACCCTCAGCTGGCCGTCTCTCGTCATTATGAGGACGAACTGCCTGAAGGGGTCATTGTCAACCTTCGGATCCCCTGTCTGGGGGTATGAGAAATAGATGTAGGAGCCTGGTGACAGCTCTCTTATATTGGCTATCTTCTGTCGCTGCGCCTTTCCCTCCTCCTTCCGGTAGAAGAAATCGACGAGATGGATGAATGGCGATATCACAACTATAGTAGCCGTTGCCAATATCCCCTGTAATACACGTCTGCGGGCCGCCAATCTAACTCTCACGATATAATCTGATACCTGTTCTTAAAGCTAATCCTCTTGCAGCCGTGCCCACATGTTTAAATCCCCAAGAATAGAAATGGGCTACAGGGGGCTTGTTAAGAAGCGTAAGAATAGCTATACTAGCGCTCTCACTCTTAATCGCAGCATCAGCCGCTGCTCTAGTTTACATCAACTCGCTTGCATTTCCTGAGGGGCCGACTAGAGCAATATGTACGCCCACTAGGCTGGGCAATTATCTTTTTGAGGCATACGTGATCCCGGCCACACCCAGAGTCGGCGAGGAGTTCCAAATAACAGCCTCGATACAGGGGAGCTCGACTATCTCGACCCCTATCAATTTTACGCTGATATTATTAAAGCCTGGCAGAATCTCGATAGTTGAGGGCCCTGAGGCGGCTCCCCTAGGCATAAAGACTTGGTCCTACAGATTGGCTGAAGCAGGGTTCTACAATGTTTATTTCATAGTCTCAGGGCCGGAGGGGTCTGGGCGAATTGAAGGCAGCCTTCAAATAGTATCCGTGAACGAGGCGGAAACTTACTCTCTCATCAGGATTCTATCCTACATCTCCCTATGGATTGGCATCCCCCTACTCATCGCCATGATCATCTTCTCGAAGATGAGAGAAGGTGAATAGCTTGAAAAGAGATGTGCCTCATATTTCGCGTTCCTATAATGTAACGACGCAGCAAGTTATCGCCGTGGTTATGTGTGGTGGTAAGGGGTCAAGGATGGGCAGGCGAGAAAAGCCGCTAGTCGAGGTTTTAGGGAAACCACTCATCAGCTACGCCTTAAACGCCATATTGTGCTGCAGTGCTATAAAGGGCGTCGACTTTGTGACAAGCACATACACCCCCCTAACCACTAAATATCTCAAGGAGGTGGGATACGAGCCGTTTGTAGCCAGAGGCGCAGGATTCTTGAAAGACCTATCAGAATACCTATCATCGAAACAAAAAGGCGAGTATCTAATCGTCTCTTGCGACGTACCCACCCTACACACCTACCACGTCCAAGCAGCACTAGATATGTCAAAAGAGACGAAAGGAGAGTATGTAGTGTACGTGCTGCCTTATGAGATTGTTAAGGGATTGTCCAAAATTCCGACAGTCATTAAGCACGAAGAAGTGGAATACCAGCCAGCTGGACTTAGACTCTACCGGAAAGACAGGGAAGGGGCTCCAGATCTCTCAACACCGGTGTATTTAGTACTCCGGTTTAGAGAGCTGGGAGTGAACGTAAACACGTTAGAAGACATCCCTATCGCCGAGTCATTCTTAAAAAGGGGAAATAACTTGGCGAAGAGTTAAATCATCATCGACTAGCCAGTCTAAATGATATGGGCTGTGAAGCCGAACAGTTTATGAAGATGATTGAGAATAGGAGCTCTTCCAAACTATTAACGCCCGGCAGAGTGGAGTTCACGAATATACTTAGGGCACTTGAGGCTGCTATCTCGGCTCCGAGCGCACACAACTCACAGCCTTGGCGTGTTGTGATCATTGATGACAAAAGTATTATTGAGAAGCTGCTTGATGAGATGGCCTCGGAGTGGAGACGCGACCTGGAGAGTGACGGACTCCCCGACTGGAAGGTGGAGGTCATAATTGAGGAGTCGAAGAAAAGGACTCTAAGGGCTTCTGTGGTGATAGTTGTCTGCTTAACGATGGAGGAGATGGACAAGTATCCAGATGAGAGGAGGCAGAGTTGTGAATATGTAATGGCTGTCCAATCCATAGGCGCCTTCATCGAGAACCTACTACTGGCACTTCACGCCCAGGGCTTAGGCGCCTGCTGGCGCTGTGGGCCCCTATTCGCCCCCCATGCCGTACGCAGAGTCCTAAAAATCCCTGAAGGCATAGAGCCCCAAGCCCTAATCGAGGTGGCACATCTAGGAGGGACACGCCCCAAAACCCGGAAAACACTCGGCGAGATCGCCTATAGAAACGTGTGGGGTGAGCCGGTATCATAACCATACTCTCTGGCGGCGTAGGTGGTGCGAGGTTCGCGGCCGGCATCCTCGACGAATCGCCTGAAAGCGAAGAGATTGTAGTAATAGTCAACACAGCTGATGATGAGGAGTTCTACGGGCTCCACGTCTCCCCCGACATAGACACCGTCCTCTACACACTGGCTGGAATCAGTGACTGGGAGCGTGGATGGGGAATTAGTAACGACACTTTCAACTGCAACGAAATGCTCGGCAGACTCGGCCTGGAGAACTGGTTCAAAATAGGGGACAAAGACCTGGCACTGAACCTACTGAGGACCAAACTCTTGAGGGAGGGCTACAGGCTGTCACAGGTAACCGAGAGGATTAGAAAAGCTTTAGGGATTAGGGCAAGGATACTGCCTATGACAGACGATCCGGTAAGGACCATGGTCGAGACAGAGATTGGCGTGCTGCGATTCCAAGAATATTTCGTCAGACATGGATACAGGCTTGGGGCGAAAAGGATATGGTTTGAGGGCCTAGAAGAGGCGGAGCCACTCGCAGACACGATCCAAGCAGTCCGGGAATCGGACATAATAGCTGTAGCACCGAGCAACCCGATAGTTAGCATCGGACCAATACTCGGTCTCAAAGGGTTCAGAGACGCTTTAAGAGAGAGCCCAGCGAAGAAATTTGCCGTCAGCCCCATAATCGGCGGCAAGACAATAAAGGGCCCAGCGGATAAGATGCTTCAAATGCTCGGAGTCGAGCCCACAGCCTACGGAGTCTACACACTGTACAAAGACATCATCGATACAATGGTAATAGACGTAAAAGACAGAGAACTGGCGAGTAAAATCGAGGAAGAGGGCAAACAATGCCTAGTCCTAGACACGCGCATGTACACCCGCCGAGACGCAAAGAAACTAGCGTCACAGATACTCACAAGAATAAGGAAACTATTTTAAAACAAGTAGCACGCACCTTTACAAGACCCACGATTTTTCTACTGTTTCTCCGACAATCCGATTGCGACAAAGTTTATACACCCGCCTTTGACGTAATCTAGACATGGATAAAGCAGAAATAGACACACCGGCCCTCATTGTAGATATTGACGTAATGCTTAGAAATATTAGAGAGATGGCTAAGCTTGCGAGGAAGAGAGGCTTGAAACTTAGGCCTCATGTAAAGACACACAAGGTTCCCGAAATAGCAAAAATACAGATTGAGGAAGGAGGGAATGGGATCTGTGTACAGAAGTTAAGTGAGGCGGAAGTAATGGCCGAAAACGGTCTTGACAACATTTTCATAACAAACGAGGTAGTAGGTCAACTCAAGCTCCCTAGGCTAGCGAAGCTTAGAGAAAAGATAGATGTTTTCGTGGCTGTTGACCATTTAGATAATGTCCGCGAGTTATCCAAAATTATGAAGGAGCATGGGCTTGAATTGGGGGTCTATGTTGACGTGGATTGCGGAATGCATAGGACCGGTGTACCGCCTGAAAAAGCCCCAGATCTCGCAGAAGCAGTCTCGCGTAGTGAAGGGCTATATCTTGTCGGCATAATGGCCTATGAAGGACATGCTGGCGCGCCTAGAGATAGGGAAGAACGCATATCCCTCATAAACAAAGCTATGGAACAGACACTCTTATCAGTCAAACTTGTGAAGAGTAGAGGAATCGAGGTTAATGAAGTGAGTGTGGGATCCTCTGCGACCGTTAGATACAGCAGCATGTTTGAGGGGATAACTGAGCTACAGCCGGGCATGTATGTCTTTAACGACTACTATCTCGTAGAGAGAGAGGCGGCCACCATTGATTCGTGTGCACTACATGTGCTCACTACAGTAATGAGCAGGCCATCGCCGGATAGGGGTGTAGTAGATGCCGGTTCTAAGACATTTCACTTTGATATGAATAGGTATCCTGTAGCTGTAGGGGTTGAGGGGGTAGAGATTGTCAAGTTCTCAGAAGAGCACGGCTGGCTCACACTTAGAGGCGAGGCTCATGAAAAAATCAGGCTGGGTGACAGGCTGGAGTTCATTCCCTACCATGTGTGTCCCTGCGTGAACCAGTTTGACATTCTTTACGGACTGAGAGGAAACAAAGTAGAGAGGGTGTGGCCTATTGCTGCGAGAGGCAAGGTCACGTAAAAGTGTACCACCCTATTAAAAATTACTTTCCCTTGAAGTAAGGAATTATTTCTTCTGCAAACGCCTTTATAGTTCGCATATGTGATACGCTAAAATCTGTAAAGATCAGATGCGTCACTCCTATTTTCCGATACTTATCGATAACCTCAATAAGTCCATCTGGTTTTCTGTATAAATAATAATTCTGAAGTATTTGTTCATTTGTTATTAAACGTGCTGAATTCTCAATCTCTGTGGGATCGGATTTGTTAAAATTTTCACTAATTAAAGTACCTGCATGATACTTTCTTATCTTTTTAATTGCTGCAGCAGGATCACCCAGTGCGCCCCCGATTAACACTGCTTTCTCCATCCTTTTTAGATCTTTAGCAGCTTCTCTAGCGCCTCTCTCAAATGCTGGGAATATATGATCCCTACATCTTTCCACTGTACCATAAGTCATTAAGTGGTCGCCATAAAGTCCCGCATAGAATGCTGACTTTGCGCCTCCGGCAGAGAAGTAGATTGACACTTTCCCCCTAGGCTTTACGTATAGGAATGTTTTATGCATCTTAAAGTATCTCCCATTAAAATCGAAAAAATCTTGTTCAACGAATAGTCTCCTAATTAGTTCTACCCCCTCCACTAACCTCTCAATCCTTTCCCTCCACTTTGGCCAATAGCCCATGAATCGCTCTTCATTTATAGCCTCCCCTGAACCTACTCCCAAAAGTATCCGCCCCGGATACATCGATGAGAGTGTTCCTATAGCCTGTGCAACTAATGCAGGGTGATAACGACCACCAATTGGGACTGTCACGTCAACGCCTATGGCAATTCTTTTAGTTCTTTCAGCTGCAGCTGCCATAACCGGCCAAACGAAGAAACTATGCTTGAATGAGTGATGCCAAGGGAAGAAGTGATCTCCGAACCATAGAGAATCAAAACCGGCCTTTTCACATTCTTTTAGAAAGGGCATCGCATATCTACTATCCATCCAGAAGGAGACATCGAGTCCTATTTTGAATCCACGGGCCATAAATCTTCATGGGTCCGGAGACTTACTTAGTTAAAAAGTTAATTCTTATAAAGTAAAGCCATACGGAGAATACCAATCGGTAATAACCTACTAAAAACCCAGTGTAAAATAGAGGACAGAATTTACTAGTTCAACCAGCAAGAACTAAAGGTATAAAATGATGTGTAGAACTTGATAAGCATAGCCTTGGCTACAAGTTTCAACCCTCCACTAATAGATTTGCATGAAGACATTTCACTGTACTACTATCTCGGAGGCTATGGTTTAAAGTTTAAGCCAGAGAGCTTTGACATCGACTTAGAGGGTAGGCATGGAGATATCCCCAAATTCAGGCGAGCCAATGTGAGGATCGTCTTCTCCTCAATAGCCCACATAATCCCCACGCAGAATCCGTCGAGGCTGAGGCAACAGGTTACGGGATATGGTGTAAAGGTTGGTGCGATGAGAATACGCTCCCCCACAATGGTGACCCTAGAACATATCAAGACGTATTATAACCTCTTTTCAGCTCATAAAAACGATCTTAGACTTTTAAGGACTATTTCAGACCTCGAAGAAGCGCAGGCAGATGGAAAGACCTGGTTTTTGATTGCGATTGAGGGGGCTGAGCCGCTTGAGGATGTAGAGGATATTGACCTGTTTTATATGCTGGGGGTGCGGTCTCTTCAGATCACCTGGAACTTTGATAACAAGTATGCTGCTACATGCATGTCTAAGCGGGACTACGGCTTGACGGGTGATGGCGAGGACCTAGTGGAGCGGTGTAACGAGCTAGGCGTCATAGTTGATTTGGCCCACGCAAGCAAGAAGAGCACCATCGAGGCGTTGAATCTCTCGAAGCTGCCCGCGATTGTTAGTCACGCAAATGCGGCGTCCGTACAACAGCACGTGAGGAATCTCGACGACGAAGAGCTTGACGCTCTGGAGAGGAATAAGGGCGTGATTGGTATCACAATGATCCACCCAACCTTGGGGGGAAACGCAGACGTAAAAAGGGTTGCCGACCACATAGTCTACGTCCGTGATAATTTCGGCCCAGATATACTGGCAATAGGGACTGATTTCTTCGGCATCATGCACGTTGAAGAGCCAAGCGGCCTAGAGGACATCACCAAGTTCGGAAACCTCTGGAGCGAGCTTCTGTCACGCGGATTATCTAAGGGAGACATCGAAAAGATAGCATACAAAAACGCACTCAGAGTAATAAAGGCCAACGCCACCAGATGGCGTGAGACTCCGTTCCCCTAATCTTCACAGCCTTTTATGAAGCGTTTAAACGGCTCAAAGCCAGCGTAATGCGCCCTCTCTCCCAATCTTTCCTCAATCCTCAATAGACGATTATATTTTGCCGTCCTCTCCCCCCTAGCAATTGAGCCTATCTTAATTTGACCGGATCCACTGCCAATCGCTAAATCCACTATGAAAGTATCCTCGCTATCTCCAGACCTAGCAGAAATTATGCAGGCATATCCTCTTTCCTTACACAGTTTTATAGCCTCTATTGTCTCAGTGACAGTTCCTATTTGGTTTGGTTTTATAAGGACAGCATTCGCTATCCCTAAACCTGCACAAAGTGATATGCGACCCGGATTTGTAACAAATAAATCATCCCCCACAAGCTGTAATTTATCACCTAACTTTTCAGTCAAATATCTCCAACCATCCAAGTCATCTTCTGAACAAGCATCCTCTACAGATAATATGGGATACCGGCTACATAGATCTTGTAACATCTCGACAACTCCTTTTGAGTCTAACGTTTTTCCTTCTGACTTTAAGACATAGGCTCCCTGATTAAAAAAGTGTGATGCCGCCACGTCAATGGCGATGGCCACTTCTTGACCTGGGCTCAGCTGTGACTCTTTTATCGCTGATACAAGTAGATCCAGCGCCTCTTTGTGCAGCAGATCAGGTCCAAATCCACCCTCATCTGCTAGTAACACCTTATGCCCGAGTTCTCTTAGGGTTTTTCTCACACGGTGGTAAACACGTGCAACCCACTCCAAAGCTGTAGAAAAGCTATCTGCCCCAAGTGGAATTATCATAAAGTCTTGAAAGTCCATGTTTCCACCAGCATGTAGCCCCCCACTAATTATGTTGACCATAGGTGTTGGAATAACTATTTCCTCAGTGCCGATGAGATGGGAGAGGTACCGGTATAGTGGGAGCCTGTTGGCCTTGGCTAAGGCCCTAGCGGCGGCCATGGAGACTGCAATCATGGTATTGCCTCCCAAACAACCCTTGTTCATTGTACCGTCAAGGCTTAATAGCCGCCCATCGATCTCCTCTAACTCAGCATTGGTACCCCTTAGCTCGCGGTCGATAACGGTATTGATGATAGAGACTGCCTTGAAGACGCTTAGCCCCGCCCATCTACTTGGGTTTTCGTCCCTCAGCTCCCGTGCCTCAAGCCTTCCCTTTGACGCTCCCGCAGGAGCGATTGCCCGTCCAATGACACCTGTGTCTAGCTCTATATCAACCTCTAAGGTTGGGTGGGCACGCGAGTCAAGTATCTGACGGCCACGAACTTTTCGTATTCTCATAAAGGACGCCTGTTCATCTCAAACAACTTGACAAACTAATGTATATTTCGTCTATATCATTGGTAGCGGATGTTATGTGACGCTTGGCGATTGACCTAACCGTGAGTCTATCTTTATCACTAAGATACTCCGCGGGGGATTTCCCGTCCACACGGGCAAGCATTAAGCACGACAGAGTTCTCACTGTCTGCCTCTTTAATTCATCTTTATTGCCGAGTTCGGCCCTGCTCCAATACTCATCCCAAAAAAGTCGTGCACCATCTAACACCTCATTCGATGCCAAGTGTATTGCTTTTAGGAAGAGATGGTTTAAGCAGAAAGCTAAATCGAAAACTGGGTTACCAAAGTGTGCGGGTTCAGGATCGATCATCCAGTAACGACCATTATCCAGTAATAAGATATTTTTCGGGCTGAAATCGCCGTGGACAAGCGCTAGCCGGGTATCAGTGAGGAATCTTATCACCTCTTTTACTCTCCCAGAAATATCTGGGTGACGCTTAGCTATCGTTATAAAATATGGGTCAATCCTCAGTTCTAAGAAATTCTCAGTGTCCCGGAAAATAGTACGTGTCTCTTCGTCACCCATTGACTCGTTATGTAGCCTCGCAATATCTTGGGCTACTCTTAAGGTAATAGATCTATCTATCACGTTTTTTAACAGCTCCCTCTTCCATACCTTGGCAGTATCACCGGCATATTCTATCATTATAGCATAGTTTACTGCGTCAATTTTGAGAACTTTCGGGACATAATCTTGACCTATAAGCCTCGCTATTGTCTTTAAACAAGCAGCCTCAATTAATACCCTGTCAGGCTTAGCAACCCATTCGTCACTAACCCTCAGTTTTGGTAAAGCCTTCTTGACAACCCAGGTACCCTCACCAGTAGAGACTTTTACAACGATGTTTGATACTCCACCACCAAGTATTGTAAGTTTTGCTTCATCTTCACGGGTTATTAGCCCCCAAGATTTGAGCAGTTTGTTCACAGCGTTTAGATCTCCAAGTTGTAAAGCCATAGTACATCCGCCAACAAGATGATTGGATTCTTATTAAAACATTATGGCTACCTACATCACATATTATTGACCGCCTATGTCTTAAGCAGAGTGGTTAAAGGGCAGACGACATTATGTTGATAGGAAACTGTCCATAGTCTAATGCAAGAGTCATTAATAGAGTAGTAGAGGTACATGATGATTAATACAAAAAAAACCTAGAGACTATCTGCAACACACTTTGGCTTGGCTCCACAGTTATAGCCAGAGGCCATCAAGGATCTATCCTCCTTGTGTGACTGGCCGTAGAGATAGACTCCATAAATAATGAACAGTTTAACGTAAAAAGTTACTACAACGATTCGAGCATTGCGGGACCTGCTTGAGAATTAGACACGGGTGCAGTAGGAGAAGCGTCTCCCTGACGAACGTAGGATCATCCTGTTTGAAGAGTGTATTGTGTTTTTAATGAGGCTTTCCAACCTCCGGAGGGGGGTCACATTCCTGAGAAAATGGTGCTCCGGGTGTAGACATTATTAGAGAAACTCCTTTTCACGCTGAGGAGACAGAGTTTGACCTACTCTTAGTGGTGCCTCCTCACTCCTCACCTCGCGTCGTACGAGCGCAAGCCTCATCAAGCTGGCGGGCTGGATACCTATCGACCTCTACGGCAACTGCACTGCTCGATCAGAAGCAAAAACATTATAGCGATTATGTAAGAAGCTATATCAGGTCTTAAGGGAGCCCTCACCGTGAAGCTAACGAACGTCTCTCGGGGGGAATGACAGAGTGTTTTGCTTTACAAATGCGGCATGTTAACGATGTGCTTTGGTTCAAGGCACTTATCAAGCATATCTTTGATCGATTATTGTTCTTATTTCCGATGGCGCCTTCCCCTCCATGTAGAGGTTCCTTGCGAGAATTGCTTCGTCCACACATACCTGACAGTTGGATCCATGCGTATCTGTGAAGCATTCGTAAAGGCTTCTGTGGTAGGGGGTGTGCATGGGGTTATCGCACCCACAATAGCACTTCATCTGTTCAAGGAGTTCTGGATACTGTTTGGCTGTCATGTATGCTTCCCTGACCACGCCTTTGAACAGATCAGGGTTGAGGACCTGCTTCCTACCCTCAAGTGTGGCTGTGGGGATCTGGGAGGGCGGCTGAGGCCAAATAAGCCAGACAACAAATGCTGAGAATAAAATAACCGGAAGGACGACTTTTAGCGCCGTCGACAATTTGCTGCCATTGCGCTTCTTCCTCCTACGCCGCATTCCCATAGCCACAAAAAAGCTATATCGAATAGAACTAAATAAAGATTGTCAGACTCTAAACATAACCGGTAGGCAGTAACGGATATGCTTTGGCTTTGAATTCCAAATTTCGGTAGCCCTACAGAGGTCAGCATTTTTAGTCATCATATCCCCCCGAAAGAGTCCCTTAAACTATTGAAGCATCTTTTACACTTTCCCATGCATTCATCTTGTATGCATGAGACCAACATAGGAGAGAGCATCTGGAGGAAATTATTAAAAAATGCTTTATTATTTTTCAAGATTAACATGCACAACAAATGACAAGTATCTAAGATGGTATGCACGTGTAGTCTAGACAAGATATATATAGGGATGAAGGCTTGGATATTCGTAAAAGGGATATGTCGGATATCTCTTACCTGTTGCCCCTTGCTTTGGTTGACGGTCTCAATATCTGCGTTCTTAGTATAACGGCTCTACTAATATCTCTGATGTTCACTTTTGGTTTGAGTAGGCTCCAAACCCTATTAATGGGTGCTGCCTTTATTGCTGCAGTATATGCATCGTACTTTGTTGTCGGACTCGGCTTCCTCATATCTATCTCCGGGTTCCCAACTGTTCCTCACATATTAGCCAGAATCAGCGCCGCTATCATGCTTTTTATAGGATCCGCCAACATAGTAAATTACTTTTACCCAGGCCTGTTGCCAATATATAATGTCTCAGAATACTTTGCAAAAGGTGCTGTATATTTGATGAAGAAGGGTGCTGTACAGTTGACGAAAATGGTGACGTTCCCAGCACTTATAGGCGCGGGAGTACTTACAGGATTGCATAGCTTTCCCTGCGCATGTACAGGCGGAATATATACGCTATTTCTGTCCAACCTCTCTATGCAGAGAAGCTTAAATCTCTTTTACCTCTTTCTATACAACACACTCTTCATAACCCCCTCCACAACCATATTACTGGTTTGTACCGACAAACATGTGGCAGCTCGGGTACGCAGATGGCTTATGAGTAGGCATGGGTTAGCGAAGCTATGGCTTGGCGTCGTAATGGTTAGTGTAGCGGCCTTCATACTCTGGGGAGCTCTGACCACCCACTAGTCGCCAGACGTGGAAGTTGTCAGGTAGACGGGCTTAAAGGCCTTCTCCTATAATAGCTTGGACGCCCGCAACGTTTCTAAATTTCATACTTGTCTTTTTGCTTACCCTTGTCCTGCCAACCTCTGCGAAATTGCAGTTTTTTAAGAGCGGATTTCTTTTCCTTCTCAGTATCTACCCACCGCGAGAATTCTACCACAGGGCAGATAAAGACAGAAATTAGTGTTAGAGCCC